>NZ_JBYFCC010000009.1:3826-139471 GCF_057652995.1 Flavobacterium sp. T50_26
TTCGTGCAATCCGTGTCAAATAAACCTCACCCCAACCCATCTCCAAAGGAGAGGGGTGCAAATGATGAAGTAAAATTATGAGATTTCTATTTTTTAAGTTTTACAGGATTTGTGAAATTTTTTAATCCGTGACAATTCGTGCAATCCGTGTCAAATAAACCTCACCCCAACCCATCTCCAAAGGAGAGGGGTGCAAATGATGAAGTAAAATTGTGAGATTTCTATTTTTTAAGTTTTAAAGGATTTGTGAAATTTTTTAATCCGTGACAATTCGTGTAATCCGTGTCAAAGAAGAATCTAAAAATTTATCCAATTGGAATTTGTAATTTCAATTTGTATCTTTGATTTTATTATATATTTTACTATGAACAACATAAAAAACTACGTTCAACAAAACAAAGAACGATTCATTAACGAACTCATCGAATTACTTAAAATACCTTCTGTAAGTGCCGATTCCGCTTATTCACAAGATGTTATCAATACAGCCGAAGCCGTAAAAACCAGCCTCGAAAAAGCCGGCTGCGATTTCGTAGAACTGTGTGAAACCCCCGGATACCCAATTGTTTACGGAGAAAAAATCATCGACAAGAATTTACCAACCGTTTTGGTTTACGGACATTACGATGTTCAACCGCCCGATCCAATGGAATTATGGACTTCACCACCGTTTGAACCGGTTATCAAAACCACAGAGATTCACCCCGAAGGTGCCATTTTTGCCCGTGGTTCTTGCGATGACAAAGGTCAAATGTATATGCACGTGAAAGCATTTGAATATATGATTGCCAACAATTGCTTACCTTGCAACGTTAAATTTATGATTGAAGGCGAGGAGGAAGTAGGTTCAAAAAGCCTTAGCTGGTTCGTAGAACGCAATCAAGAAAAATTGGCCAACGACGTAATTTTGATTTCCGATACCGGAATGATTTCCAACCAACAACCTTCCATTACCACCGGATTACGCGGATTGAGTTATGTTGAAGTCGAAGTGACCGGACCCAACCGCGACTTGCATTCCGGACTTTACGGCGGTGCGGTTGCCAACCCAATCAATGTTTTGACCAAAATGATTGCGTCACTTCATGATGAAAATAATCACATCACCATACCTGGTTTTTACGATAAAGTAGAAGAATTATCCTTGGAAGAAAGAGCCGAAATGGCCAAAGCTCCGTTCTCGCTCGATAACTATAAAAAATCAATAGATATCAATGATATTCATGGCGAAGCTGGATATACCACAAACGAACGCAACTCCATCCGTCCAACGTTAGACGTCAACGGAATCTGGGGCGGCTACACTGGCGAAGGTGCCAAAACAGTAATCGCCAGCAAAGCTTTTGCCAAAATTTCAATGCGATTAGTGCCAAACCAAGATTGGCAAGAAATCACCGAATTGTTCAAAAATCACTTTGAAAGCATCGCTCCAAAATCGGTAAAAGTAAAAGTGACGCCACACCACGGCGGTCAAGGTTATGTAACGCCAATCGACAGCATCGGTTATCAAGCGGCCAACAAAGCCTATACCGAAACTTTCGGAGTACCTGCTATTCCTGTGCGTTCCGGCGGAAGTATTCCAATTGTCGCTCTGTTCGAAAAAGAATTGAAATCCAAAACCATCCTCATGGGATTTGGTCTCGACAGCGATGCCATTCACTCGCCAAACGAACATTTCGGAATTTTCAATTACTTAAAAGGAATCGAAACCATTCCGTTGTTTTACAAGTATTTCGTGGAGTTGAGTAAATAGCATCACGCTTTTTTTAACAAAATAGATATTTGCGTCTTTGCGACTTTGCGTGAAATAATCTCGCAAAGTCGCAAAGACGCAAAACATTAAAACCGCTAATTCATTAGAGTAAGCGGATTTTTTTTGGCCCCATTTCGGGCTGTTCGCTGCAAGTCCTCACAAAAAATGCCATTTTCTACAACCCAAAAAGAGCTTCCGTTGGTCGCTTTTTTGGCTCGAGAAAATTGGCATTTTTTTGTTCCGGGCTTTTCGCTGCCATCCCGGGTGCAATCTGTGCAATCAACCCATTTCTTAAAACAAATTCCACTAATCACCAATTTTTCAACAAATTACAACAATTTGAAACTTTTGGCGTTAAATTTGTACTAATCAATCATCAATCAAAAATCAATCATCATGCTTAAAAAATTCTTCCTACTCTGTTCGGGTTCCGACAAGCAAATCATCGAAAGTTGTTCCAATGGCGAACAAAACAAATATGCCGGAATTGGTGCCACGGTTTTCTTTACGGCAGTTATGGCTTTTATTGCCGGCAGTTATGCACTTTACACCGTTTTTGATAACGTTTACACCGCTGTATTTTTTGGTTTCGTTTGGGGTTTACTCATTTTCAACCTCGACCGTTTTATTGTTTCCACCATCAAAAAAAGAGACAGTTTTCTGGACGAATTGATTCAAGCTTCACCCCGAATTGTGTTGGCGGTTATCATAGCCATTGTCATTTCAAAACCATTGGAAATCAAAATTTTTGAAAAAGAAATTAATACCGTTTTGTTGAAAGAAAAAAACGAAATGGCAATGAATAATAAAAAGCAAGTCGCCAATTATTTTCAGTCTGACGTTGATCAAAACAAAGCTCAAATCGATAGTTTAAAATCAGACATCTTAAAAAAAGAAAAAGAAGTCAACGATTTATATTCCGTTTTCATCACCGAAGCAGAAGGAACTGCCGGCACAAAAAAACTCGGTAAAGGTCCGGTTTACAAAGAAAAACGTGAAAAACACGATGCTGCTTTACAGGAATTAGCAGCTTTAAAAGCTACTAATCAAACAAAAATTACTGAATTGGAAGCAAAAGGTAAAACGCTTCAAACCGATTTAGATAAAAAAGTAGCCGAAACGCAACCTATCATTGATGGTTTTGATGGATTAATGGCTCGCATCAATGCCCTAGGAGATTTACCCTGGTTGCCGTCGTTTTTTATAATGTTACTTTTCTTAGCCATTGAAACTTCACCCATTATTGCCAAATTATTATCACCCAAAGGTGAATATGATTTTAAACAGGAAGAAGGAGAATTGGCGGTAAAAAACGTTTTAGCCCAAAATAAATACCAAAGTGATTTGCAAAAACAAACCGATGCATCTATTTACGATAAAGTTTATGCAGACATTCGGGAAGACAAAGGCTTATACGATTACAAGAAAAAAAGAGCTATCGAATTGTTAGAGTTGCAAGCCGATGGTTTCGTGGAGAAGCAGAAGAAATCACTTTAGTTTTAAAATAAATCCTTCCAGAGTTTTAAACGCTGGAAGGGTTATATTACATATAGCTCAAAATTTCTTTTTTAAAATTATCGTATTCGCCTTGTAAAATTAATCCGTTATCGAGCAGTTTTTTGTAGTTCTGTAATTTTTCAAATAATTCATCTTGAGACAGTTCACTCAATTTTCTCTCTGGAGTTGAGCTTGAAGAGGGAGTTTCTGTTTTAGGTTGTTCATAAGTGGTGTAATTGGAAACCGGAACAATCTCTGCAAAGTTAGTTACTTCTTCCGTTTCAATTTCTTCAATTTCAATGGTCGGCTGAACCGGAATTTCTTCATTCAAAATCTCATCTGTCACAATTTCTTCTTGCGAAACAAAAGAATTGACATTGTTGTTTTTCAATAAATCCAATTGTTCTTTTGCAAAAGTATATAGTTTTCGGGCTTGGGTTTTAGGTAAATAATCAACTGTATGCGTTAAATCCGATTTGGTGGTAAAAGTGAACTCGGCACCCAAAATTCCTTCTTTCACAAAACTAGCCGAAATATCATCCCAATCATAATCAATAAATTCCATTGATAAACCCAAATTTTTTGGTTTGCATAGTAAAATTCTTTTGTTGGTAACCACAATACTGTCGGGAAGAATCGTAACAGCAGGCTTTTTTTGAACGGCGATGTAGCCAATTTCTTCGTTCGTCATCAAGAGATTATGCAACTTAGCTGTAATCTTTTCGATAGCTTTTGGGTCTTGATCTTCGTTTAATATTTTCTTTAAATTTTCTATCATGGCTGTGTTGCTTTTTATATTTTGGTTGGTAAGAACTAATTTAGCACAAAAATACTACCTAATTTTCTAATTCAAGAATTTCATTTTGAATTTTCTTCGTCAAACTTTTGAAAACCAATTCATACGAATGGTTAATCAATTCCCGCATCATTTTGTCATCCACATCACTGTGAAAAGCAATTGTGTTCCAATGCACTTTACTCATGTGATAGCCCGGATTAATCGCATCGTATTCGGCACGAAGTTCCAATGCTTTTTCAGGATCACATTTCAGGTTTAAGGAAGGAGTTCTACTTTCCCAATCTTTTAAAGAAGTGAGACAGAACATTTTTCCGCCGACTTTAAAAACTAAGGTATCTTCATCGAAGGGGAAATGTTCGGTGACGCCTTTTTTGGACTGACAAAATTCGTAGAGTTGTTCAATATTCATCATTTAAATTATAAAATTTGAAATAGAATTGGTTTAGACGGCGAAGCATCATTTTCAAACGAAGCAATCTGCAAATTCAATAAATAAAAACCATCTTTTACATCCTCATCAACAAAAATCAATTCCGTAATTGTTGCATTTTTTCGTGCATCTTCATTTAAATTATTCACGTCTTTCACATTCCAAAAGCCTTTGTGAGCTAATAATTTGCCTTCGTCCTTTTCTTTGTCAACACTTGGCAAATCAATAAGAAGATGCTGAATACCTTCTTCGCGAATAAAAATAGCTGCATCTTCGTGTAAATAAGGCGGATTGGTATTCGAATAATTCTTGGTTTTTTTTTCGTTTAAATTGGGTAAGGTGCGAATCACAATCGCTTCGGGATTTGAATTACCTAAAGCTTTTTCCACTTGATTTTTCGTAATCACAAAATCATCTCCTTGTTTTTCAGATTGAATAGAAATCAGTTGAGCCGTAAAGAAAAATGTTTTCAGTGCTTGATTGATGCTGAAAAATTCCTTCGTAATATGTCCCAAACATTCAGTATGCGTTCCATGTCCGTGCGGATTGAAAAAGATGTTGTTGAAATTAGTTGTTGCTCCGCCTTTCACACTTCCCACCCAAGAGCCAAAACGAACGGGTTCAATTTGTGGTTTTTCAATGTACCAAGCAATCGGATTGTTTTCAGTATTGGATAATGGAAGTGAAATATCAATTGGTTTTGATAAATCTACTTGAAAGGTTTTGTTTTGGTGCGTGATTATTGCTTTCATATTTTTGTTTAACCGCAAAGGTCGCAGAGTTTTAAGCAGAGTTCGCAAAGAGATTATAAGTTGTTAGCAATACGTTTAATACCATTTTTAATTAAAGCGACATTGAAATTTAATAGTAATCCCAATTTACAGTTTGTCAATTTTAAATAGGTTAATAATTGTGCAAAATGGACATCATTTAATGATTCCACAGACTTTATTTCTAAAATTAATTTATTTTCAATGATTAAATCGATTCTATATCCAATCTCTAATTTCACTTCTTCATAAATAAGTGGTAAAGCTTTTTGTTTCTCAATTTTTAGTCCAGTTTTGTTTAGTTCATAAAATAGACATTCTTCATAAGCACTTTCCAATAAGCCTGGACCAAGACTGTTATGTACTTTAAAAGCACAATTAACCACAATTTTTGATAATTCATTTTCTGTCATACTAATTTTTTTTGGCGTTTATTTATTCCTTAACTCTCCGTCCTTTGCGTAAACCTTTGCGACCTTTGCGGTTAATTACTCCAAATTTAATAAAAATAAGTCTGATGCAATTCCATCACTTAAAAACTTTCCTTTTCGTGTGGTTCGCAAAATGTTTTCATCTACAAAAAGCAAATGATCTTCGATGTATTTGGCAGCTTGTTGGTTGAGGTAATCTAAATAGGTTTGACCAAATTCAGTATGAATTCTATCTAAGGAAATTCCCCAAATCGTTCGCAATCCCGTCATCACATATTCGTTATATCGATCGGTTTTGGACAACGTTTCGGTTTCAATTGGCAATTTTCCTTCTTGAATTGATTTGATATATATCGTATTATTAGACACATTCCAACCTCGCTTTTCGCCATCATAACTATGAGCAGACGGACCAATTCCTATGTATTTTTTGCCCAACCAATAACTCGAATTGTTTTTAGAAAAATAGTTTTCCTTTCCAAAATTGGATAATTCGTAATGAATAAAACCGGCTTTTTCCAGTTTTTCAACTAAAATTTCAAAATGTTCCTGAGCTACTTCGTCTTCCGGTGCAGAAATAATTCCTTTTTGAATAAACGAATGCAAAGCGGTTTTTGGTTCAACTGTCAACGCATAACTCGAAATATGCGGAATGCCAAAAGACAAAGCAGTGTCAATATTTTGAATCCATTTTTCATTGCTCATCCCCGGAATTCCATAAATTAAATCGAGGGAAATGTTGTCGAAATGTTTGGATGCTTCTTCTAAACAATTTTTGGCTTCATTGGCATTATGAGCACGATTCATCATCTTTAAATCGTCTTCAAAAAAGGATTGAATGCCGATGGAGAGACGGTTAATTCCGATTACTTTTAGTTCCTCAAAGAGATTGCTTCGCCAGTTCGCTATTGCTCGTGTTCTCGTTCCTCGGAATGACAAATCGGAGGATAAATCGTCAGGATTTGCTTCAACAGTAATTTCAGGGTTTTCAACAACGTTGTAATTCGCATAAACTGCATCAATCAACAACCTCAAATCTTCAATCGCTAAAACTGATGGTGTTCCTCCACCAAAATAAATGGTTTCAACAACATCATTTTTGAATTCTTCTTTTCGCAACTGAATTTCTTTCGCTAAAGCCAGAACCATCTCGTCTTTCTTCTTCATTGAAGTTGAAAAATGAAAGTCACAGTAGTGGCAAGCTTGTTTGCAGAAGGGGATATGTATATAAATTCCGGACATTTTAAGTGTTCAGTGTTCAGTTTTAAGTGTTCAGTATTTAGTTCTCAGGTTTCAGTATTCAGTTATCAATGACTACTAAAATCTGATAACTGGCAATTATTTTTTAACTCCAAATTTTTCAGGATTTAACATCATATAGTTTATCAACTTTCCAACTTCCAAACTAAAGTTTGTTAGTACATTAAATTTTTCTTCGGAAATATAATTACAAGCAAAACAGAACTCTAGCCATCCTTGTGTTTCAGAGTTTTCTGCATCGGCATCAGTTAATTTGCTATGGAAGTGTTTCGGATATTCTCTTTTTCTATAAGCTTCCGCAATTGTTATTGAAACACTTCTTGAGCTTCGCCTGATTTGATCGGTCAAAGAATAAATCTCTTCTTTTGGAAATGATTTTGATAATTCAAAAATGTTCATTGCTAAAGATAATGATTTTTTATAGGCTAATAAATCTTGAAATTTCATATATTTTGAATGGTTTATAATTATAAATTTTTTATGAAAGTATAACGATGCTGGGATTCACTGATCACTAAAAACTGACCACTGACCACTATTTCTTCACTCGACTCTCATTATTTTTCACAAACGCATCCCATCCAGAATAGCTAGTATTACCAACAATTTTTCCTGAATTAAAAAAATGACAAACCGCTGCCGCCAAACCATCGGTAGAATCTAAGTTTTTGGGTAATTCTTTCAAACCTAATAACTGTTGCAGCATTTTGGCCACTTGTTCTTTACTTGCATTTCCGTTGCCGGTGATGGCCATTTTTATCTTTTTTGGTTCATATTCGGTAATCGGGATTTGTCGTGATAATCCTGCCGCCATTGCGACACCTTGAGCTCTTCCGAGTTTGAGCATCGATTGTACGTTCTTGCCAAAAAACGGAGCTTCAATCGCAATTTCGTCAGGATGATGAGTTTCAATCAATTCGATGGTTCGTTCAAAAATCACTTTTAACTTGGTGTAATGGTCGTCGTATTTACTCAAAATCAATTCGTTCAACTGAATGAATTCCATTTTTTTGTTCACGACTTTAATTAAACCAAATCCCATAATGGTAGTTCCGGGGTCGATGCCTAAGATGATGCGTTCGTTTGCCAATCTTTTTTGTTTAAAATTTAATGTTTCAAGTTTAAAGTTTGTTTCTTTGTGTTGATGAATTCAATTCCTTACAAAGCTAAACAATTCCTCTTGGTTCTCCTCAAACTTTTAATCGTTTGTGGTGCTGTAGCATTTTTATATAGTCAACTAAAAACCAAAGACTTGTCCGATTGGCATTTGGTTTCCCAAAAATTTACTTTTCTGAGTTTTTTAGGAATTCTTTTTTTGTCATTTTTAAATTGGTTATTGGAATGTTTAAAATGGAAAAATTTAGTCTCAAGTTTTACAAAAATTAAGTTCAAACAAGCTGTCGATCAAACATTGGGTTCATTAACCGCTTCTATTTTTACACCCAATCGAATAGGAGAATATATAGCAAAAGGCATGTATTATTCTAAAGAAAAAACAAAAAAGATCATTTTTTTAAATTTTTTAGGGAACAGTGTACAAATGATTGTAACCGTTTTTTTTGGACTAATTGGATGTGTTTTTTTCTTTATTTTGTCGCCCAATCTTTTTGATGAAAATTATTTTACTTCCGGTTTTTTATTTTGGCTTCCGGTTATTTTTGCTTTCGGACTTGTTTTAGGTTTGATTTATTTTAAAAAATGGAAATTTTATGGCTATTCAATCGATAATCTAATTGGAAAAATTCACCTATTTCCCTCCAGAAAACATTTTGCTAATATTCAGTATTCTATTTTTCGGTACCTGGTTTTTTCTCACCAATTTTATTTTTTATTAGTACTGTTTCAAGTCGATTTGCCATATCCGGATGCAATTTTGACAATTTTTACAATGTATTTTTTGGCTTCTATAGTTCCGAGTATTCATGTAATGGATGTAGTTATAAAAGGTAGTGTAGCCGTCTTTTTATTTGATAAACTAGGAGTAAACCAATGGGCGATAGTTTCAATAACTACTATAATGTGGATTTTAAATTTAGTTATTCCGGTGCTAATTGGAAGTCTTTTTGTAATGAAGTTTAAACCAAAATTGCAATTATGATTTACCTACTAATTTTAGTGATTTCGGTTTATGTTTTTTTGATGATTTTCTTTTGGATGGGATTTAAAAATGTGCCAAAATCAAATGAAAATTCATCTACAGAAAAACTTTCTTTTTCCATAGTTATTCCTTTTCGAAATGAAGCTGAAAATCTTCCCATTCTTCTAAAATCTATCGAAAATTTAAATTATCCGATTGAGAATTTTGAAGTGATTTTGGTAGATGATGAGTCGGTGGATGGTTTTCGGGTTGCGAGTTGCGGGTTTCGGGTTTTGACTGTTGTAAATGAACGACTAACAAATTCGCCAAAAAAAGATGCCATTCAAACAGCAATAAAAAATTCAAAATTTGATTGGATTATAACCACTGATGCCGATTGTATAGTTCCTGAAAACTGGCTTTTAGATTTAAATAATTACATATTAAACACCAAAAAACAAATGGTTTGCGGACCGGTTTTTTTTCTAAATAAGTCCGGTTTTTTATTCGATTTTCAGCAAATTGAAATGATTAGTTTGCAAGCAGTCACGATAGGAAGTTTTGATTTCAACTTGGCTTTTATGTGCAACGGAGCCAATTTTGCCTATTCCAAAAATTTCTTTCATCAACTAAACGGTTTTGATGGAAATAATGAAATTGCCAGTGGGGACGATGTGTTTTTATTGCAAAAAGCAGTTCATAATTTTCCAGATAAAGTTGGATTTTTAATAAAGCAAGATTTTCAAGTTATAACCAATTCTGCAGAAAGCTGGTCTCAACTTTTTCAGCAACGCGTGCGATGGGCTGGAAAATCAAAAGCATATTCTTCCAGTTTTGGTAAATTTGTTGCTTTAACAGTTTTCTTAGCCAATTTAGCTTTTATCATTTCCTTAATTCTCCTCTTCTTCGGATTTTTTGAAATGATAATTTTACTTCTTATAAAAGTTATTTTCGATTTACTATTAGCCAATCAAACCGCACGATTTTATCAGATAAAAATAAAAAACACATTGTTAACGGCTTTATTTTATCCTTTTTTCAGTTCGGCCGTAGCATTTTATTCCTTATTTGGAAAGTATGAATGGAAGGGGAGAAGTTTTAAATCTTAATCTGTTTTTAAAACAACTGGCAAAATAAATTGAGTTTTCACCGGAATTCCTTCTTTTTGTGCAGGTTCAATTTTAGGAAAATCGGTTAATCTTGCTTTGATAATACTATCAGTTTTTTGCTTATCGTAAGCTAAACTATCAGTTGGAAAAAGCGGTTCAAACGTGATTTTAGAATCCGGAAAAACAGTCACTCTTACCTCAATAGTATCTAATATTTTTGTGTTGGTTAGCAATGAATCCGGAGCAATTTTCTGGTGAATGATTTCTGTCAAGTATTTAAAGAAGCACTCTTTTTGTAATTCTTTATCCAAAATACTATCGCATTCCGCTACCGACGGATAAACGGTAACTTCGTTCCAATTGATTTCCTTCAATCTTTTTTGTAATAATTCATCCTCCGAAGGCACACGCTTTTCGAAGTATTGGCACGAAACCAAAATTGAAATGAGGAGTAAAAAACAAAAGTATTTCAAGTCAAATAATTAAAGACAATTTGTTCAAAATTACAATTATTTTTAAAAATCAACCTTTTAAATGAATTTCTTTTTTAATTGCTTTGATTCGATAATCGATATAGGAAAGTTTTTCGCTGTCCATATCAGGAAATTTAGCTTTCAAATTTTCGAATGTTTTGAGTTTTATAGCCAAATCTTTTAAAGTTTCATCGGTAATAATCGCAATTTGATAATGAGCTTCCAGATATTCCGGTTGTTCCTGAATTGTTTTTTTGTAAAACGTTAATGCTTTAGTCAAATTTCCATTTTCTTGATTAAAAAGAGCAATTGAAAAATATTCATTTTCAAATGTCGCCGTTTTCAATTCTTTAGAAATCATAAAATGTTTTTCTGCTTTTTTCAGATTTTTTAAATAGCCGTAATTTAATCCGATATTATAATGAAAATCAGGATTGTCAATTTCTTCAAATTGAATCATCATTGCTTCGTAAGCATCAATTGATTTTTGATATTCTTTTAATTTCAGTAAACAAAGAGCTATTTTTTCATAGACAAATTGTTCTTTAAAATTTAATTCAATCAAATACTCAAATGCTTTTTTGGCATTCTTAAAATCAGATTTTCCATAAAGACATTGTGCTTTTAATGACAGAAAATCAGTATTTTCCTGTTGTTGTTTTAGTATTTTGTCAATAATTAGCGTTGCTTTTTCCCATCGTTCTGCTCGCATTTCAAACAAGGCTACTTTGTAATTGCTTTTTAAATGAAAATCATCCAATTCAATTACTTTTTGAAAAGTTTTTAATGCTTCAATAATTTTTAAATCTTGTTCATAGGCTAATCCTAAATAATAAAAGTAGGTTGGATTTTCGTTTTCCTTGGTTAGTTTTTCAAAAGTTGCTATCGCTTTTTTTGTTTCTTTAAGATGTAACAAAGTCTTTCCATACATAAAATTTGCCGAAGAATTTAAACTATCAATAGCGATAAATTTTTCTAAATGTTTTAAAGTATTTATAAAATCACCATTAGCTTCATGCACTTTGGCAATTTTAAATTCCTTTATATTTTCTTTGGAAAGCGAATAGTTTTCAATGGCTTTGTTATAAAAACCAGCGGCAAACAAATTATCGCCAGTTTCTATGTGTTGAGCGTTAAGATTAACAAATAGAATGTAAAATAGAACTAGAATAATGTTATTTCTTTTTAGCATCTTCTTTATCATCAAGTTTAAAAGTGATTGGAATAGACATTGACATATTTACTTCTTTTCTTTGATGAACTGCCGGTTTTAGTTTTGGCATTTTCATCATTAATTCATAAACACTTTTTTCTAAAATTTCTTCTGAAGCTCGAATGGCTTTGATAACAACTGCTCCATCTTTTTTAATAATAAAGCTGACAAAAACTTTACCGGAAATATTTTTTTCAATTGCTTCTTCAGGATAATAAAAATTTTGTTTGATATGATTTTGTAATTCATTTTGAAAGCATTCTTTCGTTTTGTCTTTTTCACAATTGTCAAAAAGTGGGACTTGGTCAACTTCTGCAAAGGGAATGGTTTCTTCATTCAAAACATCAGCCGGAACTAAATATTGATTTGTTTTTATTAATTCCGATTTTTTGTTGTTTTCAGTTTCTTGCTTTTTCCATTTAACATATTCGTCGTAACTTCTTCCTGTTTTAGTAAGGTTTGGGAACTCACTTTCTTTAATGATGCCTTTTTCGATAGATTCTTCGGCCATTAATTTCATTAACATCATAAATTTGTAATATGTTTCTTTTGATTGGATTTCATCTTCAGAAGATTTTTCTTTATCAATAAGGCGACTCAATTGCTCATAGGCTGATTCGCCTTTTGACGATTTTAGTCTTAATTCATCATAAATAAATTGCTTCATTTCATCATCATTCATTTTTTCCAGTTCTTGAGCTTGAATTTCCAACAATGATGACAGAAACAATACAAGCAGCAAACTTGGAATTAGCGATAAATACTTTAGTCCGGCCATTTTTTTAGATTTTTTGTTTAACATAATAATTCTTTTTTGTAGTAATGATTTTGTAGAAAATGAATTGGTAAAAGAAAAATTTTCTGTTCCAAAAACTTCCCGTAATAAGATTTCATATTTTTTATTTTTTTCAATACTTTGATCAGCAATAAATTCGTGAACTTCTGAACTGTATTTTTGATACAAATAAATCAACGGATTAAACCAAAGAAAAATTCTCAACAATTCAAAAAACAACAAATCATAAGAATGTTTTTGTTTAATATGAATCAATTCATGTTTTAAAATTGATGAATAGGATTCGTTTTTGACATTTTCACCAATAAAAAAACAATTCAAAAACGAAAAAGCAGCTTTCGAATCAGGAATTCTATATTCCACAAAATCTTCAGAAACAATTTTAGTGCTTTTCTGTTTTAATTGTTTTAAAAGATAAAATTTCCGCAAAAGTAATATCGCAAAAACAACGCACCCTAAAACATACAAATGTTCCAAGGAAAAGGAGAAATTTGATGGTTCTTCACTAATAATTTGAATACTATTTTCTTTCTTACTAGCCGAAGCATACAAAACAATTTCATTAATTGTTGTAGAAACCTTTTCCGAAATCGGTTTTCTAAACCAATTTATTTTTACAAAAGGAATAATAATCGAAAGAGCAGCTGTTGCCAACAAATAAACTCTATTCCATTGAAAAAAAGTTTCTCTTTTTAACAAGGTTTCATAAATCAGCAAAAAAACAAATTGACAAATGACTATTTTTAAAATAATTTCAATCATAATTATTCTTTTTTAGTATTTATTTCCTTTAAAATATCTTCTAATTCTGCCAAACTCATATCATTTTTCTTCATAAAAAAAGATACCATACTTTTAAACGATCCTTGAAAATAACCATCAACTAATTTGTTTATCGATTCGTTGCTATAATCTGTTTTCTTCACAATCGGAAAATATAAATAACCCTTTCCATCTTGTTCATGGTTCACAAAACCTTTGTTTTCTAAAATTCTAACAATGGTTGAAACCGTATTATAAGCTGGTTTTGGTTCGGGCAAATGCTCAATAATATCTTTTACAGAGGTTTTTTCTAACCTCCACAAAACTTGCATGATTTCCTCTTCGGCTTTCGTTAATTGTTTCATTTTTTGAACTAAGTTTTTAGTTGAATAAAACAAATGTACAAACTAAACCTTTAGTTTCAACTAATTTTTTAGTTTTATTTTTTAAAACAATAAATTTATACCTTTGAAACATGGATATCGCACTTTTACTCATCGCATTCATTTTAATGATAGTTGGCATTCTCGGCAGTTTTTTGCCCGTTTTGCCCGGACCGCCCATTAGTTGGGTCGGACTTTTGTTGTTGTATTTCACCAAAGCTGTACCAATGAGTTACACCGTTTTAGGCGTAACCTTATTCGTTGCACTAGTAGTCGGGATTCTCGATTACGTCATTCCCGCCAAAGGAACCAAGCGATTTGGTGGAAGCAAATATGGTATTTGGGGAACAAATATTGGTTTAGTCGTTGGCATTTTGGCACCCATTCCATTCGGATTCATCATCGGTCCTTTCGTAGGAGCTTTTGTCGGCGAAATGATCAATGACTCCAAAGATTCTCAAAAAGCATTCAAAGCTGCAACCGGCTCTTTTATTGGTTTTTTGGCTTCAACGTTTATGAAATTTGTCGTTTCGGTTGTGTTTTTCGGTTTGTTTCTCCTTAAAGTTTGGGAATACCGAAGCGAATTATTTTAATTTTTTGGGCCTTATCGGGCTTTTCTCTCCAAGTCCTCACAAAAAACACAATTTTCTATAAACCAAAAAGAGCTTCCTTTGGTCGCTTTTTTGCTTCAAGAAAATTAGTGTTTTTTTGTTCCGGGCTTTCCGTTACAATCCCGGGCAGGGGTTCAGAGCTTTAAAGGATATTTTGGCTCACAATAAACCCACTCGTCCAAGCATTTTGAAAATTGAACCCGCCCGTAATCGCATCAATATTCACAATTTCTCCTGCAAAATAAACTTTGGGAAGTAGTTTACTTTCCATTGTTTTAAAATTAATTTCCTTTAAATCAATTCCACCTGCGGTAACAAATTCTTCTTTAAACGTACTTTTTCCGTTTACTTGAAATTTTCCATTCGTCAATTGCAAGGTTAAATTTTGAAGTTGTTTTTTAGACAAATCTGCCCACTTGGTTTCCAACGAAATTTCTGAAGCCAAAACCAAACTTTCCCATAAACGATTCGGTAAATCAAATGGAGATTTTTTGGCTACGACTTTTTTCGCGTGTTCTAATTTTAAATCTTTTAACTGGTTTTCAGTTTCTTCTAAAGTTGAATCGTTGAGCCAATTGACTTCTAATATAAATTGGTAATTTTTATCAAATAATTCTCTTGCTCCCCAAGCGGAAAGTCGCAAAATTCCCGGCCCACTCATTCCCCAATGTGTGATCAAAAGCGGTCCCGAAGCCGAAAGTTTTGAGTTTTGCACTTTTACCGAAGCAAAAGCCGATAAACCCATCAAATCCTTAATTCGTTTGTCTTTAATGTTAAAAGTAAATAGGGAAGGAACCGGCGGAACAATGGAATGACCTAATTTTTCAAGCATTTCCCAAATTTTTGGATTGCTTCCGGTGGTCATCACTAAATTTTCACAACGAAAAGTTTGCTGATTGGTATCTACTTTCCAATTATCTTCGGAACGAAAAATAGATTGTACACTTTGTCCGGTTAGGATTTCAATGTTGTATTTTTTGGTTGCATTTAAAAAACAATCGATAATTGTTTGCGAAGAATCTGAAACCGGAAACATTCGTCCATCTTCTTCAATTTTCAACTCAACACCATGCTTTTCAAACCATTCAATCGTATCGCCGGAACAAAATTGATGAAAAGGACCACGTAATTCTTTTTCGCCACGCGGATAAAATTTCACTAAATCATTCGGAATAAAACAAGCATGCGTCACGTTGCATCTTCCGCCACCGGAAACACGTACTTTTGTGAGCACTTCCTTTCCACGTTCAAGAATCGCGATTTTATAATTAGGGTTTTTTTCGGCGAGGTTGATAGCGGTAAAAAAACCGGCTGCACCACCACCTACAATCAGGACATCATACATTAGTGTAATCTTTCGGGGAAATTACAAAAAATTCCATCCACACCCAATTCTGTTACAAATTTAATGTCTGAAGGTTCGTTAACGGTGTAGGTATAAATAAGAAAACCTTCGTTTTGAATTTGTTCTACGTTTCCTTTTGTCAAGGTTTTCCACCACGGATTGATGGCAACAGCTTTTAATTTTTTTCCTATCTCAATTGCATTTATAGGATTTTCTTCCGTTAGAATTGCGATAGATATTTTATCATCCAATTTTCTGAATGTTTCCAATTCATCCCATAAAAAACTAGAAATCACAAAATCGTCTTTCTTCAAGCCTTTTTGATAGTACTTTTCCAATAATTCAAAAGTCGGTTTGGCTGTATTTTTGCCTTTTAATTCAATGTTTAGTGGTACTTTTTTGTCAATCGTTTTAATAACTTCTTCTAACGTTGGAATTTGATGGTTTCCTTTCACTACCACTTTTTGTAATTCTTCAAGCGTAAAATCTTCAATCTTCCCGGAAGTATTAGTTAAACTGTCTAAAGTTTCATCATGAAAAACAACCAGCTCACCGCTTTTTATCAAAAAAACATCAATTTCAATCATATCCACATTTAACTCCAATGCTTTTTTAACGGAAGCAATCGTGTTTTCTGTTTCGTGTCCCATCGCACCTCGATGACCAATGTTGAGTGGTTTTTTCATTTTAGAGCAATTCATTAATGTCAAAGCGAAGATAACTAACAAATAGAAATTTGATTTCATTGGAAAAGATTTTCACAAAGTTTAGAAATCAATTTCACAAAGCTTATTTTTCAGCATCAAGATTAGGTTAATTTTTAGCCGCTGATTCGCTGATTTTTTCAAACTCAATCAGCGAATCAGCGGCTGTCAAAAAAATATTCGTGAATTCGTGGTAAAACCTAAAAATTAAATTTCATCCCAAACGCAATCCTACCTCCATCACTCGAATGAAAATACGAAAGTGTAGAAGAAATCATGTTACTGCTATTTAACCACAATCCAAACCCGGTTGATTGATGCCACTTTGAAGTGCTTTCGCCAGGAAACCAAACTCTTCCATAATCAAATCCAACAAAAGCACCATAATTTACAGGAGCAAATGGGTTTTTAATTTGTCCGATTGCATACCGCAAATCGGTTCCTTGAAAAGCAGCTGTTTTTCCGGAAAAGCGATTGTCTCTAAATCCTCGTAAATCATTATCGCCACCCAAATTAGCCGCTTGATAAAATTCGTAATCAGAACTAAAAAGTGATTTTCCTTTTATGGTAGTTTCCAAAATCCATTGAGCATCCGGTGTCAATCGGAATACAAAGTTTACAGCAGCTTCGGCCGAAGGAACTTGTCTTGAAAAATCACCCAAATTTGCATTCCATTTTCCTAAAACCTGAAAGCCCATTCCCAACGAAGGAATAAAAGGATTGTCATAATTTTTGAATTGATATTCTAATCCAACACCGGCAAAATTTTGATAATCAAAAACACGTTCATCTACAACTCCGGTTGAAATAAATCGTTCGGGTGTGTCTTCCACTTTGTAGGCTTCAAAATTTACACGACCAGTAAAACTGGAACTTTTGGTTTTTTGCCATACCAATCCGGGACTCACTTTGTAGGAAGCAATCCGAACCCGATTGAAATCAAATTCATCAGCATCATTGTTGGTGGCGTTTCCAAAACCAAAAAAGTTTTGTACAAAATTAGAGCTGGTCGCTTGAGCATCAATTACC
This sequence comes from Flavobacterium sp. T50_26, assembly GCF_057652995.1. Taxonomy (NCBI): domain Bacteria; kingdom Pseudomonadati; phylum Bacteroidota; class Flavobacteriia; order Flavobacteriales; family Flavobacteriaceae; genus Flavobacterium; species Flavobacterium sp. T50_26. The sequence goes on from NZ_JBYFCC010000009.1 coordinate 21,269, forward strand.
AAATCAAAAAAGGAAAATGCTTTTTTTACAATTCCGGAATAACCTAATTCATAGCCTTTGGTAGCAAAATAATAGTTGAGATCGGCTGTGTGTTTTTGTGAAAACGGATTGCCTAAATATCCTTTTTTGGTAAAATCTAATCGAACGCCTAATCGAATGCCGTCATCAGGGTTATAGCCAACTAAAGGAACTCCGGTAAATTCATCAAAATTTGGTTTTTTATAATTGTAGGTGTTTGTTTCATAATCGTTTGAAAGTAAGACAGTTGTTTTCTTATCTACATTCAATATATTATTTGATTTGAAATCATGGATTTTGACTTTTTTACCGTTTTCAATCACATACGAATCTTGATTCAAACCACCAATTAATCTAATCTTGACGTTGCTGAATTCTTTTCCTTCCATACTAAATTCGTCTTTTCCTTCTAAGCCAAAAAGCCATATTTCTTTGGTTTGTTTTTTGGTAAATGTTTTTTCATACACAATGTTGGCGGGTACTTTTTTCCCATTATAAACCACAACAGAAGTTTTGCCGTTGGATAAACGATTAATCACAAAAACATCATCTTGCATTGTTCCAACAATCAACGTTTTTTTGTCTAATAACTTTTGATAATGTTGAGCGGTTTGATTTAATTTTTTGAGACGATTTCTCAAATACAATTTCAGTTTGGAAGTCGTTTCGTCCTGCAATTCATAAGGCAATTGTAAAAATGCTTTATTAATGATATCGTTGGTTAAATTGTCTTGAATAAATTTTGCCTGTTTTTCCCATGCTTTTTCATCAATATCCGATAAAAGAGCTAAGTCCAAAGCATACGCTTGTTTGTTGAATTCTTTGGTTTTTTTGTGATTATAAGAGTAGGAATGCATTTGTCCCATGGCCGGAATACTTTTCAAAAGCCATAAAAAGGCTCCGTCGTATTTGGCAAAAGCTTGGTCGCGATTCAATGGTATCGGGCGATAAATTGTTTTTCCTTTTTCTTGATGAACGCCCCATCGCCAATTTTTTTCCTGTCTATCACCATCGCCGATGAGCATATCAAAAAGACGAGCTCGGATATAATTTTCTTTGTCAACCACATGATTTTTATCGGTTCTAATGTTGTGAAGCATTTCATCCGTATCAATAATCGAAGACGGTTTTCCGAAAGTAGAAAGGCTTTTTTGAGAAGAATTTATTTTCTCTGAAATCAAATATAAATTACCACCAAAATTTTCGTTGTAATTGCCTAAGCTATTTTGATTAGGAACAAAAAATAATTTCGGTTGAGTTGAACTAACGCCAATCGCCTTAGAAAGTCCTGAAATAACTAACGGCGTAAACGGATGAATAGTTGTAAAATAATCCCTCAAAAAATCTTCTGAAAGAGCATTATCGGCCTGGTTTTTTTGTTTTTCATTTTTATAAGCTAACGATTTAAAAAACGAAGAAGCATCTTTTTCGAGCGGAGTCATTACAAATTCTTTTCCGTTTTTATCTTTTAACAAAAGGGAATTTGTTGTTCCTTCATTATCCAAACCGATTGGTTTTAAACCGCCATAAAGCGTGTCTAAACCAACAGTTCTTAATGCAATTTCTTGTTTATAATAGCCTTTGTAATGTTTTCCCCAAAGAAATTGATAAACGTCGCTTTTTCGACTAACCGGCTTTCCGAAAATAGATCTTTTTATTGTAGGGTCAAATTGTTTAGGATAATTTTGATGTTTGATGTTTAGCTCCGGTTCTCTAATTTTTTGTTTAAAAAGTAACACTTCTTTTCGGTTGGAAGTAGTGTAATAAGAAACGGTTGAAGCTCCGTTTTCATACACATCTACCACGGCATAGCCATAGCCTCCATAGCTAAAATCTTTTGGGTTAACTGCTCTTGCTGCTGAAAAATGAGCACCGGAACCACTTATGATTTGCTGAATTCCGTCTTTGTTGATGTACTGCAAGTTTTGTTCATGACCGGAAACTACGACAACATGATTGTATTTTTGAACGGTGGCTTTTATTCTATCGGCCATTTCGCGATAGGAAGCATGTTGCAAATCCTCGGTTTTATAGCCGCTTGCTTTTCGGAAAAGGTTATAAAAACTTCCGGCAATTGGAAGCGGAATTTTAGTATCAAACGGAAAAAGTTGTTCGTCCAAGGAATACTGACCGCCATAAATTCCGTTACTCAAAAGTGGGTGATGAATGGCTAAGAGAATTGTTTTTTCTTGATTTTCCAAAAGATGACTGTCGAGTTCATCAAAAAATTGTTCACGGGTTTTAATGCTACATCCTTTGTTGATTTCGGTGTGCTCATTCCAATCTTCCAAAAACCATTGCGAGTCGATGGCAACCAATTCAACTTCATTACTCAACGAAATAAATTCGATTCCGCATGCATTTTGAGGAATTAGTTTGCTTTCCTTTTTCTTATATTTTGAAATAAAATTTTCTTGAGCCAAAATGGAAGAAGTCGAATTTCCCCAATCGCTTTTGCCGGGAATAAAAAATACTTTTCCTTTGAATTTTTCGGTTAAATTTAATTGAGACGTGATTTTTTCTTCCGCTTTTGTTTTGTTTTGATTGAATCCGTTTAACGGAAAAATATTATCGCCTAAAAAAAGAGTCGTACTATTTTTTGAAGCTTTTTCCAATCGTTTTTTAAAATTGGATAGGGAAGGAGTCGCTCCATCATTTTGAGTATTAGCTGCGTTTCCCGTTAAAAAAACCGAATAAACAATGGTGGTTGTATCAAGTGTTTGATTACTGTAAAAAGATGTTGCCTGACTTCCCATTTGGGTTTTGTAGGAAGTGCAAGCGGTTAATAATCCAATAAAAAACACAAGAATAATTCGTTGGAGAAGTGGCTTTGAAACAGAATTTATGCTGAAAAAATTCATTAAAAAGGTTGTTTTTTATTGATGTGTTCAAATATAGGAATAAAGCAATTAATCTTTTAACTCTAAAAAAAATGATTTAAAAAAAGCGTTTACAATCTTTTTGATTATAAACGCTTTTGGTTAGGTAAAAGTATTTTGAATTTATTTTCTCTCCAATAATACAATTCCCATTTGACTATCAATTATCACTTTTCCATCTTTTACAATAGTTGAAATTCCGGAAAAAGCATCGTGAACTTCTGTTCCATCTTCAAAAATGGATGAGACATTAATTTCTTTTTTTCCGAAAGGCAATTCCAAACCAATTACCACTTTATCGGTAAAATCTCCTTTTGTAAATGTTCTGCTAAAAGTATAAAACGGAGCTTTTGAAATTTCTTTATGAATTCCTGCTCCAATCGCCGGATGATTTTTTCGGAATTGACCAATTTTTTGAAAGTGTGTCAATACGTTTTTGGTGTTTTCATTGGTTTTAATATCTTCCCAATTCATAAACGAACGCAAGGTAGCATCACCTTCGGTTCCTTCAATTTCTAACGAACGAGCTGTTTCATCGCCATAATACACTTGCGAAATTCCGGGAGTTAATAATAATTTAGTTCCGGCATCAAATACTTTTTCTCTTTTTTTATCAAATGGCCAACCGTCATCATGCGAAGAAACATAGTTCATCACACTCAACCCTTTTAAATCGGAACTTAAAACCGAAGAATAATTACTAAAAAGTTCTTCATACGGTTTATTGGCATCACCTTTAAAATCAAAATTGATGAGTGACTCAAAACCGTTTTCAAAATAGTTAACTTTTTTATCGCCAAAATTATAAAGTTGTTTACCACTGATTCCGTAACCGTATACTTCACCAACGATAAAAAATTCATTATCGTCCAGCACTTTAGCAGGATTGTCTTTTTTGTATTGTGCAAAAGCGTCTTTACACACTTTTTCAAAATCAGCCCAAACGTCTTCGGTAGTATGTTTCACGGTATCCACTCGATAACCATCAATTCCAAAATCGGTGATGTAATCGGACAACCATTTCATAATGTAGTATTTCGGAGCTCTTGGATAACCTGTTCGTTTGAAAAATTCATCCAATTCGGCAACTTCTTGGTCATAACGACCTTCTTTTTTCCATTTTTCTACTAAAGCCGGAGGCAATTCAACATCCTCATTGCTTTCGGTTTTAATGTCGGGAAGATTTTCAACCAACGTACAATCAATGAAGTTTTGATACGTGTCATACGAACATTTTGGCCCGGTTCGCACCCAACTTTCCGGCCAAACCGGGTCTAGTTCAGTAACTGGTCCGGTATGATTAATTACAGCATCCAACACAATTCTGATTCCTTTGGCGTGAGCTTTTTCAACCAATTCTTTCAAATCATCTTTTGATCCATAACTTGGGTCGATGGCGGTCCAATCTTTGGTCCAATAGCCGTGAAAACCATACGAATTTCCTGTTCCTTCATCCACTGATCCGTGAATTTGCTCTACAACAGGTGTCATCCAAATGGCATTAATTCCCAAATCGGTAAAATAACCTTCGTCAATTTTTTGCGTAATTCCTTTGATATCGCCACCCATAAAATTACGGAGAACGCCTGTTTCTTTATCTCTTCGAATGATTGAGTCATTTTCAGGATTTCCGTTGTTAAATCGGTCGATTAACAAGAAGTACAAATTGGCACCTTCCCAGACAAAAGGTGTTTCCACCTGAACGGTTTCTTTTTTTGGTGAACATCCTACAATCATACAGCATAAGATTAATGTGGAAAAGAATTGTTTCATTATAATTTAATTTTTATGTTCATTTTAGTAGTACTTAGCAAATAATCGAATTCCAATTTTTTTGATTTTTTGTTGTATTGAAATTTCATTTTTTTATTATTGACGATGATAGATTTCGGTTTTTTATTCAAATGATAAATGTGAAATTTACCGTTTTTCCCTTTAGATTGTAATGAATTACTTTCCATCGAAAGAAGAAGTTCTTTTTCTGAAATTTCTGTTTCGCAAGTAAGCAATTCTGGATTATTTTCAGATGAATTATTTCCTTCATCAAAATAAAATTGGCGTTCGCTTGACGTTATTTTTTCATCAAAATAAAGATGTAAATCTAAGTTGGAATTATCATAATTTTGAGTGGTTTGCACAACTTTTGTCATCGGAATCAAAACGCCATTTCGCACAAAAGTTGGAATGTAATTTTCACTTACATTTATTTTTTCAGTTGAACCGCCGCTATATTTTTTAGTAGAATTAATTTCCGTCCAATTACTATTTTTAGGAAAATACACTTCTTTTACTGTCTGTTTTGCTTCCATAATCGGATAAACCAGAAAATCTTTTCCCCATAAATAACCATCGGATTTAGTCAATAATGCTTCATTTTCAGGTTCTTCAAAAAACAGTGGACGCATCAACGGTTTTCCCGTTTGCGAATTTTCATAAGCCAAACTATAATTGTAAGGAAGCATTTGATAGCGTAATTCGATCGCTTGTTTGGCTAAACTTTTTGCCCAATCACTTCTAAAAATAGGTTCAGAAGCCACATCCGATTGTGCGTGCGGTCGAAATATCGGATTGAAAACGCCGTATTGCAACCAACGAACATACAATTCGTCATCTAAGTTGGCACCCGCAAATCCGCCCAAATCAGAATGCATATAGGCCAAACCTTGCATTCCCATTTGGAGTGAAATTTCCACCTGACCCGAAAGTCCGCCCCAAGTTCTGTTCACATCGCCACTCCACGGAATCATTCCATATCGCTGCGAACCCGAATAACCGGAACGCATCAAAATAAAAGGTCTTTGCGTTGGAAAATCGTTTTGATAACCTTCAAAAACTAATTTTGCCCAATTGTGACCGTAAATATTGTGTACTTCATCAGCGGTTCCGCCAAATGTATTTGCTGCTGCCGGAAAAACTTCGGGTTCACCCAAATCACCCCAAACTCCACTTACGCCTTTGTCGGCTAAATCTCGGTAAATATCCCAAAACCATTTTTTGCCAGACGGTTTAAAAATGTCAATGATACCGGTGTTTCCAAAATAAAAATCATAGGTAAAAGGATTTCCAACGGAATCTGTTGCAAGAATTTTTTTATCAACACCTTCTTGCCATTTTTTGGAAGTTGTTAAAATAAAAGGTTCTGTAATCGGAATGGTTTTGATGCCCATTTTATTAAAATCGTCCACCATTTTTTCAAAAGTTGGAAAGCTATCTCGATACACTTCTAGATTTCCCATTGTGCCTTGCAATTCTTTTCCAAACCAATATAAATCTAAGATTATTGCATCTACCGGAATATTTTCGTCTTGAAACTTTTGAATGGTTCTTCGTGCTTCCGCTTCGGAATGATAGCCAAAACGGGAAGAAAAATTACCCAACGCCCAACGAGGCGGTAACGGTTGTCTTCCTGTTAATTCGGTGTAATTGTAAATTAAATCTTCCCACGTATTTCCCACAATCACTTGATAGGTTTTTCTGCCGGAAATGGTTTCGTATTCCAACACATTTTCTTTTTTACTATCCAAATTCAAATAACCTATGGGAGCATTATCAAAGTGAACCATGTATCTTTGCGAAGAAATCACGATTGGAATGGTAAAATTCATCAATTCTGAGCGGGTTTCATAACCGTAATCTGCTCGGTTATAAAGTGCTAAACGGTTTCCACGACGGTTCATTCCCAACACTCTTGCTCCGCCACCGTAGAGTTTTTCAGTTGAATTGATATTAAACTGAATTACTTCAGTGGAATCATAAACGATATTTCCTTTTACTTTTTCAAGCGGTTCGTGTTTGCGTTTGAAATAACCTAATTTTTCTGAAAGAAGTAATTCGCCTTTTTTGTAATATGAAATTTTAAAAGGTGACTTTATAATTTGAATTTCTAATTCTGAGGTTTTAATTTCTAAATAATCCGTTGATTGTTTAAATTCAAAACCATTGTTGTCCGGTTTTAAAACAAGAGCGTGTGAGTTTGGATTAAATTTTTCTCCGTTTGGAACGAAAGAAGTTTCAACAATTTTATCATTATATAATTGAAGAAAATACATTCCATCGGAAGTTTTTATTTCCAGAACGTTTTCATTCAATTGATGCGAAATGTATTTTCGATTCGCATTTTGAGCAAATCCAACTGTTGAAAGTAATAATAGTAAAAAGAGTTTTTTCATTCTTTAATTCATTTTGGTCGTAAAAATAAAGGCTCCTTTTTTACTTAAATTCAATTCTTTATCCCAAATAATTTCTTCTCCTGTTACAATGTTTTTCATTTTTTTACCTTCAAAACCTAATTCTTTATAAGTAGAAAGATCAACTTTTGCAGATTCATTTTTATTTAAAATTAAAACAACAATTTCATCATTCAATATTCTAAATAGCGTGTAAATTCCATTATTTGGTGCAAAATGAATGGTTTTTCCTTCGTGAATGGCTTTGCTGTTTTTTCTGTAATTTAAAATTTTAGTCAAATAGCTTTGCATTTCTTTTTTCTCTGAAGAAAGTCCATCGCCAGTAAAAGCATTTACTTTATCACCTTTCCATCCACCAGGAAAATCGGTTCGGATTAAGCCATGATCACCTGGTTTTGCTGTATTTTGCATTAGAATTTCTGTTCCATAATACAACTGTGGAATTCTTGGTAAAACTAAATAAGTAGCCAAAGCCATTTTTGTGTTTTCTACATTTTCCTCCATTTGTGTAAAAATGCGGTCCATATCGTGATTATCCGGAAAAATCATAATGTCTTTTGGCGAAGCATAATGAAAATCGTTGGCTAAACCATCGTAAATCTTCGCCAAACCTTTGTCCCAACTTTCTGTTTCTTTGATGGCTTGCGGAATGAGTGTTTGCATTGCAAAATCCATTGTTGAACGCAAATTGGATTCGTAACCGTCTTTATTATTTGCACCTTTTTGCCAATAACCAATGAGCAACGGATTCGAACTCCATTCTTCTCCAACGATATTAAAATTAGGATATTCAGCCATAATTTCACCTGCCCAATTTGACATAAAAACTTTGTCAGGGTAAGGATAAGTGTCTTGACGGATGCCACTTAGATGAAGTGTTTCAATCCACCAAATACTATTTTGGATAATGTATCTCGCTAAAAACGGATTACGTTGATTCAAATCGGGCATTGAAGAAACAAACCAACCATCGGCCATTTCTCTTTTGTCTTTTTCAGAGGCATACAAATCTTGATTGCTTGTTCTTCGGTGATTGGAAGTGACGTATTTTTTTTCTTTTTCAAACAGTTCTTGATAATTTACCCAATCTGAAAAAGGTAAATCTTTCATCCACCAATGTTCGCTACCGCAATGATTGGCCACTTGATCCATAATGAGTTTCATACCATTTTGATGAAGTTTTTCGGATAGATTTTTATAATCTGCTAAAGTTCCAAATCGTGGATCTACTTGATAAAAATCGGTCATCGCATAACCGTGATATGAACCACCTTTCATATCATTTGTCAAAACCGGAGTTGGCCAAATAGCGGTAAATCCTAAGTTTTTGATATAGTCAATATGGTTGGTAATTCCTTGAATATCACCACCGTGACGTTTGTAGTCGTGGGTTCTGTCTAACGTAGTTTCTTGCATCGATTTCACAATGTCATTTGCTTCATTTCCGTTGGCAAAACGATCAGGAGTGATGAGGTAAATAGCATCAGAACTATTGAAACCGATGAAATCTTCTGAAGGTTTTGATTTCGGTTTTAATTCGTACGATTGTGTGATTTTTTTGCCTTTTTCCGATTCAAAAATGATATTGAACTTTCCCGGTTTTGTGGATTGAGCAATTTTTACATCGATGAATAAGTAATTTGGACTTTTGGCCTTGTGAACTTTGATAATTGAAACACCATCGTAGGAAATTTTTGGCGTTGCATTTCCGATGTTCGGATGATGCACGAGCAATTGCAGATTTTCATTTTTGAATCCTGTCCACCAGTTTGTGGGTTCAATTCGATTGACTTGAGCGGATAAAAATGAAAATGCGAGACAAAACAGAAGTAATGAAATTTTTTTCATAATTGATTGTTTTATCTCGCAAAGTCGCAGAGACGCTAAGCAAACCTTTGCGACTTAGCGTCTTTGCGAGAATTTATTATACGGTAACCAAACTATTCGGTTCCACCAAGATTTCTTTTCCTTTTACAAAAACAGTAATAGGTTTATTTCCTTCCAATGAAAATTTCGTTTCATTAGATTGCACAGAAACTTTTAAAATTTGATTTCTGAAATTAATTTTAAACGAATATCCTTTCCATTGTGTTGGGATTTTTGGTTCAAAATGTAAGGTTTCATTTTTAACACGCATTCCACCAAAACCTTCTACAATACTCATCCAAGTTCCGGCCATCGACGTGATGTGTAAACCTTCGTGCACTTCTTTATTATAATCATCTAAATCCAAACGGGAAGTTCGTAAATAGAACGTGTATGCTTGTTCCATTCTATCCAAAACAGCCGCTTGAATCGAGTGAACACAAGGTGAAAGCGAACTTTCGTGAACGGTAAACGGTTCGTAAAAATCGAAATGTTTCTCTAATTGTTCTTTACTAAAATGATCTTCAAAAAAGTAAAATCCTTGTAAAGTGTCAGCTTGTTTGATGTAAGGCGAACGCAAAATTCTATCCCACGACCATTTTTGGTTAATTGGTCGCTGACTTTTATCTAAATCAGAAACTTTTACCAATTCTTTATCCAAAAATCCATCTTGTTGTAAATACACATCATGTTCCTCCGAGTAAGGGAAATACATATTGTCGGCAACTTCTTTCCAATGGTTAATTTCAGCCACAGAAAGTTTTACTTTATTTAAAATTCGAGTATAATCCGTCGAATATTCTTTTTCAATTTTTTGAATTTGTTCGATTGTATAATCAATACACCATTTTGCAATATAATTGGTGTAGAAATTATTATTGACGTTATTTTCATATTCATTCGGGCCGGTTACACCTAAAATTACATATTGATTTCGATAGGTAGAGTAGGTGGCTCTTTGATGCCAAAAACGAGCAATTCCGATTAAAACTTCCAGTCCTTTTTCAGGAATATAGCTGTAATCTCCGGTAAAACGATAGTAGTTAAAAATAGCAAAAGCAATCGCACCATTTCGGTGAATTTCTTCAAACGTAATTTCCCATTCGTTATGGCATTCTTCGCCGTTCATCGTCACCATCGGATACAAAGCAGCACCGTTTTTAAAACCTAGTTTTGCTGCATTTTCAATCGCTTTTTCTAAATGATTGTAGCGATAAGTCAATAGGTTTCTGGCCACTTGTTGATCTTTAGTAGCCATATAGAATGGAATGCAATACGCTTCCGTATCCCAATAAGTTGATCCACCGTATTTTTCGCCGGTAAATCCTTTTGGACCGATATTTAAACGAGAATCTTTCCCTAAGTAGGTTTGATTTAATTGAAAAATGTTGAAACGAATTCCTTGTTGAGCTTTCACATCACCATCGATGGTAATATCACTCATTTCCCAAATTTTTGCCCAAGCTTTGATTTGGTCTTCTAATAATTGGTTATAACCGATGGAAATTGCATCAGATACAACTTTTTTAGCTGCTTCTTCTGTGTTTTCATGGTTCATCGAAATGGTGTAACCACCTATTTTTTGAATAGTCGTTGATTGATTTCTATCAACTGAAACTTCATACGAAAATTCAATTTTATCATTGGATGATTTCACATTTGAAGGAGAAACATTCACATTTTTCCCATCAACCAAAATCGTATTTTGCATGAAAGTGGTTGCAGTAAAATGTGTTTTAAAGGTTCTGGCGGTTACAAAAGCTTCGTTTCCATTATTTTTTACATTTAATGGCTCCCAAAATTTTTCTTCCCAGTTGGCATCTTCGTTGTGAACGCCGGCATCAATATATGGTTTGAAAACAATTGTAGCATCCTGATTTAAAGCGGTAACTTGGTAATTGATAACGCCGACTTCATCCAAATCTAAGGAAAGAAAACGACGTACTTGTACTTCAATTTCAGTTCCGTTTTGAAGCGTTGCAATGAAAGAACGATGATACCAACCTTCTTTCATATTCAATTCTCTGCGGAAATTTTTCACTGCTCTACAATTGGCCAAATCTAAATTTTCACCGTTGATTTCGATGTTAATTCCAATCCAATTAGGAGCATTTAGCACTTTGGCAAAATATTCGGGATAACCGTTTTTCCACCAACCCACTTTTGTTTTATCGGGATAATAAATTCCGGCAATATAGCTTCCTTGGAAAGTTTTTCCGGAATAATATTCTTCAAAATTTGCACGTTGTCCCATGGCACCGTTTCCAATGCTGAACAAACTTTCGGAAGACTTAACCAGGTCTTGTTCAAATCCTTCTTCAATAATCGACCAGTTATCTGGTATGATATAATCTTGGTTCATTAATTTTAGTTTAAAGTTTCAAGTTTCAAGTTTCAAGTTTTTGTTGAATAATTTCAAAATCTTGACAACATTAAAATTTTACTATTTATTTATTAGGTTTTGTATGAAATTCAAATCGATGTGTGTAAAATCAGGAAATACGAATTGAGCTTCATGTAAAATGCTTTCTTCACCTATTCCAACACTCGTCATTCCGGCTATATTTGCGGCTTGAACTCCGGCAACAGAATCTTCAAAAACGATACATTCTTCGTTTGAAAAATTCACTTTTTTGGCTCCTTGAATAAAAACTTCCGGATCCGGTTTGGCATTTGATACATCGTTTCCGTCCACAATGGCATCAAAATAATTGATGATTTTTGCTTTTTCTAAAATTGGTTTTGCGTTTTTACTGGCAGAACCCAATACAATTTTTTGGTTGTTTTCTTTAAGATAAATGAGAACCGGTAAAACTCCCGGCAAGATTTCACTTTCGTCCATATCCACCAAATAGGAAAGATAGTCTTCGTTTTTTTGAACGAGCCATCTGTTTTTGTCTTCCTGAGAAGCTTCCATATTTCCTAAGGCTAAAATGAGGTCGAGTGATCGAACACGACTTACACCTTTTAGTTCTTCGTTGTGTTCGGGCGTAAATTCGATACCCAATTGGTGAGCAATCTTTTGCCAAGCTAAATAATGGTATTTGGCTGTGTCAACGATTACACCGTCGAGATCGAATATGAAACATTTTTGATTCATTAGTTTTGTACTATATCATCCACATCTTTTACTTTGTAAACTAAAGCAGCGGCAATTAAAAAACTGACACCACTAGTTACAAGGGCAAAAATGGCATGATCATTATATAAATATTTAACAAGTAATCCTCCAATGAGGGCATTAATAATTTGCGGAATTACGATAAAGAAATTGAAAATTCCCATATAAACTCCCATTTTCTTAGGTTGAATAGATCCGGCAAGGATGGCATAAGGCATCGATAAAATACTCGCCCAAGCAATTCCGACACAAATCATAGAAAAAATAAGTGCTTCTTTGTTTGGCATAAAATACACGGATATCAAACCGATTCCACCAATGATTAAAGAAATTGCATGTGTTTTCTTTCTTCCAATTTGTTTTGCAATGTAAGGAAGGGTGAAGGCAAAAATCATTGAAACGAAATTGTAAACACCAAATAGAATTCCGACCCAATTTCCAGCGTCATCAAATAGTGGATTTTTTACATCATCTGATGCTAGTCCATAAATGTGTTGAGCAATTGCAGGAGTTGTAAACACCCACATTCCAAAAAGACCAAACCAAGAAAAGAATTGCACCATACTTAATTGACGCATAGTAGTTGGCATTTTTGCAAAATCTTCAAAAATGTCTAATAATCTTGAAGGTTTTTCATCGCCAATAGCTTCTTTATGAGCTTTTTCGTCTGTAAAATTTTCTAATTCTTGTGGCGAATACTCGTGCGTAGTAATTACGGTAACCAAAATGGTAATAATTAAAATGACTGCACCAATTACGAACGACCATATTAAATCATTTGGAATTCCGCTTTCGGTTTCGCCTACAACACCAGCCCATCTTAAAAAGGAAGGTAGGATGGAGCCTACAACTGCACCCATGCCAATTAATGCCGTTTGCACACTAAAACCTAATGTCCGTTGATCTGTTCGAAGGTTGTCTCCAACCAAAGCACGAAAAGGTTCCATGGCAATGTTGAACGAAACATCCATAATCATCAGCATTCCGGCACCTACCCATAGAGCAGGCAAAAAGACGATGAAAATTTCAGATTGTGGCATTAAAATTAATCCAACAGAAGCTAGAACAGCACCAAGTAAGAAAAATGGTTTTCTTCTTCCAAAGCGACCCCAAGTATTATCACTGTAGTGACCTATAATTGGTTGAACGATTAATCCTGTGAGTGGAGCAATAATCCAAAACCACGAAAGTTCGTGAACATCGGCACCAAATTTTTGAAGAATTCTACTGGCATTTGCATTTTGAAGGGCAAAACCCATTTGTATTCCCAAGAAACCGAAACTCATGTTCCAAATTTCCCAGAAACTTAACTTACGCTTTTCCATTATCGTAATTAATTGATTAATAATACGATAAGCGGTTTATGGCTTATCAAAACTTAGGTTCGAAGTAAAAATACAAGCTTTGATAATTGGTACAAATATAGTTTTTTTTTAAAGCGAAATTATTTTTTTGAAAAAATTATGAAAGTCATTTTTCTGATTTATAATTTTCAAAGTCAATAAAATCAATGGTTTACAGTTACTACAACGTTGGCGTAGATTCTCTTTCAACTAAGTGAGTTTCGATAACTTCTGTTCTGTAATGTTCATCATCTTCGTCTTCACTTTCCAATCTTTCAATCAGCATTTTCGCTGCTTTTCCGCCCATTTTAATTCCGTTTTGACTCACGGTTGTAATGCTTGGGGAGGAATATTTAGAAATAATTCCGTCTGTAAATCCTATAACGGCAATATCTTCCGGAATTTTCAATCCAATTTTCAAGGCCGATTTTATTGCTGTAACTGCAAAAAGTTCGTTCACGGCAAAAATGGCATCGATTTTTTGAGAGTTAATTAGATTATCAATGGCTTCATCACAATGTTCTATATCTTCAATTTTAAGAATTAAATTTTCATCAATTTTAATATCGTTAGATTTTAAAGCTTTCAAGTAACCCTCAGTTCTCAATTTTCCAACGCTTACATAATCTACAGTAGTTATGAGGGCTATTTTCTTTAATCCTTTATCGATAAGCGTTTGAACCGCTTGAATGGCAGATAAATTATCATCAATAATAACTTTATCACACAAAATATCATTTGTAACACGATCAAACATAACAACCGGCATTCCTTGATTGATAACTTCGGAAATATGATGGAAATCTCTTTTTTGTTGCGTTTCTTTTGACAATGACATAATGAATCCATCTATACTTCCGTTGGCCAACATTTCCATATTGATTACTTCTTTGTCAAAGGATTCATCTGATAAACATACTATTACGTTGTAGCCATGTTCATTTGCTACATTTTCTACTCCACTAATTACGGTAGCAAAAAAATGATGGACGATTTCTGGGATAATTATTCCGATTGTTTTAGTTTTTTTATTTTTTAAGCTAAGTGCAATATTATTAGGCTTGTAGTTGTATAGTTTTGCAAAAGCTTGCACTTTTTGACGGGTATCTTCGCTTATTTCGGCACTGTCTTTTAATGATTTTGAAACGGTAGAAATGGAAACATCTAATTCTTTTGCAATTTGTTTTAATGTAACTTTTCTTTTCATGTTTTTTTGTACTTATTAATGATTTGCGAATAAAGATAAATTTTATTTTTTAGAATCGGAATTTTTAGCTTAAAAATACTGATTATTCTAAAAGTTTTCAACACGAAAACGTTTTCGGAGACTGTTTCGTAAATGTTTATTCAAAAAGACAAAAATTTTACTTAAATTTAACATTCGAAGTCAAAAATACAAGCAAAAACACAATTTTTAACCTAAACAAACTGTATGAAAACAATTTCTAAAAAGTTGTTATTTTTATTGCTACTACTGCCGCTAAGTGTGCTGGCTCAGAGCACTGTAAGTGGCGTTGTGATTGACAAATCGTCTGGACAACCCCTGCCGGGAGTAAACGTAATTATTAAAGGTACCACTAAGGGTACTACAACCGATTTTGATGGTAAATATATGCTGTCAAATGTAAAAAGCGGTGAAGTGATCGAGTTCACTTATGTAGGTTTTACTACACAAGATGTTCCTTACACTTCGCAAAAAACAATTAATGTTTCCCTTGAAGAGGAAGCGGCCAAGTTAGATGAAGTAGTCTTGGTTGGTTATGGTTCTGTTAAAAAGAAAGATGCTACAGGATCGGTTACAACCATTACTACGGAAGATTTTAACAAGGGAGCAAACGTAACTACCGAAAATTTGTTGCAAGGTAGAGTTGCTGGTTTGGCTATTAATACTTCAGGAGCACCAGGTTCGGGTTCTGAAATTAGAATTCGTGGTGGGTCTTCGCTGTTTGCATCTAATGATCCACTGATAGTAATTGATGGACTGCCAATTGAAAATTCAACAGGAACAGGTTCAACTTCTTTTTTAGCTTCTTTGAATCCTAGTACGATTGAATCTTTAACTGTTTTAAAAGATGCCTCTGCTACAGCAATTTATGGTTCTAGAGCTTCTAATGGTGTAATTTTAATTACAACAAAAAAAGGAGGAAAAGAATTGGCAGTTGATTACAATTTTCAATACGGTTCAGGTAAATTGGTTGATAAAATAGATGTTTTTTCAGCTAACGATTATAGAGCCCTTATTCAAGAAGTTAGACCTCAAGATGTGTCAAGATTAGGTAATGCTAATACTGACTGGCAAGATGAAATTTACAGAAGAACTGATTTTGTTGACCAGAATTTATCATTAAGAGGTAATTTATTTGGAGCAATTCCTTCAAGATTAACAATAGGAAACACATATCAAGAAGGATTAAGATTAACTAATAAATTTAATAGAAGTACAGTTGGTCTTTCTTTAAGCCCTTCTTTATTGAAAGATCATTTAAAGTTTAGAATTAATGCAAATTATGCAAATGAAAAAAATAGATTTGCAGATGCCGTTGAAGGTTCAGCTTTAGCATTCGATCCTACACAACCTGTTTATGATAATAATTCGATTTATGGAGGTTTTTTCGAATATTATAACCCTTCAAATGGTGAATTGACTACACAGGTACCTAGAAATCCTGTTGCTCAATTATTGCAAACTTATGATAAAGGACTTAACAATAGATTTTTTGGTAATATAGAAATGGATTATAAGTTTCATTTTATTCCGGAATTAAAAGCTGTTGTAAACGTAGGTTTTGATGAATCAATTGGAGAAAGAACTAAAGTTGCTGGTACTGATGTTGCAACTTCTGGATCACTTAACAATATACCTTTTGGAACAAATGAGTTTACTAGAGGTTACAGAAAAAATAAATTATTAGATGCTTATCTTAATTATAATAAGACTTTTAATAATTTAGTTTTTGATGCTACTGCGGGTTATTCATACCAAAAATGGGATTCTTACACTTATGTGACGGGTAATTTAAATGATCCTAACTTACCAACAGGTACAACAGGTTTTCCTCAAACAAACGTTGATTTTGATCGTGTAAACATTGGTTTTTTTGGAAGAACAAACTTCAATTTGTACGATAAATATTTATTGACGTTTACTTATCGTAGAGATGGTTCATCTAGATTTGATGAAGAAAATAGATGGGCAAATTTCCCTGCAGCAGCATTTGCATGGAAAGTTAATCAAGACTTTTTTAAAGACAGTAAAACTATCAGTGATTTAAAACTTAGATTAGGTTGGGGTATAACAGGTCAACAAGATATTGGTAACAGAAATGACTTTTTACAACAATATAACATTGGTAGTGGTAGTTCTCAATATGTATTTGGAGAAACTCCTTATCCAATCGCAGTGTCTGCTAGACAAAGTAATAATTTAAAATGGGAAGAAACTACTACCTATAATGCAGGTATCGATTTTGGACTTTTTAACAACAGGATTACAGGTTCAATAGATGCTTTTTACAAAGACTCTAAGGATTTATTAGCCGATGTAGCTACAGCAGATGGAAGTAACTTTTCAAACAGAGCATGGCAAAATATTGGAAATTTTACAACAAGAGGTATTGAATTGTCGTTAAACTCTGATGTAATTAGACAAGAAAATCTAAACTTAAATTTAAGCTTTAATGCAACTACTTATCAAAGAGAAATTGAACAATTAGATGCTCAATTTATAATAGTAGGTAGTAATATTGCAGGTACAGGTACACAAGCCCAAGCTCATTTTGTTGGATTTAGTCCATCTTCATTTCTTGTTTATAAACAATTATATGATACTAACGGAAGACCTATTGAAGGAGCATTTGCCGATTTAAATGGAGATAGTGTTATTAATTCTGAAGATAAATACATCTATAGAAATCCAGATCCAAAATTGATTTTAGGATTTGCTTCAACTTTAAATTACAAAAATTTTGATTTCTATTTCAATCTAAGAGCAAATTTGGGTAATCGAGTATTTAATCAAGTAGACGCAAGTAGAGCTCAATATAATTTGTTAAATACCGGTGGTACTATTGGAAATATACCAACATCGGTTTTGGAAACAGGTATAATCAATCAGAATGATAGAAATGTATTGTCTGATATGTATGTGGAAAATGCATCATTCCTAAGAATGGATAATATAACTTTGGGGTACACTTTCCCTAAATGGTTAGAAGGCAAAGCATCATTAAGACTATTCACAGGTGTGCAAAATGTATTTGTATTAACTGATTATTCCGGTTTAGATCCTGAAATAACAGGTGGTGTAGACAGTACTATTTACCCAAGACAAAGAAGTTTCTTGTTTGGGGCTAATGTTAAATTTTAAAAAAAAAAGTTATGAAAAAATTAAAGATTATTTACTTACTCCTAACGTTTGGAGTAATTATGTCTTGTACCGATGATTTAAATGTTGCTTCTGAAGATCCCAGAACAGTAACTCCAGAAATTCTGTTTACATCAGTACAAGGTTACAAACAAGCTTTAGCCGGCGTTTATGGTAATTTATCATTAACAGGCACAGGTGATGCAGGGAGTTCATTTTTACAAGGAATTGACGCAGGTACAAGTCAATTTGGTAGAACTTTATGGTATTTACAAAATTTGACCACTGACGAAGTGGTTTGGACCTATGAGAATGATGAAGGTGTTGCAGAGTTGCAAAGAAACACTTGGACGGCTACGAACCCTATAGTTTTAGGATTTTTTAGCAGAACTATGGCAGAAGTTGCTTTTGCAAACGATTTTCTAAACCAATCAACTCCAGAATTGCTTGCAACAAGAGGAATTACAGATCCAGAAGATGTTGCAGAAATTGAAATTTTTAAAGGAGAAGCAAGAGTATTAAGAGCTTTGGCATATTATTACATGATGGATGTTTTTGGAAAAGCTCCTTTTGTAACAGAAAATGATCCAATTAGTTTTAAAGGACCAGAATATAACAGACAACAGTTGTTTGAATTCGTTGAGAGTGAGTTGATAGCAGTAATTCCAACCCTTAAAGATGCAAGAACAAATGAATACGGAAGATTAGACAAAGCAGTTGCTCAAATGATTTTAGCAAAAATGTACCTAAATGCAGAAGTATATATTGGAACATCAAAATATGCTGAATGCATGACACAATGTCAAAATATTATAGCAGGAGGTTACGCTTTAAATACAAATTATTTAAATAACTTTAAAGCAGATAATCATACCTCTGGAGAAATGATTTTTACATTGCAATCAGATGGTGTAAGAACACAAAACTATGGTGCAACAACGGTAATTATCAACGGTCAGATTGGATCTCTTGAAGCAAACGCCTCTGAATTTGGTGTTGGCGGTTGGGGTGGTGCTCTACGTTTAAGAAAGCAATTAGTTCAAAAATTTGACGGAGATGCTTTTTCCAATGACGTGAGAAACACATTTACAGATAACAATGGAGCACGACCAATTGACATTGCTGTAATTACAAATGCTGCACAAGGTCATATTCTAAATAAGTTTTCTAATAAAACTGTTGCAGGTGTGGCTGGTTCAAATTCAACTTTTGTTG
The DNA here is from genome assembly GCF_057652995.1 of Flavobacterium sp. T50_26. Lineage (NCBI taxonomy): Bacteria > Pseudomonadati > Bacteroidota > Flavobacteriia > Flavobacteriales > Flavobacteriaceae > Flavobacterium > Flavobacterium sp. T50_26. The sequence continues at coordinate 40,261 of NZ_JBYFCC010000009.1, forward strand.
ATACTGATTTTCCTTTATTCAGATTAGCAGATGTGTACTTAATGTATGTTGAAGCTCAAATGAGAAAAGATGGTGCAACAAATGGAAGTAATGTTAAAAATGCAAATGCTCAATCTATTGGATACATCAATGATTTAAGAGTAAGAGCGAATGGTGGTTCATCTAGTGCGAACGTGGCGGCAGGAGACGTAGATTTGAATTTTGTACTTGATGAAAGAGCAAGAGAATTGCATTGGGAAGGTCATAGAAGACAAGACCTTGTTCGATTTGGTAAATTTACAGGTGGTAGCTATAATTGGGCATGGAAAGGAAATATTCAAAACGGGACGTCAATTTCTGATAATTTGAAAATTTTTCCAATTCCTGCAAATGCAATAACTGCAAATCCAAATTTAACTCAAAATCAAGGATATTAATAATCATTTTATAAAGAAATAAACATGAAAAAAATTTCAAAACTTTTATTAGTGCTTTTTGGGCTAATAATTATATCATGTTCAGATGATATTCAAGACATTGAGGCTACAACACCAGCAGAAGGTATTTCATTAATCAATCCTACATCTAGTTTTAATTCTATCTTAGATGGTAGCAAATTAAACCAATTAGCAACAACTTTTGTTTGGACAGATTCAGACGCAACTAGCGACTCTTCAACTACATATACTGTTGAAGCAGCTCTTGGAGGTACAGATTTTGCTTCTCCAATGACTATAGGAACTGCTACGGAATTGTTTTTAGATGTTACAATTGGTACTTTAGATTCAACTGCAAAAAGTTTAGGTATCGAACCACTAACAGAAGGTGTTATTGACATTAGAATTAAATCTACAAGTTGGACTTCCAATGTAGTTTCAATTAAAGTTACACCTTATCAACCTAACTGGGGTATAATAGGTAGTGCAACTCAATATGGTTGGGATAATAGTACTGCCATGACATACAACCCAATGAATGGAAAATATTCTATTTCAGTTTATCTTTTAGACGGAGCGTTTAAATTTAGATTAGACAACAGTTGGGATACAAATTATGGCGATACTGGAAATGATTTATCTTTAGATGCTGGAGGTTCAGATATTCTTGTAACGGCTGGTAATTATACAATTGTGTTAGACTTAGACAATCTAACCTATTCTATTACTCCTATTATAGACGCATGGGGAATTATTGGAAGTGCTACACCAACAGGTTGGGATAGCGACACACTTTTAGATTATGACTCAACTACAAATACATATTCAATTGTTATGGATTTAGTTGAAGGAGCATTTAAGTTTAGATTAAACCAAGATTGGGGAACTAATTATGGGGATAGTGGGAATGATTTAACGTTAGATTCTGGGGGTTCTGATATTCCTGTAACCGCTGCTGGTAAATATTATATTACAATTGATTTTACTGGGTTAACATATACCATTACACAACTATAATTTTAAAGTAATTAATTATGAAAAATATATTAAAATTTCTAATTCTAAGTATTGGTCTCTTTACGCTGTCATGTACAGATGATGTTGCCGATACAGAAAGAGAATCTATTAACACAGATGTTGCACCTGTTTTACAATCACCTGGAGATGGCTTTTCAATGGTTCTTGAAAATGAAAATGCAAGCGATTTTGCTACATCTTTTGTTTGGGACTATGCAGCATACACAGGAACGTCTACCGTAGTGAATTATGCTATTGAATTTGATGCAGCAGGAACAAATTTCGAATCACCAACCGTTGTAGCTAATTCAACCACCAAATTCAAAGAGTTCACTGTTGGCGAATTAAATCAAGCAGCTTTAGATGCTGGTTTTGTTCCATTTACGGAAAGTAGTATTGATGTTAGAATAAAGTCTACTGTTGGAACAACCGGAGTTAGTACTCCACAGTATTCAAATCATTTCACAATCACTTTAACACCTTATCCAGCTTGGCCAAATTGGGGTATAATCGGAAGTGCTACACCAACAGGTTGGGATTCTGATACTAATTTAGACTATGATTTGGGCACCAAAATTTATTACATAACGATGCCATTAATCGAAGGTGCATTCAAATTTAGATTGGATGATAGCTGGACAACTAATTATGGAGATAATGGTAATGATTCAATAATGGAGTTAGGCGGAGCAGATATTCCTGTAACTGTCCCAGGAACATATCTTATTAAAGTAAATTTTGGAACTGAAGCTTCTGATGGAATTCAGCCTAAAAGTTATACTATGACTTTACAATAAAAAAAAACTATATTAATTTTCGGAGCTGTTGTAATTTGTTGAAAAGAGGGCAATAAATAAATTTTACGAATAATGATTTAATAATGAAGGCTTCCTTTTAAGCTTAGTTTAAAATCTAATTTGTAGAAATAAATAAAAGCACTATCAATGAATTGCAATAACTCCGAAAATATTTAATAAAATTTGAACTATGAAAAAGATTTTACTATTTTTATTAACCTTGCCAGTTTGCGTTTTTGCTCAACAACAAACAGTAACATATTCTATAAATCCATCACCTACTTTCGAAGGAACAGACGCATTGACTATAACAGTAAATGGTTCATCAATAAATGAAGGAACCTGGGGAGTTGCAAACAATCAATTATATGCCTGGGTTTGGGCTTTAAATAGCTCAAATGCTAACATTCCTTATTCCGGAAATGGAATTTGGGAAAATTCAGACAACAGTAAACTGATGACCTATAATTCTTCAAATGACACTTATTCATTTACTTACAATCCAGGTGTCTTTAACTTTTTTGGAAGTACAGAAGTTGCAAAAGTTGGCTTTTTAATTAAAGCAAAAGACGGAACAGGTAATAAAAAGTCACAAGATATTGTGCTAAATGTTGGCTCGTTTCAAGTTACATTGTTAAATAACATTGTGGCTGGAGGAACACAGCTTTTTACAACTTCCTATACTGTTTCAGCAAGACATACTGGTAGTGCAGCAAATTATGTATTAACAAGAAACGGAACGGTCATAAATACACAAAATAACTTGCCGGCTAGTTCGGGAAGCCCAAGTTATATTTTTTCAGATGCTTCTGCAGAAAACATAAACAATTATACTTTGGCGGTTACACAAAGCGGTTCAACAAAAACTTATAATTTTTCTGCAATTAAAACGATTAACCCTTTAAGTGAAGCATTGCCGTCTAATTTACAAGATGGTATTAATTATAATGATTCAGATTTAACCAAAGCAACGTTAGTGCTTTCTGCTCCAAATAAAGACTTTGTATATGTTGCAGGTAATTTTAATAATTGGGAACCAAATTCTAATTATGCCATGAAAAAAGATCCTACAAGTGGTAAATTTTGGCTTGAAATTAATGGTTTAAATCCTGGAACTTTTTATGCTTATCAATATTGGGTTTGTGATAATACAAGTGTACCTGCCAACTCACCGAGAATTGTTAAAACGGCAGACCTTTATTCAACCTTAGTTTTATCGCCTTTTGATGATGAAGAAATTATTGCTTTAGGTAAATTTCCTAATTTGCCAGATTATAATACAATAGCTCCAAATCAGCAAAGAGAAGTTACCGTTTTACAAACAGGTCAAACACCATACAACTGGAGTGATGCTACCTTAAATTTTGTAAAACCAAATAAAGATAATTTAGTCGTATATGAAGTTTTAGTAAGAGATTTTGATGCTGATCAAAGTTACCAAGATTTTATTGATAAAATAGATTATTTTAAAGATTTAGGGATTAATGCAATCCAATTTATGCCGGTCATGGAATTTGAAGGTAATAAAAGCTGGGGATATAATACCTCATTCCATTTAGCTTTAGATAAATTCTATGGAACTCCTGCAAAATTTAAAGAATTGGTTGATGTATGTCACCAAAATGGAATAGCAGTTATTTTAGATGTTGCATTGAACCATGCGTTTGGTCGAAATCCGGGAGTAAGAATGTGGATGAGTGACCCAGATGGCGATGGTTGGGGACCTCCAGCAACAGATAATCCATATTTCAATACAACCGCAAGACATAGTTATAGTGTTGGCGACGATTTTAATCATCAGTCCGCATTAACACAATACTACACAAGAAGAGTTATTCAACAATGGATTGAAGAATTTAAAATCGATGGTTTCCGTTGGGATTTAACCAAAGGGTTTACACAAAATTGTACCGCTGGTGATGAAGGCTGCACCAATTCCACTCAGCCTGATAGAGTACAGGTTTTAAAAGACTATGCAGATTATTCATGGAGTTTAGATTCTAATCACATCGTGATTTTTGAACATCTAGGTTCTGACGGAGAAGAACAACAATGGGCAAATTATAAATTAAATGAAGGTAAAGGTATTTTAATGTGGGGCGAAATGTTCACACAATACAAAGAACTTGCCATGGGTTATACAGGCCAAAACATCAACAGAATGGGGCATGTAAGCAGAGGTTTCGCTGGTAAACGTTTAATCGGATATCCAGAAAGTCATGACAAAGATCGTATGATGTATGAAGCTATTACATACGGAAGCAACAGTGGTTCTGCACCTGTTAGCGGAAACTTAAATAATGCTCTAGCCAGAATGGGAGCCATTGGAGCAACTAGCATATTAGTGCCAGGGCCAAAAATGATTTGGCATTTCGGAGAACTCGGAAACAATCAATCTATCTATACTTGTGAAAACGGAACAGTTAATGATGAAGGAGGTACCCCACCAGGCGATTGTAAATTAGATTCAAAACCACAAGTTCAATGGTCAGAAAATTGGCTTTCAGACCCACGAAGAACAGCTATTTATGATGATTGGTCCAGAATGATTAAATTGAAAATCAATGAACCAGTATTCAATGGTCAATATGCAATTAGTCCTGATGGAAACAATAGTAAACAAAGAATTTATATAGAGGATTTATCTTTATCTGGTCAACTTAACAGAGTGGTAATTTTAGCAAACTTCTCAGTTAATACAGAAAACATTAACCCTAGTTTTCCATCACTTGGAACTTGGTATAACCTAATGGATGATACACCAATTAATGTAACAAATGCTACAACACCTATCAATCTTCAACCAGGTCAATTTCGAGTATACGGAAATCAACCTTCAACCTTGTCAACCAATAATTTTGAAATGAATACAAACGTAACGTTGGCTCCAAACCCAACTTCTAATTCGTTTACTATTTCAGTTGCAACAACAAAAGTTGAAATTTACTCTGTAACAGGACAATTGGTAAAATCATTCAACAATTCGTTTGATAATAATTATTCTTTTGATGTTACGGATTTAAACAAAGGAATATATTTTGTTAAAGCTGCCGATCAAAACGGAAGTGAAAAAACAATGAAATTACTTAAAAATTAATATTTAGAGTTAGTTAATTATATTACAATGCCATTAAACCCAGTTATTTAGCTGGGTTTTTTGTTTTTTTAGAGCTATTGTAAATTAGATTTGAATATTTTAATTTCGTGCTATGAAAAAGCCAATTAAAACAACCGTTTTAAAAGTTCTAAAAAGAATAGGAATTACCATAGCCATTTTATTGTTATTACTGGTTCTAATGCCTACACTTTTTCCAGAAACTATAACCAATAAAGTTAAATCATTTGCAAACGAAAAGCTTAATGGAGAATTAAGTTTCAAAGAAACAAATCTTTCCTTTTTTACTCATTTTCCTTCTCTAACACTATCATTGGAAGATTTTTTGTTAAAAGGTTCAGCTCCGTTTGAAAAAGATACGTTAATTTCTGCCAGAGAAATTGCATTCGGAATTAATGTAAAATCAATTTTTTTTGGTGAGAAGATTAAAATTGATAAAATTTTTGTGTCAAATGGATTTATCAATGTAAAAGTTAACAAAAAAGGGCAGCCCAATTATAATGTATATATTTCAGAAAGCAAAGAAGAGTCAAAAGATTCAACTTCTGCTTCTATTAAATTAGAGCGTATTGACATCAAAAAAATGCGGTTGGTTTATGATGACCAATCTGCTAAAATGCTTATCAAAGCCAAAGATTTCAATTATGTGGGAAAAGGAGATTTGCATGAATCTGTATTCGATCTAAAAACAAATGCTCAAATTGCAGGTTTTGATTTTTCGTTTAATAATGAAGAATATTTAATAAATAAAAATGTAAACGCCGAACTCATTACAAAAATAAACACCAACTCTTTTGCCTTAATTTTTGAAGAAAATAACCTCAAAATTAACAAACTTCCCGTTGAATTTAAAGGAAAACTTGACTTCTTAAAAAATGGTTACGATTTAGATTTTAATGTGAAATCACAAAACAGTAAACTTAATGATTTTTTTACGGCCTTGCCACCGCAATTCATTACTTGGCTAACCAAAGCAAACATCAAAGGAAAAACTGATTTGCTTTTTTCGTTAAAAGGGAAATACATTGCAGAGGAAAATAAAAAACCGGATATTCACTTTAATATGAAAATTAGAGATGGATTTATCTCATACAACAAAACACCATTTCCTGCGGAGAATATTTTTCTGAATTTTGACACAAAATTACCTTCTTTAGATACAGAAAAGCTGGTTTTAAAAATAGATTCCATCTACTTTGATGTTGGAAAAGATTTTTTCAACGGAAATCTAAAAGTTAAGGGTTTGTCAAGTCCAAAGATTGATGCCAGAATTCGATCAAAATTAGATTTAGCCAAATTAGATCAGGCTTTAGGAATAGAAAATATGGATTTAAAAGGAAGTTTTTCTGCCAACATAGTTTCCAAAGGAGAATACAACAAGCAACTTAAAAAATTTCCAATAACAAAAGGTAATTTAGAACTTAAAAATGGTTTTGTAAAGTCACTTTATTATCCAAATCCTATAAAAAACATACAATTTAAAGCTTTGGCAAATAATGAAACTGGTGAACTTAACGACTTGGCTTTATTGATTTCTCCTGCAAAATTAGAGTTTGAAGGAAAACCCATTGATGTGTATGCATCGCTTAAAAACTTTGACGATATTGTTTATGATATCAAAGCAAAAGGCGAATTAGATATTGAAAAAATATACAAAGTATTTTCGCAAAAAGGAGTAGGCGTGACCGGTTCTGCCAAAATGGATGTGGCTTTTCAGGGCAAACAAAGTGATGCAACAAATGGAAAATACGCTAATTTGAATAATAAAGGAACACTTGAACTCAAACAAATTAAAATTAATTCAGAATTTTTACCAAAATCATTTATAATCAATGAAGGGTTGTTTTTGTTTAATCAGGACAAAATGAATTTCAATAATTTTATCGCATCCTACGGGCAGTCTGATTTTAAAATGAATGGGTACATGCAAAATGTCATCAATTTTGCTCTTTCTGACAATGAAATTTTAAAAGGCAGTTTTTCTGTTGATTCCGATTTTATTCAAGCAAATGAATTCATGGCTTTTGCCAATGAAACGCATGAAGAACCTGATAGTACAACTCAAAATGGTGTGATTGTAATTCCATCTAAATTTGATTTTACTCTTAATGCTAACGTAAAAAAAATCAATTTTGATGATTTGAATATTGAAAATTTGAGTGGAAAAGTAACTATCAACCAAGGAAAATTGTCTCTGCAAAACACTACTTTTTCTTTAATTGGCACAAAAGTGAATATGGATGCGGTTTATTTTCATGAAACGGCTACCCGAGCTGATTTTGATTATAAAATTAAAGCTTCCGATTTCGACATAAAACGAGCTTATAATGAAATTGCACTATTTCGTGAAATGGCTTCTGCGGCAGAATATGCAGAGGGAATAGTTTCATTAGATTATAAAATTGCAGGAAAATTAGATGGGAACATGACGCCTGTTTTTCCTTCGTTAGTTGGAGGAGGAACACTTTCTGTGAAAAATGTAAAGATGAAAGGATTTAAACTATTCAATGTAGTTAGTCAAAAAACCGAAACAGATGCTCTGAAAGATCCTGCTATTTCCAAAATAGATATCAAAACAACAGTAAAAAATAATTTAATTAAAATTGAACGTTTCAAATTCAAAGCAGCCGGATTTAGACCTAGAATTGAAGGCGAAACCAGTTTTGACGGAAAAATTAATTTGAAAATCCGAATCGGTCTTCCACCATTAGGAATCATCGGAATACCAATAAAAGTCACCGGAACTCAAGAGAATCCAGAAATTGGAGTAGGAAAAAAAACTGAAGATTTAGAAGAAACTGAATATTTGGAAGGAATGGAGTTAGTAAAACCCGAAGTCAAGACAATAACTCCAAGTGTTTCTGATGAATTGAAACCTCAAACAGTGAAAGATTCGATAAAAACGGATTAAATCAGAATATAATAAAAAAACAAAAAACCCGAATATTTCTATTCGGGTTTAAGTGGTACCTCCAGGGATCGAACCAGGGACACATGGATTTTCAGTCCATTGCTCTACCATCTGAGCTAAGGTACCTTTTAACAATTTAAAGCATTACTGCTTGTTGATTGCGGGTGCAAATATAGAACGATTTTTATTTTATACAAAACAATTATTAAAAAAAATCTATTCGTACCTTCGTCCACAGAAATATAAAGTATGGTTTTAGTTGTTGATATAGGAAATACACGAATAAAATGTGCTGTTTATGAGGGTGATACACTCATTGAGTTGTTTGTGTTTACCGACAAAGAAGCTGAAAATAAAATTCAAAATATTTTTTCAGTATATCCAAAAATCACTGATTTAATTGTTTCTTCTGTTGGAAAAGGCTTGAATTTCGATTTAAAATCATTTTCAAAAAAGACAAATGTTCATGTTGTTTCCCATCTTGATTCTTTTCCTTTCCAAAACAACTATGCCACACCAAAAACATTGGGAATTGATAGAATGATCCTTGCAACCGGTGCAACGCTGTTATTTCCCAATCAAAATCGGTTAATTATTGATGCAGGAACTTGCATAACCTATGACTTTGTTGATGAAAATAATAACTATTGGGGCGGAGCAATTTCACCAGGATTTAGGCTTCGGTATGAATCTTTGCATCAATTCACAGCAAAATTGCCGTTACTGACATTTGAAGAACCCGAAAGTTTAATAGGAAATTCAACAAATCAATCCATTCATTCCGGAGTGGTAAACGGAATAATCTCTGAAATCGATGGCTTTATAGACCGTTATAAACAGGAAAATAAAAACTTTACCATAATTTTAACGGGAGGAGACACTGTTTTTTTGGCAAAAAGATTAAAAAATACCATATTTGCCAATTCAAATTTCCTTTTGGAAAGTTTGAACCAATTTTTTCAATATAAAATCGAAAATGATTAAAAAAATTCTAATAAGCTTTTGCTTATTTTTTTCAGCAATTAGCTGGGCTCAGGAGGGAACTTCTTCACCCTATTCTTTTTATGGAATTGGAGATGTCAAATTTAAAGGTGCTGTAGAAAATCGTTCAATGGGTGGTGTCAGTGTTTTTAGCGATTCTATTCATGTAAATTTACAAAACCCAGCCTCTTTTTCACATTTAAAATTCACTACATTTACAATTGGTGCAAATTATAACAATGTAAAATTAAAGACAGAAACACAATCTGAAAATGCAACCCGAACAACTATAGATTATCTAGTTGTTGCAATGCCTATATCAAAAAAGTTTGGAGCGGCTCTTGGTCTTCTTCCTTTTTCTTCAGTTGGGTATAAAATTGAAAACGCTAACGAAGATACATCACAAACCAGTTCAAGATATTTTGGAGAAGGTGGTGTAAACAGATTTTTTGGTGGTTTGGGATATAAAATTACTGACAATTTGAGCATTGGTGCCGATATAAATTATAATTTTGGGAGCATATCAACTAATTCAATCGATTTTATTCCCATTGTTCAGTACGGAACAAGAGAATTAAATTCTAGTAGAGTTAATGGTGTAAATTTCAATTTTGGAATGATGTATAACCGAAAAATAACCGAAAAAATGACTCTTTTTGGAAGTATGGCCTATTCTCCGGAAAGTTCTTTGAATATTGATAATGAAAGAAATATAACTACAGTTTTAGTGGCAGAAAATTTTAACTTTGTGCCGCAAGAAGAAGGAATTACTCAAACAAGTACTTCTAAACTCAAATTGCCATCAAAATTTGTGTTTGGAGTTGGAATTGGAGAAGTGCGAAAATGGATGATTGGAACCGAATTTACAATGCAACAATCAAGTAATTTTGGTAATCGTTTTAATGATATTGATAATGTTGATTATGAAAATTCAACAAAATTTAGCTTAGGCGGATATTATATTCCAAATTATAATTCGTTTAATAAGTACTTAGAAAGAGTAACTTATAGAGCCGGATTTAACTATGAAAACACAGGTTTGATCATAAACAATGAGTCAATAAATAATTATGGCATAACTTTTGGTTTAGGTCTACCACTTGGAGGAAGTTTTTCAAATATCAATGTAGGATTTGAATTTGGTAAAAGAGGAACAACGAATGCAGGTCTAATTGAAGAAAACTATTCCAATGTGCATATAAGTTTATCATTAAATGATAGATGGTTTGTTAAAAGAAAATATGAATAATACAGAAATTTTATAACTATGAAAACTAAATTAATTATTGTATTTGCGTTTCTAATAGGAATGATGAATGGAAAGGCTCAGAACGCCGCTGATTGTGCAGAAAAATTATCCATTTTTAATGAGCTTTGTAAAGCAAAAGACTTTGCAGCAGCCTATGAACCATGGATGTATACTCGTAAAAACTGTGCTTCTTTTCACGAAGCAATTTACATCAGAGGAGAGCAAATCTTAAATTATCGAATTGAAAATGCTAAAACTCCTGCTGAAAAAGAAACAGAAGTTCGTGATTTGATAAAAATGTATGGTGAATACGACACGCATTTTCCTAATAATAATAAAGGAAATAAAGTGAGAAAATCAATGGCTTTATTCGAAAACAATGTTGGAACTCCAGATGAAGTGTATCAATTGGTAGAGGATGCTTTTAAAAATGATAGAGCAAACTTTTCAAACGCAAAAGCTTTATATGTTTATTTTGAAATATATGTAAACGATTTTGAAGCAGGTAAAAAAGGAATCAAACTTCAAGATTTATTCAACAAGTACGATGAGATATCTGACAAAATTGATGAAGAAGAGAAAAAGCTTTCTGACGAATTAGATGCAATTTTGCAAAAAGAAGAAGCTGGTACAGAGTTAACAAAAAAAGAAGCCAGCGTTAAAAATGCAAATCAAATCAACCTAGATGCTTTTCAAACCATTAGAACAAGCATGGATGCCAAAATCGCTCAGTTATCAACTTGTGATCGCTTGGTTCCATTTTTAGGAGGAAGTTTTGAAGAGAAAAAAGGTGATGCAGAATGGTTAAGAAGAGCGGCAGATCGTTTAGACAAAAAAGGATGTGCTTCAGATCCGTTGTTTTCAAAAATTTCAGATGCATTGCATGCTTTAAACCCAACTGCAGAGTCTGCTTATAATTTAGGTGTTTCTTTTTATAACAAAAAGAATACAGCAAAAGCATTAGAGTATTTTAATCAATCGGCAGAATTGCAAAAAGACAATACCAAAAAAGCAACTGTTTATTACACAATTGCTAGAAATATCTACGGAAGTAGCAACAAATCGCAAGCAAGATCTTATGCAGAAAAAGCATTAGCAGCAAAACCATCTTTTGGTGAAGCACATGTGTTTATCGCACAACTTTATGCAAATAGTGCAAACGATTGTGGGAATGATCCTTTTGAAAAAAGAGCCATTTATTGGTTAGCCGCTCAAACTGCAAGAAAGTCAGGAACCGCAGCTGGAAATGCAGCAGCAGCATCCTATGAAAAATTAGCTCCATCAAAAGCTGATATTCACTCAGCCGGCAGAGCTGGACAATCTATCCGCTTTAGTTGTTGGGTAGGAAGAAGCGTTACAGTTCCTAATTTATAGTCTATGCTTCGCATGCATAAAATAATCAATATCAGTGTCACAGTTTTTACTGTGACATTGTTTTTTGGTTGCCAAAGCAATTTTAAAGATATTCAACGAATCAATGTTTCAGAATTTATGGCTTCCGGCGAAGCAGATTCTGTTAATCTTAAATATACCGATTCCGGCAGAATTAAAGCAATAATGGTAAGTCCGAAAATGTTGAATTATGGAACCGTTCTTTATCCATTTACAGAGTTTCCTAAAGGAATAGAAGTAACATTGTTTGATCAAAATGGCAAAAAAAATTATATCAGGTCTGATTATGCTATTAAATTTGATGGAACGGAAATTATCGATATGCAAGGCAATGTAAGAATGACATCTGAAGGAGGTCAATATCTAGAAACCGAACAATTGTATTATGACCAAAAGAGCGAATGGTTTTTTACAGAAAAAAAGTTTAAATTTACAGACCCCAATAAAGGTGAAACACAAGGTGATGGTTTAGATTTTAGTAAAGATTTTAAACGAATAAACTTTCAAAAAGTTTCCGGTGTAATTAACGAAGCAGAATAAATTAGTTTGAATTAATTGTTCTCAGTGAACAGACAACCAACAACCGATAACAAACAACAGACATGACTTACTTAAAATACATTCAATATTTTTATCTTTTTGCAGCCGGATTTTTTATATATCAAGGATTTGCTAATTTGAATTCTGAAGAAAAAAGTCCGTGGTTAATGTTCTTTTTTGCAGCGATGGCCATTTTTATGTTCTTTTTTAGAAGACGGTTTTTGAATAAAATGGACAATCGAAACAAAAAATAAAACCTCATGGAAATCAGTATAATTTTAATTTGTTTACTGCTTTCGGCGTTTTTTTCCGGAATGGAAATCGCATTTGTTTCTTCTAATAAAGTTTACCTCGGTATTGAAAAATTACAAGACGGTTTTGTTCCAAAAATTTTAACCAAAATCACCCAAAATCCGTCTAAATTTATTGCCTCAATGTTAGTTGGAAACAATATTACATTGGTTATTTACGGATTTACAATGGGCGATTTAATCATCAAACTAATTTATCCGGAGTACATAAACAATGATGATTTGCCATTTAAAATTCTACTTATTCAAACGTTGATTTCTACTGTAATCATTTTAATTACAGCAGAATTTTTGCCAAAAGTGTTTTTTCAAATTTATGCAAATACTTTTATTAAGATTTTTGCTGTTCCGGCTTACGCTTTTTATCAATTGCTTTATTATATATCTTCTTTCGTAATTTGGATTTCAGATTTTTTTCTTAGAAAACTCTTCAAAACCGAAGGAGATGAGGCACAACTTTTCTTTAGTAAAGTAGAATTAGGAAATTTTATTTCAGAACAAATGAATTCTGTAGAAGATCACAATACCGTCGATTCTGAAATTCAAATGTTTCAAAATGCTTTAGAGTTTTCCGGTGTTAAAGCTCGAGATATTATGATTCCTAGAACCGAAATTTCTGCTGTAGAAATTCATGATTCGGTTAAAGAATTAAAAACACTTTTTATTGAAACAGGTTTTTCTAAAGTAATGGTTTTTCAATCCTCATTAGATGATATAATTGGTTATGTGCACTCATTTGAATTATTTCGAAAACCCAGAACAATCAAATCTGTCATGATTCCGGTAGAATTTGTTCCCGAGACAATGTTTATCAAAGATGTGATGAACCTCTTAACCAAAAAAAGAAAAAGTGTTGCTATTGTGTTAGATGAATATGGCGGAACTTCCGGGATGATTACCATTGAAGATATTGTAGAAGAACTTTTTGGAGAAATTGAAGATGAACACGATTCTGATGAAACACTTATTGAAGAACAATTGAGTGAAAAAGAATTTAGATTTTCAACTCGTTTAGATGTTGAATATATTAATGAAGTATACAAATTAAACATTCCAGAAGATAATTCATATTCCACTTTGGGTGGATTTATTGTAGATCATGTGAAGGAAATTCCGCAAAAAGGTGATATAATTGAAATTGATAAATTTCAGTTCTTAATTGAAGAAGCTTCGAACAAAAAAATCGAATTAGTAAAAATGATAATTGACTATTCCGATTAAGATTGAACAACCTTTTATGCAAGCATAAAAGCGAATATTCTTCTTTATTCATCGTCATTATTTTTTACTACATAAAAAATCCACAAAATATATTAAATTCTTTATAATTATTTCCCAGATAATTGTATTTTCGCAAACTGAAATAAAATTAAACACAAATAGAAATGGCGATTTTAGGAAAAATTAGACAACGTTCATTTATTCTTATAGTGATTATTGCATTAGCATTATTCTCTTTTGTATTAGCAGATGTAATTCAAAGTGGCGGTTTTAGCCAAACTTCAAACAATGTAGGAAGCATTAATGGAAAAGATATTCCGTTTGAAGAGTTTAGAATGAAAGTTGGAAATGTAGAAAAATCTGGTCAAGGAATGTCTAACATACAAGCTGTTAATCAAGTTTGGAATCAAGAAATTAACCTTGCTTTATTATCGGAAGAACTTGAAAAATTAGGAATCAGAATTGGTGAAAATCATTTAATCGAAACATTGAAATCAGATCCTAATTTTGGTCAAAATCCTGCTTTTCAAAATGAATTAAAACAATTTGATATCAATAAGTATAGAGAATATATCAAATCAAGTTCAAATCCTCAAGAAGTTGACTATTTTGAAAATGTAGAAGAAAACGCAAATATTAATGCAAAATATCAATTGTATAGCAGTTTGGTTAAATCTGGGTTTTTTACAACTCAAAATGACGCCAAATTCAAATATAATTTAGAAAACAAAAAAGTTACATTCGATTTTGTTGCCGTTCCTTATTCTTCTATAAAAGATAGCGATGTAAAAGTTTCTGATGCAGAAATTATAGATTACATGAAAAAGAATGAGAAAAAATATAAATCAGATGAAACACGTGAAATTGAATTCATAGTTATTAAAGATGAACCATCTGAAAGCGATAAAAACGAAATTAAAAATAAATTAAATTCACTTTTATCTCCACGTGTAGTTTATAACAAGGAAAAAGATGCAAATGATACTATTCCAAGTTTTTCTGCAACAACAGATGCAATTAAATTTGTAAACGAAAATTCTCAATTTCCTTATGATTCAACCTATATCGGAAAAACTGATTTACCAGCAGAACATGCAGAAGCTATTTTCAATTTAGCAGATGGTCAAGTGTATGGTCCATATCAATATGGAGAATATTTTGCTTTGAGCCGTTCTATGGGAAGAAAAGCAGGAGCAAAAGCAAGAGCAAGTCATATCTTAATTAGTTTCACGGGTTCAAAAGCTCAACCAAAAGAAGACAGAACCAAAGAAGAAGCAAAAGCGAAAGCAGAAGGAATTTTGGCAGAAGTTACTGCAAATCCTGAAGCATTCACAATGCAGGCATTTACAGCATCAGAAGATCAAGGTTCTGCTCAAAGAGGTGGAGATTTAGATTTCTTCGGTCCTGGTCAAATGGTTCCAGCTTTTAATGATTTCGTTTTCAACAACCCAATTGGAAAAGTTGGATTAGTAGAAACTGAATTTGGTTACCACATCATCAAAGTAACAGACAAACAAGATGCTATTCGTTTAGCTACTATTGCTCAAAAAATTGAAGCTTCAGAAAAAACTTCTGAAAATGCTTATACAAACGCTGTGAAATTTGAATTAGCGGCTAATGATAAATCATTTGAAGCGGCTGCAAAAGAGGCTAAATTAACAGTTAATCCATCTGTACGTGTGAAAGCGTTAGATGAAACGTTAGGTCAATACGGCTCACAAAGACAAGTTATTCGTTGGGCTTTTGAAAAAGATACTGATGTGAATGATGTTAAACGTTTTGAATTACCTAAAGTAGGTCACTTAATCGCTAAATTGAAAAAGGTAAATGAAGAAGGTTTGTTAGCCATCGAAGATGCCAGAATTCAAGTTGAACCAATTTTAAAGAACAAAAAGAAAGCTGAGAAAATCATGGCAAAAATGAAAGCAACTTCATTAGATGCTATTGCTCAAGCAAATGCTGTTCAAGTGCAAACCGCTACAGACATTACATTAGAAAATCCGGCAGTAGCTTCTGCAGGTTATGAGCCTAAAGTAGTAGGAACAGCTTTTGGAACTGGAGTTAATAAAATTTCTGCTCCAATTGAAGGTAATGCAAGTGTGTTTGTGGTAAAAACTACCAAAGTAACAGAGCCTTTGCCAACCAAAGATTATACAACTCAAGTAAATACTTTAAAATCTCAAAACGCTTCTGCAGTAGGTAGAGTTTTTGGAGCATTAAAAGATAAAGCAAAAATTAAAGATAATAGATTCCAGTTTAATTATTAATTCAAACTGAACTAATAGAAAAATCCCAACCTTTTCGAAGTGTTGGGATTTTTTTATTTTAGAATCATTTCGTCGTAACGAAGAATAGTTTCAAAACCACGTTCTTTAAAATAACCACTAGGATCATTTTTTGAAACCACAAGCACAAAATCTCCGCCCCAAGCTCCTAAACTCTTAATTACACCTTTAAAATCATAAAAAAAGGCTTCTTTGATAGTGATGGTTTCTAAAACTTCGCTCATTATACTTTCATGTTTTTCCATATCATAAACAAATGACTTTAAATCGGAAGAGGAAAGGACAGAATTTGTAATCTTATTTATTTTTTCAATAGTTTTTCCAATGTTATGCTGATTGTTGATGTAATTGGCAATTGCCGATTTACTACTTTGTTTTCTGTTTAAATAAACAAAATACAAGTTGTTTCGAAATTCCGGATAAAATTCAACTGTCTTAAATTGCGGTTGATTGTTTACTAACTGATAAACGATTGGCGAATCTCTTTTTGCACAAGCGATATCATAACCACTTCCGCCAAAACTTCGGTTTAACAATTCAAAAGCATCAATGTGTAACCATTGCCCAATGTTGTTGATTAATGTAGAAGAAGTACCCAAACCCCAATTTTTTGGAAAAGTCAAATTGGTTTCGATGTTAAAACCATTTTTATCTAAAAAATCCGGATTCATTTGAAAAGCTTCGTTCAAAATTTCCAACAACGTATTTCGAACTGAATTTTCAGCATCAAAAGGTTTGTTGATGATTTCGTCAAACGTAAATTCATCTTCAAACCAAGTGCTTCCGTCTTGATCAAAACTTTTCCATAGAATTTGCTTTGATGGAATTGGTTCAACGCTTAAATTCTGTCCAAATTTCGTTGGTAAAGCTAAAGCTAAAGCTCCGTCTAGTACAACATATTCTCCGGTTAAGAGTAATTTTCCGTTGCTGTAAAAAGTTTGTTTCAAGGTGATTTATTTTCTAATTTCCTCCAAAAATCCCGCCACAGAAGCGTGTGAAATCGTATTGTCTTTAAAATACTCCGCTACTTTTATTCTCTCTTCAGCCGTAGCATGATATTGATTTAAAATATTGTTGATGTGCATTTTCATATGACCTTCCTGAATTCCTTTAGTGGTCAATGATCGCAATGCGGCAAAATTTTGAGCCAATCCAACAGCAGCAACAATTTGCATTAATTCGCGAGCCGATGGTTTTTCTAAAATTTCTAAATTTAATTTCACTAAAGGGTGTAACGAAGTTAATCCGCCAACGGTACCTAACGCTAACGGAATTTCTAACCAAAATTTAAAAATGCTGTTTTCAATTGTTGCGTGTGATAAACTGCGGTATTTTCCATCGCGAGAAGCATACGCATGTGCTCCGGCTTCCACGGCTCTAAAATCATTTCCTGTTGCTAAAACTATGGCATCGATTCCGTTCATAATTCCTTTATTATGTGTCACTGCTCGATAAGGTTCAATTTGTGCAATTTGAACGGCTCGCACAAACTTCTCGGCAAATTCTTTTGGGTTTTCGATTTGTTTTTCGGCTAATTCTTCAATTGGACAAGAAACTTCTGCACGAACAATACAATTTGTAACATAATTTGACAAAATACTCATCACCACTTCAATGTTTTTTTCTTCTTCCGAAAAAGAATTAAAAGATTGAGCTTCTTGTTTCAAGGTTTTAGCAAATTGTTCCAAACAAGAATTGATGAAATTCGCACCCATACTGTCTTTGGTTTCAAAAGTAGCGTGCAATTGATAGTAATTTTCTAAATCAGCGGTTTTGTCATTCAAAATTATATCCACAATTCCACCACCACGTTTTTGCATATTTTTAGTGATGCTTTCCGTTTCTGAATAGAATTTTGGTTTCGTTTGATTAAAAAAATCTACTAATTTCGATTTATTTCCTTTATAAATAAAATGAACTTGTCCGATTTTTTCGGTGTTCAAAACCGTCGTTTTAAATCCGCCACGTTTCGACCAAAATTTTGCAGATTTAGCCGCTGCTGCCACCACTGAACTTTCTTCAATCACCATCGGAACGGTATAATTTTTTTCGTTAATGTTGAAATTCGGTGCAATTCCCAACGGTAAATAAAAATTGGAAATCGTATTTTCGATGAATTCGTCGTGCAATTGTTGCAGTTTTTCATCTGAATTCCAATAGTTTTTGACTAATGAAATGGCTTCTTCAGGTTGTGAAAAATACTGCTTTGCAATCCATTCAATTTTTTCAGCTTTGGATAATTTAGAAAATCCGGAAATTTCGTGGTTCATTTTTGTTGCTTATTGTGGTGCAAAGATAATGAAGAAAAAATTTTAGAGCGGTTTTTCAAAATGATAATAAGATTCTTTTAATTCCAAACCATTCAAAATTCCAAAAATTGCTATTTAACAGAAAAAAACACGATTTATTCCGAATTTTTCACTAAAATTGAATCTTTTTTTAATGCATCAAAAATGAATCAATTGTCAAAACTCGTTTGTTTCTTACTTCTTGTGTCCGCGACCGCGATAGGTCAGCAAAAAATCACCTTAGAAGACATCTGGTCCTCAGGAACTTTCCGAACAAAAGGAATGGATGCTTTGCAAGCTCTCAAAAACACCAATCAATATACGGTTTTAAATTTTGACAGAAATTCCAATACTTTTCAAATCGATTTGTACGATTTTGCTACGTTGAAGAAAGTGAGCACGCTCATTGATACGAAAAATCATACCGAATTAAAATCCATTGATAGTTACACATTCAATTCAACTGAAACGCAATTGCTGATTGCATTGAATTCGGAACAAATTTACCGACATTCTTCCGTTGCCGATTTTTATATTTATGACTTATCATCGAAGAAATTGCAAAAAGTAGCCGATTATAAAATTCAAGAACCAACGTTTTCTCCTGATGGAAAAAAGATCGCATACGGTTTTGAAAATAATTTATATGTGTATGATTTAGGTTCTGATAAACATACTCAAATTACGACAGACGGAAAGAAAAATCACATCATTAACGGAATTACCGATTGGGTTTATGAAGAAGAATTTGCTTTCGTAAGAGCTTTTGATTGGAATAGTTCAAGCACACATTTAGCTTACATCAAATTTGATGAAACCGATGTGCCGGAATTTTCAATGGATGTGTTTGGGAAAGAATTATATCCTTCGCAAGAAGTTTTTAAATACCCAAAAGCAGGAGAAAAAAATGCGTTGGTTTCTTTGCATACGTATGAAATAGCTTCAAATCAAACCAAAAACATCAATTTGAGTCAATATAATGATTTTTATATTGCTCGAATGAAATGGACAAATGATGCAAATGCGTTGAGTATTCAAGTGTTAAACCGTCATCAAAATAATTTAGATTTACTTTTTGTGGATGCTAAAACCGGAACGACAAAAGTAGTTTTGAATGAAAAAGACGCAGCTTATGTTGATGTAACCGATAATTTGACCTTTTTGAAAGACAATAGTTTTATTTGGACTTCCGAAAAAGATGGATTTAATCATATTTATCATTACGACAAAAACGGAAAACTTCGCAATCAAATCACTAAAGGAAATTGGGAAGTGACTTCCTATTATGGTTTTGATGAGAAAAATGGACAAGTGTATTATCAATCGGTTGAAAATGGTTCTATCAATCGTGATGTTTATAAAATCAAATTGGATGGAAAAAGTAAAGTTCGATTAACCAACAAAACCGGAACTAACAAGGCAACTTTCAGTCCAAATTTTCAATATTTTATCAATTCTTTCTCGAGTTCAACTGAACCAACTTCCTACACATTACACAATTCCAAAGACGGAAAGCTAGTTCAATCCATCGTTGATAATAAAGAATTAGCTTCCAAATTAGAAAGTTACAATCTTCCCACCAAAGAATTTTTCGAATTAACTACAGAAAAAGGTCATAAATTGAATGCTTACATCATCAAACCGAAAGATTTTGATGCTTCCAAAAAATACCCATTATTATTATTTCAATACAGCGGACCGGGTTCACAACAAGTAGCCAATCAATGGTTGGGAGCGAATGATTATTGGCACATGCTATTAGCCCAAGAAGGCTATTTGGTAGCTTGTGTGGATGGAAGAGGAACCGGATTCAAAGGAGCTGCTTTCAAAAAGGTGACTCAAAAAGAATTAGGAAAATACGAAGTAGAAGATCAAATTGATGCGGCAAAAGTATTAGGAAATTACCCTTACATCGATAAAACCCGAATCGGAATTTGGGGATGGAGTTATGGCGGATTTATGTCCAGCAACTGTATCTTAAAAGGAAACGACGTTTTTAAAACCGCCATTGCTGTTGCTCCGGTAACCAATTGGCGTTTTTATGATTCGATTTACACCGAAAGATATATGCAAACTCCACAGGAAAACGCAAGTGGTTATGATGATAATTCGCCTATCAATCACGTAGATAAATTAAAAGGAAATTACCTTATCATTCACGGAACAGCCGATGATAACGTACATTTTCAAAATGCAACTCGAATGATTCGTGCCTTGCAATTGGCCAACAAACAATTTGACCAAGCTATTTATCCCGATACAAACCACGGTATTTACGGCGGAAAAATACGTTTACAATTATATACTAAAATGACTAATTACCTTAAAGCTAACTTATAACCAAACTTATGACAAACGATACTTCGCTGGACAAAAAAGAATTATTCGGACATCCATTTGGACTTTTCATCCTTTTCCTTACTGAAATGTGGGAACGATTTTCCTTTTATGGAATGAAAGCTTTACTAATTTATTATCTAGTAAAATATCATTTATTTTCAGATGAAGCTGGAAATTTTATTGTTGGAGGATATGCCGCAATGGTTTATGCTCTTCCCGTTGTGGGAGGTTATTTAGCCGATAAATATTTAGGATTTAGAAAAGCAGTAATTTTCGGTGGAGTTTTACTAGTACTCGGACATATTGGTTTAGCTTATGAAGGCCATCAAGCCTTTTTAGCTGAAAATGGTGAAGTAGTTCAAGATAAGTTTGCCTTGCAAGCCTTTTTCTTTTCACTTTCGTTAATCATTTTAGGAGTTGGATTTTTAAAAGCCAACATTTCTTCAATAGTAGGAGCACTTTATGAAAAAGAAGATATTCGAAGAGATTCCGGTTTTACTATTTTTTATATGGGAATTAATTTGGGTTCGTTTGTTGCGACTTTGTTATGTGGATGGTTAGGGGAAAATTATGGCTGGGGATATGGTTTTGGAGCTGCCGGAATAGGAATGATTATAGGTTTAATAACGTTTATTTATGGGCAAAAATATTTAATGGGCAAAGCTGAGCCTAAGAATCCTGAAATTTTAAAGAAGAAAGTTTTTGCCGGAATTTCAGTTGAATGGTTGATTTACATTTTATCAATTGCCAGTTTGTTTATCATCGCTCAAATGGTACAGCGTCATACTGTAGTAGATTGGATGTTGAGGATAACTGGAGCAATTGCTTTATTAATGATTATTTTTTACAGCATTAAAGAAGAAAAAATTATTCGTGAGCGATTGTTGGCTTTGACAGTTTTGATTATTTTCTCAGTGGTATTTTGGGCTTTGTTTGAACAAGCCTATACTTCTATGAATTTATATGCAGACCGTGTGTTAGATCGTGAACTATTTGGATGGACAATTCCCGGACCGTGGTTTTTAAGTTTAAATGCATTATTTATTATTATTTTTGCTCCAATAGTTGCTAATTTATGGGTGAAACTAGGTAAATATAATCCAAATACAACTGTGAAATTTGCCTTTGCTATTATATTGGTAGGATTAGGATTTGGAATGTTAGTTATTGGTGCAAATGTAACCGCAGATGGAGCTAAAATTGCTATGATTTGGTTAGTGTTAGCTTATTTTCTTCATACAATGGGAGAACTTTGTTTATCGCCGGTAGGTCTTTCGTCAGTTACAAAATTAGCTCCTCAAAAAATAGTAGGCTTTATGATGGGAGTTTGGTTTTTAGCTACAGCCAGTTCAGAATTCATAGCTGCTGTTTTAGCCAATTTAGCCAAAATTGATACAAAAGGAGGAGAAGTTACAGATATTACAGTTGCTTTAACTAGTTACACCGATTTATTCTCAAAATTATTCTGGGTAGGATTAATCTTTGGAGGAATATTATTGTTGCTTTCACCACTTGTTAAAAAATTAATGCACGGAATTAAATAAAAATTATGGAAACAAACTCAACCGATCAATTTTTCAAAAGCACAGTTCTTGGTCATCCCGCTGGACTTTTTGTATTGTTTTTTACCGAAATGTGGGAACGTTTTTCATTCTATGGAATGCGTTCGTTACTCGTATTATTTTTTATGGCTTCACTCACTGATGGTGGATGGGGTTGGGATCAAGCGACTGCCTCTTCGCTTTTCGGTTCTTACGTTGGTTTGGTATATTTATCTACCATGCTTGGAGGTTATTTTGCTGATAAAATTATTGGTTACAGATGGGCTGTAGTTGTTGGAGCACTATTAATGACTTTAGGTCACTTTGCAATGGCTTTTGAAACACAGTTTACAATTTATTTAGGTTTGGTTTTATTGGTTTTTGGTAATGGATTTTTTAAGCCTAATATGACTTCAATCGTATCTGAGATGTACAAAGACAGACCGGAGAAAAAAGATGGAGCGTACACCATTTTTTATATGGGAGTAAATGCCGGAGCCTTTTTTGGTATTTTATTGTGTGGTTATTTAGGCGAAAAAGTAGGATGGGGTTACGGATTTGGATTAGCCGGAATATTTATGTTTTTAGGTTTAGTTCAATTTTGGTTGTCTCAAGATATTTTTGGAAATATTGGTTTAAAACCGGTTAAAAAAGATCAAATTGTAGTTGATGTTAATGATACTGATATCAGAGTTCCGTTTTCCAATTGGCAAATGGGTATCATCGCAGCATCAACTTTATTGGGATTATTATGGATTATTAATGCTCCGGCTTCAAAAATTTCTAAATTATCAGGAGGATCATTTGATGTATTTGGATTTTTAGGTGAAAACGGGAATAATATAGCCATTTTAACTGCATTAGTACTTTTTATAATTCTTTTGGTTTACAGATTACTACAGTATTCCAAAACAACGCGTGAGAAACTTATTGCTGTAACTTTCTTCGCATTTATCACTATATTTTTCTGGGCAATTTTTGAACAATCGCCTAACAGTTTGACAGTTTTTGCAGAAAAATATACCAATAGAATCTTAACAGGAAATTCAAGTATTATTTTCTTGGTGGTAAATTCACTTTTAACGTTAGTTCCTTTATTAATAATTAATTGGGTAATGTATCTTTTGTTCAAGAAAACGTTTGCAAAGTATTCTGTGGCAAACATTGTTCTCAGTATAAGTTTTGTAATTGTTTGGATTATTGCTATTTGGATGTTAGTGAAAGATTATTACACCGCGGGTTATTTAACTCTTTCCGATAGTACGTTAGAATTTTTAAAAATCGAAAAAACAACCATTCCACTTACTGAAGTGCCGGCAACATGGTTTTCAACACTAAATTCATTATTCATTATTACATTAGCACCTTTATTTTCTAAAATTTGGGAAAGTAAATATAATCCAAGTGCGAATGTAAAATACGGATTAGGGATGATTTTACTCGGATTAGGAATGGTTGCCGTTGCTTTTGGAGCAGATGGAATTGCACCCGGAGCACAAACTGCCTCAGTTAGTATGATTTGGTTAATTTTAGTATTTTTGTTTCATACGATGGGTGAATTATGTATCTCTCCTGTTGGATTATCCTATGTGAGTAAATTAGTTCCTGCCAGAATGATTGCTTTTATGTTCGGAGTTTGGTATCTTGCCGTAGCAATTGGTATGAAAGGGGCTGGTATGTTTGGTGAAGAAGTTGAAGCAATTGCAAATGAAAAAGGAATTAGCTATTTCTTTTGGATGTTAGCAATTATTTCCTTCATTTTAGCAGCTTTTTCTATAGCAATGGGGCCGGTCATCAAAAAACTAATGCACGGTGTTCGATAATTTTCGGCATCATTTTTGAAAATAAAGAATTTAAAATAATTTAATATGAAAAAGGTATTCTTGCTTATTGCTTTTATAACGGTTTCTTTCGTACAAGCACAAGAAATTAAATGGATGTCATTTGATGAAGCAATGGCTTTACAAAAGAAAAATCCAAAACCAATTTTTATGGATGTATACACCGATTGGTGTGGGCCATGTAAAATGTTGGATAAAAATACGTTTCAAACCAAAGAATTTGCAGACTACATCAATGCTAATTATTATGCTGTAAAATTTAACGGAGAAGGCAATAACGAAGTAAATTACAAAGGTAAAAAATATGCCAATCCGGGCTATGATGCTAATAGAAAAGGAAGAAACAGTATGCATGAATTTACCGGATTTCTAAAAGTTGAAGGATATCCTTCAATGTATGTTATGGATAAAAAAGGTGAAATTGCCAAAGTAATTGTAGGTTATTATCAAGCAGATCAATTATTAGCAGAACTAAAAGAAGTTAAATAATGAAAAAGGCGATTTTATTTTTACTTTTTCTTTGTGCAGTAAACACTGTTTCAGCACAAGAATTAACTTGGCATACAGATGTGAATAAAGCCATAGAAATATCATCTAAAACCAATAAACCAATGCTTTTGTTTTTCACAGGAAGCGATTGGTGCGGATGGTGTATCAAACTACAAAAAGAAGTTTTCTTTAAACCAGAATTTAAAGAATGGGCTAATAATGTTGTGTTGGTAGAATTGGATTATCCTCGTAAAACAAAATTAGAACCGGCATTGGCTCAACAAAATGCTCAAATGCAGCAAATTTTTCAAGTTTCAGGATATCCCACAATTTGGTTAGTTTCGCCTCAAAAAATCGGAGAGCAAATCAATCTTCAACAGTTAGGAAAAACAGGTTATGTAGCTGGCGGACCAACAAAGTGGATTGAAGTTGCCAATCAGTTTTTAGTAAAATAATAATTAGTCTAAACTAATTCGATAATATCCCTTTTCGCTGGTAGAGTGAAAAGGGATATTTTTTTTCTGACAGGTTTTCTCCCAATATTCAATTAACGTTTTGTAATTACTACCGTCTGCAATAATTATTTTAGGGTCTAGTTCTATAAGCAATCGCTCAAAATTAATTTTTGGAGATTGTGTTAGCAAAACGATTTCCGGTTTATAAGGAAGTTTATAAATGCCTTTTTCATCAATAACTAAAATCTTCGTTTTATTAATCCAATATACATTTTGAAGGGTTGAAACACTGTCAATTTTACCAAAATTGTTTTGGATATAATTTTTAATCACATAATTTGAGTTTATCAAAGAATCGTTACTATGCAATATAATCTCATTATTTTCCTTACTCGCCAGAATGGTCTTTTTTGGATATTGAAAAATGATAAATTCGTTTTGATTTTTATGAAATTCCATCGAAACAATAATTGAAATTTGAAAAATAAAAACAGTCATCAACGCCAAAATAATTCCTTTTGAAGTTGGTTTTTTGATATAAAGAATGATACAAATAATTGCCAAAAGTGAACTTAGTAAGATGTAATAATTAAACGGAATATCTTTTATAATAAATTGTTCAAAAGAGGAAACTAAACTCACATAGCCATTCATAAATCCTATTAATCCTGAAAGAAATTCAACCAAAAGCGAAAAATAAATCCCAATGGCAGATAGAAGAATACTTACCATTCCTGTCATCAATATTAACGTTAGCAATGGAATGATAACCAAATTGGTAACAAAAAACAAACCAGGAAATTGATGAAAATAATAAATGCTTAACGGCAATACTCCAATTTGAGCAGCAAATGAAACGGTTAGAATATCATAAAAATACCCAACAATTTTATTTTTAGGAGTCCATAATTTACTCAGTAAAGGTTGAATAGTTACGATAGAAAAAACCGCACAATAACTCAATTGAAAACCAACATCAAAAATAAAATTGGGTTTAAATAGCAGCAAAATTAGAATTGACGAACCTAATGTGTTGTAAATATTCGTCTCTCGGTTCATATACATGCCGATACTCACAAACGTGAACATTGTTACAGCTCTCACAACTGAAGCCGATAAACCTGAAAGCATTGCAAAAGTCCACAATATGACAATTAAAAGAATTGGCGTAATAATTCTTCCATGCCTAATTCGTTCGACTGGTTTTAATAATGCTTTAAAAAAATAAAGTAAGATTCCAATATGTAAACCCGAAATAGCTAAGATATGAATGGCTCCAGATTTAGAATAATTATCTAACGTTTCTTGTTCAATGTTTTGTCGTTGTCCTAAAAACAAAGCTTTGATGATGTTTATTCTTTCGGTTGGAATGTTTTCATTTTCAAAAAAAGCAACGACTTTGTTTCTTGTTCTTTCTAATAAAAAATTCAGGTTTTCCTGTTTGGCAATTACTTTATAATTCTGATTTTCTAGATATAATTGATCAAAAACATCTTTCTTTTCCAAATAAGCAGCATAGTCAAATTGATACGGATTGTGCGGTCTGATGATGGGTTTCAGTACTGAATTGGCTAAAATTTCATCACCAATTTCAAATTCTTTTTCCGCATCTTTCTTATTCAAAATAATTAAAAGTTTTCCTTTTGTTTCTTTTTTATTGACGGATTCAACTTCCATAAAATACTTAAATGAAAATTGATTGGGTTTTAGCTTTTCTGAAATCACACCCTTAACCAGACACTTTTCAGAAGAAATATAATTAGAATTTGAATAATGAGAAGCTTGATTTTTAGGATAGTGCAATGCAAAAAGAAAAATTCCAATTGTAAAAGCTAAGACATAAGATGAGATTCCGAAACTTAATCGAAATTTCAAATTTGTTCTAAGAAAAAAGTATAAAATCAAAAACGGAACTAATGCAACTAAAACAATTAGCAATGCCAAATACACATCCGGTTTGATTTCATTAGAAACTAAAATTCCTAAAATCAAACAGATAGTAATAACAATAGTAGGAAATTTTATCACTTTCATGGAAACGAAAGTAATAAAAAATTTAATTAGTAAGAAAATTTACGGTAAAATTTTAGAACTAAAAATGTTCTTCAGATAAAACCCGATTTGCTTGGGCAAAAGTTCTTTGATAATAGGCTTCTTTGGTAGAAGAAATAATCACACCTCGTTGAACAGAAGAATGAATAAACAAAATTTCATCGTCACGTACTTCGGTAACTAATCCAACATGATTAATAACGCCGCGACTGCTGGTTTTAAAAAAGACCAAATCGCCTTTTTTAACGTCTTTTAGCTTCAATTTTTGACCCACTTTAGACATGTCAATGGAACTTCTTGGTAGTGAAATATCATACGTTTTAAAAACAGTGCTTACCAAACCGGAGCAATCCATTCCGGCCGTTGTAGTTCCGCCACCACGATAGCGAACACCTTCGTATTGCATTGCAGAACTGATGAGCTGCTTTACAAAATAGGAGGTATTGTCGTCATCCGGAACAAAATCTTCATCGTCTGATTCTGTAATTCTGGATTTTTTTGAAGTTTTTGCAGTTTCAGTAGTTTTTCGCGTGTTTTTTGCAACAGCTTTCGAATGTTTTGGAGCAGTGTAAATACCTTTTTTCTCGGCTTCACTCTTACTGGTAACAATGCTGGAGGAGGTGGATTTACATCCCACCAAAAAGAACAACAAAAAAGATATAATGACTGCGTTTTTCAAAAATTTTGATTTTTACAAAGTTAAAAAATAGAATGTTTAGAATCAAGAAATATGTGCAACAATTAATTTAGCTACTTTTTCACTTGCTCCTTCGCCACCTAATTTTTCTTCTAAAAGATGGTATTTTTCAATTAAATTCTGGCGGTAATTCTCATCCAAAATTTTACTTAGTTCAGTTTTAATATTTTTTGAATTACATTGACTTTGAATCAACTCGGTCACCACTTCTTCATCCATAATTAAATTCACAAGCGAAATGTATTTTAATGTAATAATTCTTTTAGCAATTTGGTACGAAATCCAATTTCCTCTGTAACAAACCACTTCAGGTACTTTGAATAATGCTGTTTCCAAAGTTGCTGTTCCTGATGTAACCAATGCAGCATGAGCAAAACTCAATAAATCATACGTTTTATTCGAAATAAAATGAACAGCTTTGTTGGTCAGAAATTGCTGGTAAAATGAATAATCTTGTCCAGGAGCTCCGGCAATCACAAATTGATAATTCGGAAAATCATTCACAATAGCCAACATTTCATGCAAAAGTTTGCTAATTTCCTGTTTTCTGCTTCCTGGTAAAAGAGCAATTATGGGTCTTTCGTCTAAATTGTGTTCTTTTCTAAAGGTTGATTCGTCCACTTTTGTTCGGTTATGAATCGCATCAATCAACGGATGACCAACAAATTCAACCGGAAAATGATGTTTCTTCTCATAAAAATCTTTTTCAAACGGAAGAATCACATACAATTTGTCAAAATCACGTTTGATATTTTTAATTCGATTTTCTTTCCAAGCCCAAATTTGCGGAGAAATATAGTAATGAGTGGGAATTTTTTTCTTCTTAGCCCATTCGGCAATTCGCATATTAAAACCGGGATAATCAATAAAAATAATTACATCGGGATTAAATTGCTCAATGTCTTTTTTGCAAAAAGTGATGTTATTTAAAATGGTTTTTAGGTTAAAAATCACTTCAGCAAAACCCATAAAAGCTAGTTCTTTGTAATGTTTTACTAAAGTTCCGCCAGCTTTTTGCATCAAATCTCCACCCCAAAACCGAATGTCAGCTTGAGCATCTTCTTTATGAAGAGCTTTCATTAAGTTTGATCCGTGTAAATCGCCCGAAGCTTCGCCGGCTATAATGTAGTACTTCATTTTAAACAAATATAGTGACAATAGTTAAAGCAATTGTTGCTAAAACAACTCCGCGAGCCATCAATTCTTTGTTGTATTTTAATAGCACAAAGAACAAAATTACGTTGATTACGGCTCCGAGAGCAATTAATTTCCCTAGGGAATTCTGTGTTTTTAAAGCAATTATTCCATCGGCAAATTCAAAATCTGTTGCTAATGAAATGAAAAGAAATACACCAATAAAAGCACCAATAATTCCTAAAATGAATCCGATGAGTAAATCTGTTTTTTGCATTATAAATTGAATTTATACGTATTTAATTTTTGAATAGCATGGTGAGCTGTCAAGTCAAATTGAACGGGCACAATTGAAATGTATCCATTTTCAAGAGCCCATTCATCAGTGTCTTCACCTTTATCTTGGTTGATAAATTCTCCTGTGAGCCAGTAATAATCTTTTCCTTGAGGAGTTTTACGTTTGTCAAATTCTTCTTTCCAAAAAGCTTTGGCTTGTCGGCAAACTTTCATTCCTTTTAAATCTTTTTCTTTTAATTTTGGAAAGTTAACGTTTAAAATCACACCTTCGGGCAATCCATTTTCCAAAACTTGTGAAGCAATTGTTTTGATTGAATTTTTAATCGGTTCAAAATCGGCATTCCAATCATAATCTAATAATGAAAAACCAATGGCTGGAATTCCTTCGATTCCGGCTTCAACAGCTGCACTCATCGTTCCTGAATAAATGACATTTATCGAAGAATTTGAACCGTGATTCACACCAGAAACACACAAATCCGGCTTTTGTTTCAAAATTTCATTCACAGCCAATTTTACACAATCTACCGGAGTTCCGGAACAACTGTATTCTTCTTTTACATCCGAATCAAAATTTACTTTATTAATAAAAAGTGTGTTATTGATGGTGATGGCGTGACCCATTGCACTTTGAGGACTGTCGGGAGCAACTACCACAACATCGCCCAATTGTTTCATTACATCAATCAAGGCTCTGATGCCTGGAGCAGAAATTCCGTCGTCGTTGGTTACTAAAATTAGAGGTTTTTTACTCATTACGAATGATTAATTTTGAATTTATCTTGAATATAAACCACAAATTTAGTTTTATCATATCCTAAAGAAAACAAAATTAACTCTTTTTAAGATTTTGAAGCCTAACAAATTTCATAACTTTGTTTGGTTAAGTGATTTTTTTGAAATTAATTTACTTAAAAATTGAACCTATAACAGAAGTGGCATAATTTTTATGACTACTTATAAAGAAAGATAATGAAAACTATATTGCTATTTATGAAAAGAAACTTAAAATTGGTGTTATTGACAGTTGTTTTGTCGGTTGCACTGTTGGCATTTAATGCTATAGATTCAAAGAAAAGTGAGAGCTCCGATCCTGAAAAAGATAAACTTTTAATAGATTTATTGACTTTTGTAATAGAACGTGGCCACTATGATCCTGCTGCAATTGACGATAATTTGTCAAAAGGGATTTATAAAGATTACATTGAGGCATTAGATCCTTCAAAACGATTTTTTCTGCAATCGGATATTGATGAGTTCTCAAAATATGAGACGTTAATTGATGATCAAATTAAAAACAAAGATTTGTCATTTTTTGATTTGACATACAATCTTTATTTAAAGAGAATGCAAGAAAGTCAGAAGTACTATAAAGAAATTTTAGACAAACCATTTGATTATACTGTTGATGAAACCATCAATACAGAATATGAAAAACTTCCTTATGCTAAAAATACGGCTGAATTAAAAGAACGTTGGAGAAAGCAAATTAAACTATCTACTTTGTCATCTTTAACAGATAGAATTAAGTTGCAAGAGGACGAAAAGAATGGTGTTATTGATGAAAAAATCAACGATATTGATGATGAAAAGCTGAAAGAAAAATTAAAAGCAGAAAAGGATAAAAAGAAAGAGGAAAAACCAAAAACGCTTGTAGAACTTGAAAAAGAAACTAGAGAAAGTTCTTTAAAATCGTTAGATGATTACTTTACTTTCATCAAAGAATTGGATAGAAACGATTGGTTTGGCGTTTATGTAAATGCCATTGCTTCCCGATTTGATCCACACACTAACTATATGGCTCCTGATGATAAAGAACGTTTTGATGTAAGCATCAGCGGTAAATTTGAAGGAATTGGAGCTCGTTTACAAAAGAAAAACGATTTAACCGAAATCACCGAATTAATTTCTGGTGGTCCGGCTTGGAGAGGAAAAGAATTAGAACCGGGTGATATTATTTTAAAAGTAGCTCAAGGTAGTGAAGAGCCGGTTGATGTGGTAGGAATGCGATTGGATAACGTAGTTAAAAAAATCAAAGGTCCAAAAGGAACTGAAGTTAGATTAACTGTTAAAAAAGTAGACGGAACAATGAAAGTTATTTCATTAATTCGCGACATGGTTGAAACCGAAGAAACGTATGCCAAATCAAGTGTAGTTGAAAGAAACGGAATGAAATACGGTATTATTTATTTACCTAAATTCTACATCGATTTTGAAAACCAAGACAGTCGTGATGCCGGAAAAGATGTGGCAATTGAAGTGGAACGTTTGAAAGCCCAAGGTGTAAACGGAATCATTATGGATGTTCGTGATAATGGCGGTGGTTCACTAAAAACAGCAGTTGACATTACAGGATTATTTATTGAACAAGGACCGGTGGTTCAAATTAAATCGGCAGGAACAAAAAAAGAAGTTTTATACGATAGAGATCCAAAAATTCAGTGGGACGGACCTTTAGTAGTGATGGTGAATAATTTCTCTGCTTCGGCTTCAGAAATTTTAGCTGCAGCAATTCAGGACTACAAAAGAGGTGTTGTGATTGGTAGCAAACAAACCTACGGAAAGGGAACGGTTCAAAATGTGATTGATTTAAATCAATTTGTACGTGGTAATAATGTTGGCGATTTAGGAGCTTTAAAAACAACTACTCAAAAATTCTACAGAATTAATGGAGGTTCAACACAATTAGAAGGTGTAACCAGCGATGTTGAAATGCCGGATCGTTATTCCTATATCGATATTGGTGAAAGAGATTTGGACAATGCCATGCCATGGACAAAAATTGACCCAGCTCCATTTACCATTTGGGATAAACAAACTAATTTTGATCGTGCTGTTCAAAATAGCAAAGCAAGAATGGCTCAAGACGAACATTTTCAATTAATTGAAAAAAGTGCACGATGGACAAAAGAAAGAAGAGATGCTTCGGTTTATAGTTTAAAATTAGATGCTTTTACGGCTGAACAAAATAGTTTGGAAGAAAAAAGCAAACAATTCAAACCGATTTCAGATTATAAAAATGATTTGGTATTTAAACCAATTCCGCAAGATTTTGAATTGATGAATAAAGACGAATCTTTTAAAGAAAAAAGAGAGCGTTGGTTTGAAAGTCTTTCAAAAGATATTTATGTTGAAGAGGCTTTAAATGTGTTGGATGATTTACAATCGAAACCGGTTGTAAAAGGAAAAGTAGATTTAAAGAAAAAAATTGTAAAATCATAAACGGCAAATTGTATCTTTGAGCAATAGTTGAAAAATAAACTAATGTCCAAAAGTAATCAGTCGTTAACTAATATAGCACTTCAAAAATTCCGAAAGAATTTTTGGGGTGTTTTTAGTTTTGCTTATATCGTACTGATGATTTTTTTGGCACTATTTGCGTATGTTTTGGCACCGAATAATTCAGAAAATGCTAATCAAATGCATCTGTCTATTCATTCAAAATCGCCTGGTTTTGAAGTGCAAATGTTAGCTGTTCCATCTGAGAAAATTGCTTCCAAAACCTTAAAAGGATACTTTTTCGGTCATCCAAATCAAGTAACAGAAATTCCGATTTTGGAATATAAGATTATTGGAAATTCAATTCAATATACAGAATATACCGAAGATGCTGAACTAAAACAAATCAAAGAAATTAGTTTAGATAAGTTTATTGGTTTTTCATCGATTCAAGAAGTTGAAAAAGAGTTGATTACCACAAAAAAATTCCACCTCGGTACAGATAAATACGGTCGTGATTTGTTGAGTAGAATGTTGGTTGGCTCACGTGTTTCCATTTCTATCGGCTTTGTTGCGGTTTTAATTTCAGTTATTGTTGGATTGTTTTTTGGTTCTCTCGGCGGATATTATGGCGGAAAAATTGATGCCATGGTCATGTGGTTAGTGAATGTAATTTGGTCTATTCCCACACTTTTATTGGTTATTGCCATAACGCTTGCTCTCGGAAAAGGATTTTGGCAAGTTTTTGTGGCGGTAGGTTTAACCATGTGGGTGGAAGTTGCCCGTGTAGTTCGTGGTCAAATCATCAGCGTAAAAGAAATGCAGTACGTCACCGCGGCAAGAGCATTAGGTTTTTCGGATATTCGAATTATCTTAAATCATATCATTCCAAATATTATGGCTCCGGTAGTTGTAATTTCTGCGGCTAATTTTGCTTCTGCTATTTTGGTTGAAAGCGGCTTGAGCTTTTTAGGTTTAGGAGCACAGCCACCCATTCCAAGTTGGGGCGGAATGATTAAAGATCACTACAGTTACATCATTTTAGGAAAACCCTATTTGGCATTAGTACCAGGGACAGCCATTATGCTCATCACGTTGGCTTTTATGATGACCGGCAATTCGCTGCGAGATGCTTTGGATGTAAAGCAATAAAAAAACCACGCTTTCACGTGGTTTAATTTGTTAGTTTCTAACTTTTGATAATTTTTGTTGAGCACTTTCAACGTCCATTTCAAGTTCTTTGATCTTGATTTGTTGTTTACTGATTTTGATGTTTTCTTTTTCAACCTCAATTTCAGTCAATTTTCCTTTTCGTTTCTTTTTTTCAAATCGCTCCATGTTTTTTTGAAGTGATTTTTTCTCTCTTGCTACCCTGTCATTAGCTCTCGAAACACTTTTTTCTGCTGAGGCAACTTTACTTTGTTGTCTTTCAAATTGTCTAACCTCTTTTTCATGTTTTCTTTGATCTTTTGCCAATTGTTTAGCCTCTTTATCTGCACGATTTTGAGCTTTTTCTGCATCTCTAACTGCATTTTCTCGTTCTTTTATTGCTTTTTCTTCTGCTTTTCGAGTAGCTATTGCTGCAGCTTCTTTTTCCTTTAATGCCTGCTCTTGGGCAATTTTAACTTCTTCTAGAGTTTTGGTTTCTTCAACAAGAATCCCTGTTTTAATCAAGGTGTCTGCGGTGGTTGTTTTTGTTTCCTGAGCTTGGCTCATAAAAGAGATTAACAAAATCAAAAGGGTACTAATTTTAAATTTCATAATGGTGTATAGTTTAATTAAACGAATTAATGTATGTCAAAAGAATTTCTTTTTTTTATACATTTACAAAGTTAGCAATAATCATTCCTTTTTGTTAAAATTAATCTATCTTTTTGAATGAGTAAATCAAGTTTCATAACTATATTATCTTTTATTTTTTTGCTATGTATTTCATGCAGAGATGATTATCTGTTAAATGATTTTAATTCTGACAGTCAAGTCAGTAATCTAGAATCAACTAAAATAAACTGGAATAAATTTGATTTTTATCCAACTTCAACAACCGGACAAATCATCAGACATGATTATTATACACTTTCGTATGATGAAGAACATGAACAAGCAGAATGGGTTGCTTATGAATTAAAATCTGGGGTTTCCTCTTATTCAGATTTAAAAAGACCATATTTTATTGAAGATCCAAAAGTAAAAACTAGTTCTGCTAATTGGAGGAATTATAAAAATTCCGGTTTCGACAAAGGTCATTTGTGTCCGGCCGGAGACATGAAATTTTCCAAAAAAGCCTATAATGAAACATTCTACACTTCTAATATTTCACCGCAAAAATCAGATTTTAATGCTGGAGTTTGGAATCGTTTAGAGCAAAAAGTTCGCTATTGGGCCGATAAATATGATGGTTTGTATGTGGTAACTGGTGGTGTTTTGGAAAACAATCTCAAAACCATTGGTCATGAAGATGTTTCTGTTCCGGATTATTTCTATAAAGTTCTGTTTGATGTTTCAAATGATAAACCTAGAATGATTGCTTTTTTAGTTCCTCATATAAATAGCAGTCGACCGCTTTATGAATTTGTGGTTTCTGTTGATGAATTGGAGGAATTAACCGGAATCGATTTCTTTCATCATTTGCCAAATGATATTGAAAACCAAATTGAAAAAAGTACCGATTATAAATCGTGGAGTTTTAATTAATGAATATGAAAAAGATAATTTTAGTTGTATTGATGATGTTATCTAATCAATTTTTTGGTCAAGAAGTAAAAGTAATGACCTATAACATTCGTCTTGATTTATCCAGTGATGGCGAAAACAGTTGGCCAAACAGAAAAGAAAAAGTTTCCAATTTAATTCAATTTTACGAACCGGACATTTTTGGAATTCAAGAGGGATTGCCACATCAAGTGCAGTTTTTAGATTCTGCCCTAACAGATTATAAAGTGTTTGGAGAAGGAAGAGATGGTCAACAAAATGGAGAACATAGTTCTATTTTCTATAAAAGCAGTAAGTTTGAATTAATTGAGTTTGATACGTTTTGGTTATCTGAAACACCGGATGAAGTTTCAAAAGGTTGGGATGCGGCCTTGAACAGAATTTGTACTTATGGATTATTTAAGAATAAAAAAACTAAGCAATTCTTTTGGGTTTTTAATACTCATTTTGATCATGTTGGAGAAACAGCCCGAACAAAAAGTGCTCAATTGATTCATCAGAAAGTCTCACAAGTAAACACAAAAAATTATCCAATAATAATCATGGGTGATTTTAATTTAGAACCGAGTTCTGAAGCTATTTTATTCTTATCCAATCAATATGTTCATTCAAAAAGTGCTTCAAAAATGAATTACAATTCAGGGGGAACATTCAATGCGTTTGAATTTCATAAACCAATTAGTAGTGAAAGAGAAATAGATCATATTTTTGTTTCAAAAAAATCATTCGAAATTAAAAAGTATGCAGTTTTAACAGATAGTTATTTGTGTAAATATCCTTCAGATCATTTTCCGGTATTGGTTGAGCTAAAGTTTTTAAAATAAACTACCATTCATTTACTTTATTGGCATCTAATTTTAAGAAAACAAACAATAAAATTGTAAACGACCAAAGACTGGATCCTCCATATGAAAAGAAAGGTAGTGGAACACCAATTGTTGGAAATAATTTGATGAGCATGGTAATGTTAACAAAGAAATGAGTAAATAAAATCGTGGCAACACAATATCCGTAAACCCGACTAAATTTTGTTTTTTGTTGTTCGGCTAAAAAAATAATTCTAAACAAAAGCGTCACAAAAAGAAGAATTACTACTGTTGAACCTACAAATCCCCATTCTTCACCAACTGTTGTAAAGATATAGTCGGTGTGTTGTTCCGGTACAAAACCACCTTTGGTTTGAGTACCTTCCATAAAACCTTTTCCAATTAATCCTCCTGAACCAATTGCAATCATTGACTGGTTGAGGTTATATCCTTCATTTTTTAAATCGACGTTGTCACTAAATAGTACATTTATTCTATCTTTTTGATGGGGTTCTAATACGTTATCAAAAACAAATCCAACAGATAAAACAAAAGAAGTTGCAGCAACAAAAACAATTAAATAGGCTAACGGATTTCTATCTACTCTTCTGGCTCTTATGTAGTGTAAAATCATCAAAAGAACAATGCCAATTAAAAGATACATGGGTTGAATGAGTAGTGCTGTAAAAAAGAGTACAATTGCAATAAAACCTGTCCATAGATACCATTCAGGTAATCCTTCACGATTTAGAACCAATATTAGCGATAAAAAAATCATGGCACTTCCCGCATCCGGTTGCATTAATATCAGTAACACGGGAACTAAAATTATTGCAAATGCGAGTAACTGATGGTTGAGATTTTTTAAAAAAACTTGCGAATCACTAAGGTATTTTGCTAGTAATAAGGATGTTGCTGTTTTTACAAATTCTGAAGGTTGGAACCCAAATGATCCAAATCCGTACCAGTTCGTTTGTCCTTTTACAGTTTTTCCGAAAACAAAGAGTCCTAATAAAAGCACAATGCCAAAAATATAGAATACAAAGGAAAATTTTTCGTATATTTTAGCGTCTATACTCAGTATAACAGTAATTAATGGAATACTCAACAGGATGAAAATTAGTTGTTTTCCATAGTAATCACTAAAGTCAAACGATGTGAATTCAATTGGAATAGACGTTGAAAATATATTTAACCATCCCATAACAACCAAAGTTGCATAAATCAAAACAGTTGTCCAATCGAGATTGCTGGTTACACTTTGATTTCTCATTACAAATTAATTCTAAAAGGTTGACCACTAATTACTTTAGCATACTCACTTTCTAAACTTGAATTAAACATTTTTTTCTCCAAATCAGTTCGGGATATTTTTCCTTTCAAATATTTTTCTATCATTAAACTGGCAATCGGTCCTGCGATTCGAGCACCCCAATAACCGTTTTCAACAAACACCGCAATAGCAATTTTGGGGTTATCTTTTGGTGCAAACGCCACAAAAATAGAGTGGTCGGTTAATTGCACACGTTGACCGTTTATTTTGGTAAAATTTTCTGCTGTTCCGGTTTTTCCGCAAATTTCAATTCCTTCTACTTGCAAACGAGAAGCTGTTCCTTTGTTATAAACGTCGAATAAACCTTGAATAACAGGAGGAAAATATTGTTTATCAATTGTTGTTTGATGTTTTGTAGTGAATTTTTTATCAATGGTATGGTTTTTTATTTTCTTGATAACGTGAGGGGTGTAGTAATAACCTTGATTGGCAACTGCACACATCACATTGCACAATTGAATTGGCGTCATCAAAACTTCTCCTTGACCAATGGAGTTCGATATAATGGTAGTACTTTTCCATCCTCCGGCAGAATAATATTTGTCGTATAATTTTGAAGTAGGAACATTTCCTTTTCGTCCGGGAGGCAAATCATAACCCATAAAATTCCCTAATCCAAAACTTTTTAAATGATTGCTCCAAGCATCTACACCATAAGCCGGTTTTGGATATTTTTCAATAATTTTTTTATACGTATTGGCAAAATACGTGTTGCAAGAACTGTAAATTCCGGCATTTAAACTAAATCCTCCCGAATCGTGGCATTTCATAAAGCGATTTCCGTAGCTAAATCCTCTTCTGCAGAAAAAAGTAGTTTGTTCATCAATTACTTCTTCTTGCAAACCAATTAAAGCAGTTAAAATTTTAAATGGTGAGCCTGGAGGATATTCTGCTAATAAACTCCTGTCGTACAATGGGTTAGCAATACTGTCGTTATAAAGTTGAGTATAATTTTTAGACCGTTGTCTTCCAACTAAAAGAGCAGGATCATAGGTTGGAGCAGATATTAACGCTAAAATTTCGCCTGTGTTTGGCTCAATGGCAACAATTCCACCCCGTTTATTCTTCATGAGTTCTTCGCCATATTTTTGAATATCAATATCTAACGTAAGCGTAATGTCTTCGCCTTGTTTGGATATAGTGTCATAAATACCTTCTTTATACGGACCAATATCTCGGTTGAATTTATCTCTTTGGATGTATTTTACACCTTTTCTCCCTCTTAAAAATTCTTCATATTGTTCTTCAACACCTTGTTTTCCAATTAAATCACCACTTTTGTAATACGGATTTTTTTCAACCATTGCAGGATTAACTTGAGTGATAAATCCGAAAACATTGGCACCTACACTCACTTGATAATCTCTTAATGAGCGTTTTTGAATATAAAAGCCTTGAAATTTTCTAATTTTTTCTTGAAATGCTGCAAATTCTTTTTTGTTTAATTGAGGTAAAAATACAGAAGGAAGTCGCGGACTATAAATTATTGCTTTTTTGAGCTTTTTGTCAAATTCTTCTTTCGTTATATCAAGTAAATCGCAGAATTTTAAAGTGTCTAAATCTTTAATTTCCTTCGGCACAACCATGATGTCATACGAAGGCTGATTAGCAACCAAAAGTTTCCCTTTTCGATCATAAATATAACCGCGTTCCGGATATTCGTAAACGATTTTAATAGCGTTATTGTCTGATTTTAATTTGTATTCGTCGTCAATTATTTGCAAATAAAATAACCTTGCCAAAATGGCAACAGTTACAAAAATTATTAAAGAGGGTAAAATAGCTTTTCTCAATTTTTACTGGGCTTAAACATATAGATGAGTAAAATACAAAGTATAAGTGTAAAGATAGTACTCAAAATGGTTCTAAGCAATATATCCCAAAAAAAACTGAATCGGAATATTTCCAATAAAAAAAGAATGATGTGATGAGTTAGCACCGAAATTAACAGGAATGAAAACCTTTCTGGAGTTAGTCTTTCATTAATTTTTACTGTTTGATATTCATAACTCAAACCAAAAGAAAATTTAAAAAAAGAAGGTCGCAGGTAGGCCAATGATACGCAAGATGCCGCATGAACACCTCCTGAATTGTTGAACATATCCATTGTTATGCCAAGCAAAAAACTAGCCAATAATAGTCCGTTTTTGTTTCCGTTAACTGGATATAAAACAATAAAAAGAATGTATGGAAACGGATTGATGTAGCCCAAAAAATTTATCTTACTAAAAATAGCCACTTGAGCCAAAATCAGTAAAATAAATCTGAAAATATTGATGATTAGCGTGCTATTCATTTTGGTTTTGGGCTTCTAATTCTATTATTTCCTTGCGGTCTTTATTTTCAATGATGTAAACATGACCTAAACTCGTCATGTCGTTAAAGAGTTTTATATCAATGGTAAAATAGTTGGTTTTATCATCGGTATAAATTTTATGAATTGTTCCGATATTTATATTTTCCGGAAAAATTATTGATTGAGCTCCAGTAACAATTGTATCTCCTTTTTTAACAGAGGCCAATCTGGGAACATCAATTAATTGAACATATCCTGTGTTTTTTCCATTCCAAGTTAATGTTCCAAAGTGACTTGTTTTTTTAATCTTAGCATTTATTCGTGATTTTACATTTAAAATACTAATCACGGTGGCATAACTTTTTGATGTATTTTCTACAATTCCAATAATTCCTTTGCTGTTTACAACGCCCATATCGGTTTTAACGCCTTTAGCACTTCCGGAATTGATAGTTAAGAAATTTTCGTGAACATTATACGAGTTATTGATGATTTTTGACTGAATCACTTTGTAGTTTCCAAAACTGCTAAGTAATTCTTTGTCTATGATTTTGGTAGTATCTTTTCTGTTGTAAAGTAAGCTTTTTAAACGAGCATTTTCGTTGGCTAAACCTTCGTTTTCCGTTTTTAAATTCAAATATTCATTCACTGAATTGATGCGTTCATACACACCTCCGGTAACAAAATTAGCCGAATTAATTACTTTACTTCGATGATACGAATGCGATTGAATTGTGAGCGATAACGAAATGACCAAAAGCAGCAAAAACAGTAGCCTTGTACTGTTTTTTATGATAAAAATAAATATCTGCTGCATGTTTCAGTGATTCAGATTGGTAATTCCGTTAGCGTAAATATCAGTAAAACTGATTATTTGATTAAAATACTTCTGAACTTGTTGATGTTTTTTAATGCAATTCCGGTACCACGAACAACGGCTCTCAACGGATCTTCGGCAATATAAACCGGTAAATCTGTTTTAAGCGAAATTCGTTTGTCTAACCCGCGTAACATTGAACCACCACCAGCAAGATAAATCCCGGTGTTGTAAATATCAGCGGCTAACTCCGGTGGAGTTTGCGATAAAGTTTCCATTACAGCATCTTCAATTCGTTGAATTGATTTGTCTAATGCTTTGGCTATTTCGCGATAGGAAACATCAACCTGTTTTGGTTTTCCGGTTAATAAGTCACGACCTTGAACCGACATTTCATCCGGTGGAGTGTCTAACTCTTCGATAGCGGCACCAATTTCAATTTTTATTTTTTCTGCTGTACTTTCTCCCACAAACAAGTTGTGTTGTGTACGCATGTAGTAAACAATATCATTTGTGAAAACATCACCGGCAATTTTAACCGATTTGTCACATACAATTCCACCTAAAGCGATTACGGCAATTTCTGTTGTTCCACCACCAATATCCACAATCATATTTCCTTTTGGTTGCATAATATCAACACCAATACCTATTGCTGCTGCCATTGGTTCGTGAATCAAATAAACTTCTTTTCCGTTTACGCGTTCACAGGATTCTTTTACAGCACGCATTTCTACTTCAGTTATCCCGGATGGAATACAAACAACCATGCGAAGAGCTGGAGTAAACAAGCGTTTTTTAAGAGCCGGAATACTTTTGATAAACATACTGATCATTTTTTCAGATGCATCAAAGTCGGCAATTACACCATCTTTTAGTGGCCTAATTGTTTTAATGTTTTCATGCGTTTTACCTTGCATTAAGTTGGCTTCTTTTCCAACAGCGATAATTTTTCCCGATATTCTATCACGAGCTACAATCGACGGAGAGTCAATCACCACTTTATCATTATGAATAATTAAGGTATTTGCGGTACCAAGGTCAATGGCGATGTCCTCGGTCATGAAATCAAAAAATCCCATACGTTTGTTTAGGGTTAATTAGGTTTATAAAATTGTAACGCACAAAGGTAAAAAAATTAATGTTTAAAATGACGTGTTCCTGTAAATACCATTGCAATTTTATTTTCGTTGCAATAGTTTATACTCAATTCATCTTTAATTGATCCGCCCGGTTGAATAACAGCGGTTATTCCGGCATGATGAGCAATTTCTACACAATCCGGAAACGGAAAAAATGCATCACTTGCCATCACAGCACCATTTAAATCAAAACCAAAAGTATTCGCTTTTTCAATTGCTTGTTTCAAAGCATCTACACGCGAAGTTTGTCCTGTTCCGGAAGCAATTAATTGTCCGTTTTTGGCAAATACAATTGTATTCGACTTCGTGTTTTTGCAGATTTTTGAGGCGAAAAGTAAATCTTCAATTTCTTGATCAGTAGGTGTTGTTAGGGTAACGGTTTTTAAGCCTTCTTTATTGTCTGTAATATTGTTTTTATCTTGAATTAATAATCCGTTCAAGCAAGTTCTAATTTGTTTGGTTGGTAATTCAACTTGGTGCTGAACTAAAATGATGCGGTTTTTCTTTTCCTGTAAAATTGCAACTGCTTCATCGTCATAACTTGTTGCTATAACAACTTCGCAAAATAATTGATTAATTTCTAAAGCAGTTTCTTTGTCAATTTTTCCATTGGCAATTAAAACTCCTCCAAAAGCAGAAGTTGGGTCGCCTGCCAAAGCATCTAAATAGGCTTGTTTCATTGAACTTCTTGTTGCAATTCCGCACGCGTTATTGTGTTTTAAAATTGCAAAAGTGGGGTCATTTTCTTTAAATTCTAAAATCAAATTCACAGCCGCATCAACATCTAATAAATTGTTATAAGACAATTCTTTTCCGTGCAATTTGGTGAACATTTTATCAAAATCGCCAAAGAAAAATCCTTTTTGATGCGGGTTTTCGCCATAGCGAAGTACTTGACCATTTTCGATACTTTCTTTATAAATTGTTTCGTCTGTATTGAAATAATTAAAAATAGCCGAATCATAATGCGAAGAAACATGAAAAGCTTTGGTTGCCAAATGACGTCTTTGTTCTAAAGTTGTTGAACCATTTTGAGAAGAAATCAATTCCAACAAATAATTGTATTCATTCACAGAAGCTACGATAATCGTGTCTTTGAAATTTTTTGCAGCAGCACGAATTAACGAAATACCACCAATATCAATTTTTTCGATGATATCTGCTTCTGAAGCACCGGATGCAACTGTTTTTTCAAACGGATACAAATCCACAATTACCAAATCTATTTGCGGAATTTCGAAGGCTTTCATTTCTTCCACATCACTCGGATTGTCTTGACGATTCAAAATTCCGCCGAAAACTTTTGGGTGAAGCGTTTTTACTCTTCCTCCCAAAATAGACGGATAAGAAGTAACTTCTTCTACAGGAACTACCGGAATATCTAAATTTTTTATAAATTCTTCCGTTCCTCCAGTCGAATAAATAGTTACATTTTGTTGGTGTAATTGTTTTACAATTGGCTCTAATCCGGTTTTGTCAAACACTGAAATTAAAGCAGATTGAATGGTTTTTGTAGTTGTC
Source organism: Flavobacterium sp. T50_26 (assembly GCF_057652995.1). Lineage (NCBI taxonomy): Bacteria > Pseudomonadati > Bacteroidota > Flavobacteriia > Flavobacteriales > Flavobacteriaceae > Flavobacterium > Flavobacterium sp. T50_26. The sequence goes on from NZ_JBYFCC010000009.1 coordinate 83,476, forward strand.
ATTGTGTTGTTGTTTTTTGAAGGTGCAAAAGTACTATTTGTCTGTTTAACTATCAAAGGAATGCAAGATTAGTTTTTTCTTTTTTTTGATAATTTTTACAGTTGAAAATAACTTCATTTTTGGTTGAATTTTGTCAAGCTTTAGTGTGACATAGTGTTCGAGCGAATGAACACAAAAAACACATATTTTTTTGTAACAAAATAGCAACTTAAACTACCAATAACTATATTTACAATTAAGAAAAATTCTATGCTTCTTTATCTCCGTTTACTCAAAGAAAGTTTCAATTTTGCAATGAATGCGTTGCGAAACAATAAATTGCGTACTTTTTTGTCGTTGTTGGGAGTAACAATTGGAATTTTTTCAATCATTGCCGTCTTGGCTGCTGTAGATTCTTTAGACAAAAAAATTCAAGGAGATTTAGGCGATTTGGATAAAAATACGGTTTACTTATTACGTTTTCCATTTGGTCCAAGTGAAGTGCCGAGTTGGAAAAGAGAGCAATTTCCAAATGTAACGTATGAAGAATTTGACTATTTGAAGAAGTCATTAAACGGTGTAGATAAAATTGCGTTTAATCTTTTTACCCGAAACGAAAATATAAAATTTGAAGACAGAACGGTAAGCTCTGTTCGTGTTACGCCAACCACCAACGAGTTTGAAGGAATTGACGGAATTAAAATTGACAATGGACGCTTTTTTAACGAATCAGAATCTAATGCCGGAACGGGAGTAATTATTTTGGGTTACGAAGTTTCAAATGGTTTGTTTGATAGTCCTGAACAAGCTATTGGAAAAAAAATTCGCATGTATGGTCAGCGTTTCACGGTGATTGGCGTTACTGAAAAGCAAGGATTTTCTACTTTTGGTGATAGTCGAGATAATGCGGTTTTTATCCCAATGAACTTTATTAGAAGATTATACGGAGAAAATAGTGATATGTTAACACCAGCCATATTGATAAAACCTGAAAAAGGTATTGATATGGAAGGTTTTAAAGGCGAAATCACTCAAAAACTCAGAAATTTTAGAGGATTAAAATCTTCTGAAATCGATAATTTCTTTATCAATGTGCTTTCCGGTTTTACCGATATGATTGATGAAATTGTAGGTGAATTGAATATTGTAGGTTGGATTATCTCAGGATTTTCACTACTTGTTGGTGGTTTCGGAATTGCTAATATCATGTTTGTCTCTGTTAAAGAAAGAACCAATTTAATTGGAATTCAAAAATCATTAGGAGCTAAAAATAAATTTATTTTGTTTCAGTTTTTATTTGAAGCTGTAATTTTGTCAGTAATTGGTGGAATTATCGGTTTAGTTATGGTGTGGCTCATAGCAATGGTGTTATCCAAAGTGTTGGATTTTGAATTCGTTCTTAGCTTCGGAAACATGATGCTTGGTGCAGGTTTAGCTGGATTTATTGGTTTGGTTTCCGGAATTATTCCGGCGATTTCAGCTTCAAAATTAGATCCTGTGGAGGCGATTAGGAGTGGGATGTAATTAATGAAAGAAAAATTATTCATAAAAAAAAATCCCGATTTCTCGGGATTTCATTTTATCTAACATCTTCATTTAAAATTAAATCTAAATAGAGATTTACTTTATCTTTTAATTCTTTTCGGTGGGTAATAAAATCCAAGAATCCGTGTTCTAACAAAAATTCAGAGGTTTGGAAACCTTCCGGTAAATCTTTTCCAGTCGTGTCTTTTACAACTCGTGGTCCGGCAAAACCAATTAATGCTCCCGGTTCACCGATATTGATGTCGCCTAACATCGCATAAGATGCTGTTGTTCCTCCCGTAGTTGGATCGGTACATAATGAAATGTAAGGAATTTTAGCTTCGGCTAATTGAGCTAATTTTGCTGAGGTTTTGGCTAATTGCATCAATGAAAAAGCAGCTTCCATCATTCTGGCTCCACCTGATTTTGATATCATCACAAACGGAACGTTGTTTTTGATAGAATAATCAATTCCTCTGGCAATTTTTTCACCTACCACAGCTCCCATAGAACCGCCGATAAAGGCAAAATCCATACAACAAACGACCAAATCTTTTCCTTTTGATTTTCCTACGGCTGTTCGAACCGCATCTTTCAATCCGGTTTTGTCGTAAGCTTCTTTTAATCGGTCGGAATATTTCTTCGTATCTACAAAATGCAAAGGATCTTTTGAAGTCATTTTTGCATCTAATTCTTTGAATTTATTGTCGTCAAACAAAATTTCAAAATATTCTTTACTGCCAATTCGCACGTGAAAATCGTCATCGGGACTCACCCAAAGATTTTTGGCTAATTCATCCTGATCAATAATTTTTCCGGTAGGCGATTTATACCAAAGTCCTTTTGGAACGTCTTTTTTATCTTCCGTAGCGGTTTGAATTCCTTTTTCTGTTCTTTTAAACCAAGCCATATTTCTTAAATTTAGAAATCAGAAATCAGAATTTAGAATTTAGAAACCTTCTGCTCTAAATTCTAAATTCTAAATTCTAAATTATTATAAAGTGTTTACGTTGTTCAAATCAGCAAACGCTTGTTCTAATCTTGTGTTGAATGTAACTTCACCTTCGCGAATCCATTTTCTTGGATCGTAATGTTTTTTGTTTGGAGAATCTGCTCCGTCCGGGCTTCCGATTTGCGTTTTTAAGTAATCAATTTTATTGACCATATAATCACGAATTCCTTCTGTGAAAGCAAATTGTAAATCAGTATCAATATTCATTTTGATTACACCATAAGAAATAGCTTCTCTAATTTCTTCTATAGTAGAACCTGATCCACCGTGAAATACAAAATCAATCGGATTTGAATCAGTGTTGAATTTTTTCTGAACAAATTCCTGCGAATTTTTCAAAATAATCGGCGTTAATTTTACATTTCCGGGTTTATAAACGCCGTGCACATTTCCAAAAGCGGCTGCTATGGTGAATTTCGGACTCACTTTCATTAATTCTTCATAAGCATAAGCTACTTCTTCCGGTTGAGTGTATAATTTTGAGCTGTCAACATCCGAATTATCAACACCATCTTCTTCACCACCGGTTACACCTAATTCAATTTCTAACGTCATTCCCATTTTACTCATTCGAGCTAAATATTCTTTACAAATATGAATATTTTCCTCGATAGGTTCTTCAGATAAATCAATCATATGCGAAGAAAACAACGGTTTTCCTGTTTCTGCAAAATGTTTTTCAGATGCATCCAACAGACCATCAATCCAAGGCAATAAATTTTTTGCACAGTGGTCTGTATGAAGAATCACTGTTGCTCCGTATGCTTCCGCTAAAGTATGAATGTGTTTTGCACCTGCAATTCCACCTAAAATGGCCGCACGTTGCCCTTCGTTTGAAAGACCTTTTCCTGCATTATACGATGCTCCTCCGTTTGAAAATTGAATAATCACAGGAGCGTTTAATTTTGCTGCTGTTTCTAAAACGCCATTGATTGTGCTTGATCCGATAACATTTACAGCCGGTAAAGCAAATCCTTTTTCTTTAGCATAGTTAAAAATTTCTTGAACTTGATCTCCGGTTGCTACACCCGGTTTTATGTTGTGTGCCATTTTGCTTATATATTAGTTAAGAGAACAAAAATAAGAATTAATCGAGTGAACAAAAAATAAATAACTATAAAATCGATGCGTTTACGGTTAGATTTATCTAAAAATTACGATAACGTTTTAGAAAGGATAATTAATTCCCACATTAAACACTGTGTTGCTGAAATTATATTCTCTAAACCATCTTTTGCCAACTTCATGAGCTGGGTTATAGGTTTTAAATCCAAAATCGAAGCGGGCAACCACAAATCCAAAATCATATCTAATTCCGAAACCGGAACCTACGGCAATATCTTTCAACGATTCTAATCTGTCAAAAACAAAATCTTCATCTTCCACATTATCCAAAACGTTCCAAATGTTTCCGGCATCAACAAATAGTGCACCTCTCAATTTTCCGAACATTTTAAAACGAAATTCAGCATTCACCAAGATTTTCATATTGGCTTCGTTAAAATCATTTCTTGCTCCACTGCTTCCGGGTCCAAGGCCATAGGGTCGCCAAGCTCTGTTGTCGTTTGAACCTCCTCCAAAATAACTTCGTGAAAACGGAATACTATTTGAATTTCCGTACGGAATTGCAATTCCAAAAAATGTTCTGGTTGCAAAAACCATGTTGTTTCTTAGGTCAAAATGTTTAATGTATTCAAATTCGGCTTTTACATATTGTGAAAACTCGATGTCAAAAAATGTTTTATTACCATTTGGTCCTAATGGTTGATTGGAAGCATCTGCAATGAGTGATAATATATTTCCTGCGGTTTCTAATTTTGTTCGAAGCACATAGAAATTATTGTCTAACAGGTTTGTTTTTGTTGTTTTAGAAAAACTATAGCTTGAGGCAATAATAAGGTTGTTCTCTGTTAATCTGTTTCTTCTCTCGTTTATGCTTCGTATGGTATTAAAGTCCGATAAAGTTGGAACTATAGAAGGGTTAGTGTCTAAAACTTCATTTATAAAGCCGTTTGTTCCGAAAGGAATAGTTAAGTCGCCGTTTTGGTCTAAATAGATTTCATCAACATCATAATTATTGGCTATATCGTTTAAAGCACCGTAGGAGGAACGATAGACATTAAAATAATTATTTCCATTGATGTTTTTAATGTATTGAATGTTGAACAAATCAAAGCGAACAGCATTGTATCGTTTTGGAGTCCAATTGTAGGTTAGAGATCCGGTAAAATTTTCTTTATCCAAACCAATATTTTCCTGTTTGGCAAAACCCAAACTAATTTGAGTGGAAGGAATCATCTCTTTTGGAATAATTTTACTTGTTTTTACAGGAAAAAATACTCTTGGAAAATTAAGTCGCATATCGGCACCATATTCAGAAATATTGAAAAAAGTGTTATCAGGATTCGCTAAATCTTGAGAAGAACCGATGTTTCCTCTTCCTCCAATTTCCAAGGTTTCGGCACCATTAAAAATATTCCGGATAGTAAAAGAAGCATTCCCAGCTAAACCAAAATCTTGAATATTTGAATGTAAAGCATCAAATGAAGCACCAAAACTGTATTTTTTTCTGGGGCTAAGATAAATATTAGCAATCAATGAGCTGGCTAAACTATCTCTCGGATCTATCTCGTATTGAATTGATGGATAGGTAAATACCCTAAAATTATTGAGCGAACGAGAAGTTAGGTTGTTTCTAAAATCGGCATATGTTCCTCCTTTGCTAATAAAAACCGCATCTGTTATTGCTTTTGGGCGGTATTTCAATTTGTCGATACTGTAAAGATTATAGTTGTTATAAACCACACTATCGGCAATTTTTACTTTGTTTTTAGACGATGGATTATCAGTGTAAATATTAACTTCACTTATTTTATAAATTTTAAATGGTGTTGTGGCTAGTGTATCACCATCGCGATAGGAATAATCACTAATCAATAAATCTACATTTGCTTTGTTGCCTGTTTTAATCGTGTCAACATCAAAATTGATATAATTCTGTTGAAAATTATATACTCCATTGTTTCTAAAATAATTAGTAAGTCTATTTCTTTCTTCTTCAAAATTGTCTGATTTGTATTGTTGACCGGTTTTAATGACAGACAATTGTGCAGTTCTTTGATAAAGCGAATCTAAAACCGGGGAGCTTATTTTACGATTAATAGAATCTAGAATATAAGGGTTTCCTAGGGTTACAGTATATTTTGTAGCAGCTTTTTTTACACCTATTGTATCAGTAGTTGCAGTAGCGTTTACTTTGAAATAGCCTTCGTTAAAATAATGGGCCTTAAGTTTTGTAATAGATTTTTTTGTTTTTGCCTCATCTAAAATCACAGGAGCTTCACCAGTACTCTTTAAAAAATTGTGAATGCCAGAATACCAAAAAGATTCTCCTAAACGATACACTTGTTTTGATGATAAAATTTTTGATGTTCTATTGAATCGAATAGAATCTTTGATAAATTTTTCGGCGAATAGTGAATCATGATTAGGTTTTGCCCAGTTATAAACATACAGACTTAAAGGTAAATTCAAGAATCTTGTATTGGTTTTTTGAGTTATTAATTCAGTGATATCATCACTTTTAACTTTTTTTCCATCAACAATAATATCCGACTTTGCGAGTAGGTTTTTGCCTTCCGGGACTCTTTTTACAGAATCACAGGCATAAAAAAACAGTGCAATTAAAATTATAAATGATATTTTTGCAGAACTCTTTTTCAATTGAATTAGAAATTTAGTTCAAAAGTACATTATTTTATGGTTAGTAAAAACCAAATTAAACGAATTACCGGATTGCATCAAAAAAAGTTTAGAAATGAACAACAACTTTTTATTGCAGAAGGGTTTAAAGTGATTCAGGAATTGTTTCATTCGCATTACGAAATTTTGGAATTTTATTCTACAGATGCTACTTTACAATTGAACAAAGAAGTTAGACCAGAGATTATTTCAGAATCGGATTTAAAAAAAATAAGTTGTTTAATAACGCCTAATACTTGTTTAGCGGTTTTTAAAATTTCACCATCAAAACCAATAAAATACGAAGGTTTGACTTTGGTTTTAGATGATATTCGAGATCCGGGAAATTTGGGAACAATAATCCGTTTATGCGATTGGTTCGGAATTGAGCAATTAATTTGTTCCGAAGAAACAGCAGATGTTTATAATCCAAAAGTAATTCAAGCAACAATGGGCTCAATTGGTAGAGTTAATGTGGTTTATACTTCTTTGGAAAGTTTTTTAAAGAAAACAGATCAACCCATTTATGGTGCTTTTATGGATGGCGAAGTTGTGTATGAAGCTGAATTGCCTCCCAATGCAGTTTTGATTATGGGAAATGAAGCCAATGGAGTTAGTGCAACTGTTGAAGCCTTGATTCAGAAAAAAATCAGCATTCCTCGTTTTGGAAATTTACAAAAAACAGAAAGCCTGAATGTGGCTACTGCAACCGCTATTTTGTTAAGTGAATTTCGGAGAAATCTTAGTGGAAAGTAAAATTCACAAAGAAACCTCTTGTTGACATAGAACTAACCGATGAAGTCCACGGACTGTTTGGATCATTGTCACGAATTAATTCATCGTTTAATCCAAACACACCTCTAATTGATGGAGAAAATTTGAAGTACTCTAAATAAATATCGATTCCAAAACCAACTTCGTAGAAATTACTCCATTGCGTCATTCTAAAACGATTATTAGAATTATCGTCTTGAGCTTTTGAATTACTTGATAAATTGAGTGAAGTTGAAACGCCACCAACCAAATAAGGTCTAATATTTCCCAAACGTTGCGATGAAAATTTCAACAATAAAGGAAAATGAATATAAGTTGATTTTACTTCCCGCATTGCATCAAATTGATTTTCAAAATTTGGGAAAGTTAAATTTCGTTGAGTGTAATATAAACCTGGTTCAAATCGTAGGTTTATATTTTGATGCAAACGCAAATCGCCAACCAAACCAACATTAAAACCGGTTGTGGATTCAGATAAAATTTCTTCTGTATCAATGTTTTGATCAATTTTAAAATCATATGAATTAAATCCCAAAAAGTAACCCCAATGCACGCGTTGTTTGTCAAAATTTTCAAGATGAATAATCGGGTCTTTACCGAAAATTCCGCTAAACTGGGCATTAGTTTGGATGCTTATAAAAAAGATTATGGCTAAAAATACTGTTCTCATTTTATTTTTTTGATGCTGAATAAATAGTTGCAACACCAAATGTTTGAGGCATTGCTACTACGTCTATAAACCCAACTTTTCTCAAAATATTGTTTAAAGCTTCTCCATATGGAAAAACTGAAGCTGATTCAGATAAATAGGAGTAGGCAGAATTGTCTTTGGAAAATAGCTTTCCAATAAGTGGTAAAATGTTTTTGGTATAAAAATAATAGCCTTGTTTAAACGGAAATTTTTTTGGTACTGAAGTTTCTAAAATAACAAATATTCCATTTGGTTTTAAAACACGAAGAATTTCTGCTAATCCTTTTTCTAAGGTTTCAAAATTTCTAACGCCAAAAGCAACTGTGATTGCGTCAAAACTATTATCTTCAAAAGGAATGTTTTCAGAATCACCCAAAACCATTTCAATTTTATTTGAGAGTTTTTTTTGTTCAATTTTTTTTCTTCCCACATCAAGCATTCCGGCAGAAATGTCTAAACCAACAATTTTATTAGCGTTTGTTTTTGTCATCAAAATAGCTAAATCGCCTGTTCCTGTGGCAATATCAAGAATTGTATCCGGGTTTTTTGAAGAAACCATTGCCAAAACCTTTTTACGCCATTTCACATCGGTGCCAAAAGAAATTACACGATTTAATCCGTCGTAATTGCCCGAAATGTTATCAAACATTTGAGCAACTTGTTCTTTTTTACCTAATGAGGAGTCTTTATAGGGTGTAACAGATTTTGACATAAATAAATTTTAGGCAAATATAAACTATTCTGTAATCATGGCAATAATTGAATGATTTAATTTGTTTAGCATTTTTAGTGAAAAAATAAACAAAAACTCACTGTTTCTAGTGATATAAAAAAAATCACTAGAAGTGGGTATTGTGTATGTGTTTGATAATGTGCAATTTTACCACATGAATCAAATGTTAAACATCATGTTATCAAGAATTGTTAAGGCTGAACTAAGATGGATACTATTGGCACTAGTTATCACATTTTTTCTTGTTAGCAGTATCGACAGTGTTGCTTTAATTAGCAGTTCTGAAGTTGGGGTGCCACAAACGTTCTTAGGGTTAAATTTGTTTTTGGAAATTTTAGTTTTTTTCGCTTTTAGTACCTTTGTGGTATTTGGTATTAAAGGCTTCTTTGAGATGTATTCTCAAAGGTTTGCCAATGTCGTAATCTTCATTTCTGGAGTATTTTTGGCAGTGGTGATTTTTATATTAAGTTATCAGATACTGATGCTTGAATAGGCCAATTCATACATGATACATTGATTCTAAACATCCCGAAAGGGATGTTTTTTTATTTACGAATGTAAGTTTGATAAGTAAAGTCAACTGCATGTTTTTCATCTTTTGGATGATATTCTTCCTCAACTAATTGCCAATTATCCGGTTTTATTTCAGGAAAATAAGTATCAGCATCAAAGGAGTCGTGCACACGTGTTAGTTCTATAACATCAGCATATTCTAAGGATTGTTTGTAAATTTCACCACCACCAATGATAAAAGCATCTTCGTCTTCGGGAACAAATTCGAGAGCTTTTTCAATACTATCAACAACAATACAATGTTGAGGTTGAAAATTTTTTTGTCTAGTAATTATAATGTGAGTTCTATTGGGAAGTAGTTTAGGAAAACTTTCAAATGTTTTTCTTCCCATGATAATATGATGACCGGATGTAAGCTCTTTAAAACGTTTAAAATCGTCCGGCAAGTGCCAAACTAAATCATTGTTTTTGCCCAATGCATTGTTTTCTGCTGCAGCAGCAATCATAATAATCATATTTATATTTCTTTTTTAGAATTTATTTCGTTTTCTACTTTTTGTTCCAATTGCTTGATTCGTTGTTCTTGTTTGGCCATTAAACGATCAATTTGTTCTCTCTCCCATTCCTTATTCATAAATCGGTCGGTTATGTATACTTTAATAAAATGAAGAATAAATAGAAAAAACCAGATGGTTACAGCCCATAAATACCAACCTTCAAAAGGTTGAATGTCAAAAATTTTTTCGATTAAGAAAAAAAACAAACTACCGATTAAAAACAAAACAAAATGATAGTACAATCTTTTTTTCTGTTTAATTCTTCTCCGAGCATATTCGTATTTTTCGTGTTGCTCTGTATTTAGGTCCATATAGTTTATTATTTTTTGGTCTTGAAAGGTATTATTTTTTTGAAATATAAAAAAATGAATTTACGTATAATGAAATACGAAACCGTTTTCCTGTTTATTAATTGCAAATGAACGAGTTATAAATTAGTAATTTAACTATTTTTTTGTAATGTTTTTATTAATATGGTAAAAATTAAGCTAACTCTTTGATTTTCATTATTCTATTTGTTTCTTTGTGGCATAATTCTAAAAATTAGATAGTTATGGCAATCAAGAAACAATTTATAAAAACAAAACCTGTTTGTAAAGTTACATTTTCAATTGAAGCAAAAGAAGCTACTACTGCAGCTGTTGTTGGTGATTTTAACAATTGGAATCCAAAAGAAGGTGAATTAAGCAAATTGAAAAACGGAACATTTAAAGCTACGTTTGAATTACCTGCTTCAAATTCATACGAATTCCGTTATTTAGTTGATGGAGAATTCGTAAACGATGACCAAGCTGATGCTTACAAATGGAATGATTTTGCGGCTGCGGAGAATAGCGTTGTGGCTGTATAATCAATTTTACAGAAAAATTTAATCCGTTTGATTTTTGTCAAACGGATTTTTTTTTAAACAGCTACAGCACCTTTAATATGTGGATGAGGATCATATCCTTCCAACGTAAAATCATCAAAAGTAAAGTCGAAAATGGATTTAATTTCCGGGTTCAAAATCATTTTTGGTAAAGGTTTTGGCTCACGGGAAAGTTGTAATTCCAATTGTTCAATATGGTTATTGTAAATATGAGCATCACCAAAAGTGTGAATGAATTCTCCAGGTTGTAAATCGCAAACTTGAGCAATCATCAACGTGAATAATGCATACGAAGCGATGTTAAACGGCACACCTAAAAATATATCGGCACTTCGTTGATACAATTGACAGCTCAATTTTCCATCAGCAACATAAAATTGAAAAAAAGCGTGACAGGGTGGAAGTGCCGCTTTTCCATTCGCTACATTTTCTGAAAATGATTTGGAAGTGTCGGGTAAAACAGAAGGATTCCAAGCGGAAACCAACATTCTCCGACTATTTGGGTTCTTCTTTAAGGTTTCGATTAATTCTGTAATTTGATCGATTTCTTCGCTGTTCCAATTTCGCCATTGATGACCGTAAACCGGCCCTAAATCACCGTTTTCATCGGCCCAATCATCCCAAATTTTTACACCGTTTTCTTTTAAATAACTAATATTTGTTTCGCCTTTGATGAACCAAAGCAATTCGTGTATAATCGATTTTAAGTGTAGTTTTTTGGTAGTAACCATCGGAAAACCATCGCTTAAATCAAAACGCATTTGGTAACCAAAAACACTAATTGTTCCGGTTCCGGTTCGGTCACCTTTTTGTGATCCGTTTTCTAAAACGTGTTTAACAAGGTCGTGGTATTGTTTCATTTTTTTCTTATTCTGTAATTATTAAATGTTTTGACTAAACTTGTTTCATATATGATAACAAGTGTTGGAATACTAATAATTGCTGTTGAAATGATTATAAAATTCTCCAAAACAAAGAATAATATAACACTTAAAAATAATCCAATGCAAAATCCAATTATCAAGAGGGTTTTTGATACTTTACCAAAAATATCATTTATATGAGTTTTTTCTTTTCTCAAACAACCAGTACAAGTTGTGTGTTTAAAATCACCATGTTGCATTTGATATGTTCCTCTATCGCTTTCGCTTATAGAAATTTTATTTTCATGCTTGCAATGGTTACAAATAAAATGATGCGTCATAATTTATCCTATAATCATCCCCGCAATAGTAGCCGACAATAAAGAAGCTATACTTCCTCCAATTACTGCTTTTAAGCCAAATTCTGAAAGTGTTTTGCGTTGTCCGGGAGCCAATGACCCAATTCCGCCAATTTGAATTCCGATCGAAGCAAAATTAGCAAAACCACATAACATGTAGGTTGCCATAATTACTGATTTGTCATAGGTAAAATGGATTGCATTGGCTGCATTTTTTAATTCAGCTAGTTGAATATATCCCACAAATTCAGAAGCAGCTAATTTGATACCTAATAATTGACCCATCAACATTACATCTTCTTGAGCAACGCCAATTAGCCACATTAAGGGTGCAAAGACAATTCCTAAAATGGTTTCTAATGAAAATTTGGAATAGGGTGTGTTTGCAGCAATAACTTCATTTAATCCAGTTAAACTTCCGATTTTGCCCAGTCCGTAATTAATCATCGCAATAAAAGCAATAAAAACCAATAACATTGCTGCAACATTGGCGGCTAATTTCAAACCTTCTGTTGTTCCTGTAGCAATGGCATCGAGAATATTTGAACCGATTTTATCTTTCGAAACTTCTACATTGGTATCTATGGATTCTGTCTGAGGATACAATATTTTAGAAACAACAATAGCTCCGGGAGCTGCCATTACTGATGCTGCAAGTAAATGTTTAGCAAATTCCAATCGTAAAGCAGGATCATTTCCTCCTAGAAAACCTATGTAAGCTGCTAAAACTCCTCCGGCTACAGTGGCCATTCCGCCGACCATAACCAAAAGGATTTCACTTTTATTCATTTTTTCCAAATAGGCTTTAATCATTAGTGGAGCTTCTGTTTGTCCCAAAAAAATATTACCTGCAACTGATAAACTTTCTGCTCCAGAAATATTTAATATTTTGGTTAAAAGCATCGCTAAACCTTTTACAACAATTTGAATTATTCCTAAATAAAATAATAACGAAGTTAATGCAGAAAAGAAAATAATAGTTGGTAATACCTGAAATAAAAAGATGAAGCCGAAGTTGTCAACATTCATCATTCCGCCTAATAAAAATTCGCTTCCGGCTCTTGTAAAGTCTAATACTTTTACGAATAATCCACCAACAAATTCAAATATGTTTTTTACAAAAGTAACTTTTAGAACTCCGATTGCTAATATCAATTGTGCAAAAATTCCAATCCCAACCGTTTTCCAATTAATAGCTTTTCGATTAGCACTAAAAACATAAGCTAAAGCCAAAAGTGATAGCATTCCTAAAACTCCTTTCCATAAACTCGTCATCGAAAAACCTTCACTGGCAATAAGTTTGGCTTGATTTTGAACGGGTTTTATTTTATTGGATGAGAAAAATGAATACGCTTTATCCTTTGATTTCAATGTCAAAAGGGAATCTGATTTTGAAGTAATGGTAAATCGTTTGGTTGGTGCATCAGAACCATTTTCAAACAAAAAAAGAAAATTATCTTGAACTAAATAATCTCCTTTTTGAGTGAGACTGTCAGAACTGATTTTGAGTTCATAACCGCCTTCTTTTAATTCTAAATAATCTGTTTTGGATGAACTTAATTGCCATTTTTTTTCAAGTTCTTGTGCACTTAAACCAACTGAAAACAGCACAGTTAAAGCAAGTAAAAATAATTTTTTATACATTTTATAAGGTATAGGTGATGGATTATTTAGGATTCTTTTTTTGAAATTTCGTCTCTAATCTTAGCCGCTTTTTCGTAATCTTCGTTTTGCACCGCTTCGTTTAACAATTCATATAATTCTTGAACACTTTTTCCGCTGTAACTGTCTTTTGGTGTGGTTTCTTCAGCACCAAAGGTTTCGGGCGTGCTCAAAACACCATCGTTATCTTCGTTTGCATTTTCAGGTTCCATTGTATTGCCTTTTAGATAAACTCCGGCTTTGTCCAAAATATTTTTGTAAGTAAAAATAGGAGCATTAAAACGCAAAGCCAATGCAATAGCATCGGATGTTCTGGCATCGATAATTTCTTCAATTTTGTCACGTTCACAAATGATACTCGAATAAAAAACCCCATCCACTAATTTATGAATAATCACTTGTTTGACTACAATATCAAATCGGTCGGCAAAATTTTTAAACAAATCGTGGGTAAGTGGGCGAGGGGGTTTTATTTCTTTTTCCAACGCAATGGCAATGGATTGAGCTTCAAAAGCACCGATGACAATGGGTAATTTTCGCTCTCCATCTACTTCATTTAGAATCAATGCGTAGGCACCGTTTTGGGTTTGACTGTAAGAAATTCCTTTTATGGCTAGTTTAACAAGACTCATATTGTGATGTTATAATGCTCTAAAAATAAGGCATTTATGCTTAATTAGTAATAAAAAAATGGACTATCCAAACAAAGATACAACTATCTCAATTTAGATAGCCCAATGAGGGCACAATTTATAAAAAATTATGAATTTTGAGCTTTAAATTCTTTTAATTTTTGAGTCAATTTAGGAACAATCTCAAAAGCATCACCAACTACACCATAATCGGCTACTTTAAAGAAAGGAGCTTCGGGGTCAGAATTGATAACTACTTTTACTTTAGACGAGTTGATTCCGGCAATATGCTGAATTGCTCCTGAAATTCCAATCGCAATGTATAAATTCGTTGCAACAGGTTTTCCGGTTTGTCCAACGTGCTCACTGTGAGGTCTCCAGCCTAAATCGGACACCGGTTTTGAACAAGCCGTTGCAGCACCTAGAACAGCCGCTAAATCTTCAACTAATCCCCAGTTTTCAGGACCTTTTAATCCGCGACCACCTGAGACTACAACTTCTGCATCGGCAATCGTAACTTTTCCGGTTACTTTTTCTACGTTTTCAACTTTTACATTAAAATCAGCATCGTTTAAACTTGGAGAAAAATCTTCGGTTGATAAAGTTGAAGTACTTTCAACCAAACCATACGAGTTTTTAGCCAAACCTAACACTTTTACATCAGTTGAAATTTCTGTGATATTAAAAGCTTTATTTGAAAAAGCATTTCTTTTTACTTGAAATGGCGAAGTGCTCAAAGGCAATCCAACCACATTAGATGTGTAACCTGCTTCTAATCCAACCGCAACCAACGGAGCAAGATAAATGCTGTCTGTTGTTGATGGAAGTACAATCACTTTTGCACCTTCTTTTTGAGCCGCTTGTTTGATCACATCAGCGAATGCTTTTGCATTAAAAGGCGACAATTTATCATTGCTTACTTTTAATACTTTATCTACTCCATATTTTGATAATTCTGAAACATCAGCTGTATTTACCGTTACGGCAGTTACCGTTGTTCCTAATGATTCTGCTACTTTTTTTGCATAGGAAGCTAATTCGAAAGCAACTTTCTTAAATTTTCCTTCAGCCGATTCTGCATATATTAATAATGACATAATTTTTTGTTTAAAAGTTTAATAATGGTTTAAGAGTTTAAGTGTCTGAACACTAAAAACTGAACACTGTTCACTAGATAACTTTAGCTTCGTTGTGTAACAAGCTCACTAATTCATCCAAATTTTCAGCACTTACTAATTTTACAGCTGATTTTGGAGCCGGTTTTTCAAATTTTACTGCTTTCGTGCTATTATTTGCATCAATTGGTTCCAAAACCGTTAATGCTTTTGTACGAGCGGTCATAATTCCTCTCATATTTGGAATGCGTAAATCTTTTTCTTCCACTAATCCTTTTTGACCACCTATTACCAATGGTAAAGATGCCGAACTAGTTTCTTTTCCCCCATCAATTTCTCTGATTACTTTGGCTGTTGAACCATCCACTTTTAAATCAATACAAGAACTAATAAAATTATAACCCAATAAACCTGCTATCATTCCAGGAACCATTCCACCATTATAATCCAATGATTCTTTTCCACAAATTACTAAATCATATTGACCTTGCTTAATTACTTCGGCTAATTGTTTGGCTACAAAAAATCCGTCGGTTGGTTTGGCATTTATTCTGATGGCTTCATTTGCACCAATTGCTAATGCTTTTCTCAAAGTTGGTTCCGTATCAGGTCCGCCCACATTTACAACAGTAACATTGGCTCCTTGTTGCTCTTGAAACCAAATTGCTCTTGTTAAACCAAATTCATCATTCGGATTGATAACAAACTGAACACCATTCGTGTCAAATTCAGAATCGCCGTTTGTAAAATTAATTTTTGAAGTAGTATCAGGTACGTGACTGATGCAAACTAATATTTTCATATAATAGATTTAGATTATTTTTCGGTTACGAAATTACGAATTATTTTTCAAATTTTAGTATGCGTGCATAATATTTTTTCAGTATTATATCGTTTTCGTAAGTAATATTATTGATTTTAGAATTTTTTGCAATTTTTTTTTGCAATTTATATTTAGAAAAACAGTTACTGTTGCGAATTATTTTAGCGATAAATTATGCATTAAAGTAATTTAAAATATTTATTTTTGCCTTTCGATAAAAAGACTTAAGAAATTAGAAATATGAGAACAATTCAATTCAGAGAAGCAATTTGTGAGGCCATGAGCGAAGAAATGCGTCGTGACGAAAGCATTTATTTAATGGGTGAAGAAGTGGCAGAATACAACGGAGCCTACAAAGCTTCAAAAGGAATGTTAGATGAATTTGGACCAAAACGTGTAATCGATACGCCAATTGCCGAACTTGGATTTGCAGGAATTGCAGTAGGTTCAGCCATGAACGGATGTCGTCCGATTGTAGAATTTATGACCTTCAACTTCTCGTTGGTTGGAATTGATCAAATTATAAACAACGCAGCAAAAATGCGTCAAATGTCGGCCGGGCAATTTCCTATGCCGATGGTTTTTCGTGGTCCAACTGCTTCTGCCGGACAATTAGGGGCAACTCATTCTCAAGCTTTTGAAAATTGGTTTGCAAATACACCGGGTTTAAAAGTAGTAGTTCCATCAAATGCGTATGATGCAAAAGGTTTATTAAAAGCTGCCATTCGTGACAATGATCCTGTTATTTTTATGGAATCTGAACAAATGTATGGTGACAAAATGGAAGTTCCTGAAGGAGAATATACCATTCCACTTGGTGTAGCAGATATTAAAAGAGAAGGTTCTGATGTAACGATTGTTTCTTTCGGAAAAATTATCAAAGAAGCTTTTGCAGCTGCTGATGAATTGGCTAAAGAAGGAATTTCGTGTGAAATCATCGATTTAAGAACCGTTCGTCCGATGGATTATGATGCCATTTTAAAATCAGTTAAAAAAACAAATCGTTTAGTAGTTTTAGAAGAGGCTTGGCCATTTGCCAGTGTTGCATCAGAAATTACGTATATGGTTCAAGAAAGAGCTTTTGATTATTTAGATGCTCCAATTCAACGTATTACAACAGCGGATACTCCGGCACCTTATTCTCCTACCTTATTAAAAGAGTGGTTGCCAAATTCAAATGATGTAGTAAAAGCAGTTAAAAAAGTTTTATACAAATAATCAAATTATCCACTATATTTGAAACTTCATCAATCCAATTTTTGATGAAGTTTTTTTTTACAAATTGCTATGAAAATTAAAAGCCTATTTATATTATTTTTTCTTTTTTCAGCCTCAATAATGGCTCAAACAAAAGTGAGCGGGATTGTTGTAGATGAAAATAATGAACCTATTCCGTTTGCGAATGTCTATTTCAAAAATTCAACCGAAGGTGTAATTACTAACGAAAATGGCCGATTTTATTTAGAATCTGAAAAAAATCATGCTGTTTTAGTCGTCTCATTTATTGGCTATACCGCTCAAGATGTTAAACTTGAAAAATCGGTTACGTATAATATGAAAGTTACTTTAACCGAAGGCGAAACGCTTCGTGAAGTGGTTCTAGTTTCCGGTAAATTATCTAAAAAAAATAATCCTGCGATTGACATTCTTCGGAAAATTTGGGAAAGAAAACGAAAAAATGGCTTGCGACAATTCAATCAATACCAGTATGACAAATACGAAAAAGTTGAATTTGACTTAAACACCATCGATAGTGCCACCATGAAAAGTCGTGTTTTTAGAGGAATGGAATTTGTCTTTGAACAAATGGACACTTCGGCTATCACAGGAAAAACATATCTGCCAATATTTATAAATGAATCACTTTCAGAAGTTTATGGAGATAATGCTTCCAAAAAGGAAAAGGAAATTCTAAAAGCGAATAAAAATTCAGGTTTCAGTAATAATCAGCAAATTATCGCTTTCGTAAAAGACCTTTATGCCGATTATGATATTTACGATAATTACCTGAAATTTTTTGATAAAGATTTTGTAAGTCCATTGTCCAGAACCGGAATTGATGTTTACAATTATGCTTTAACCGATAGTATGTATATTGATAATAAATGGTGCTACAACATTGTTTATTATCCAAGAAGAAAAGGTGAGTTGACTTTTAAAGGTGATTTTTGGGTGAATGATACCACATTTGCTATCAAAAACATCAACATGGCAGTGACCAAAAGTGCTAACATTAACTGGGTAAAAGAAATTTATATTGAACAAGATTTTGAAGTTGTAAATGATTCGGTGTTCTTACTAAAAAGAGACCACATGATGTCCGATTTCGCTTTCAACAAGAAAGAAGAATCACAAGGAGTTTATGGTAAAAGAACAACGTTATTCAAAAATCATAAATTCAACGAAGAAAAACCAAAAGAATTCTATAAACAAGAAGTCAATTTTATTGATAATGAGGTCTATAGCCGACCGGATGAGTATTGGCAAGAAAACCGATTCGAAAATTTAAGCAAAGATGAATTAGGGGTTTATAAAATGCTTGACACACTAAAAACTGTGAAAAAATTCAAGCAAATGTATGATTTGGTTGCCATTTTAGGAAGCGGTTATATTCAAAAAGGAAATTTTGACATTGGTCCTATTTTTTCAACTTTTGGTTATAATGAAGTGGAAGGTTTTAGATTGCGAGCAGGTGGAAGAACCTACTTTGGTCAAAATGATCCGTGGCGTTTGCAGTTTTATACGGCCTACGGGTTTGATGATAACCAATTCAAATATGGCGTTTCCGGAAAAGTATTATTGAACAAACGAAATAGGCTAATTCTCGAAGGAGGAAATAGGCGTGATATTGAACAAATTGGAGCCAGTTTAACCACAACAAACAACGTGCTTGGCAGAAGCTTTGCCTCAAACGGATTGTTTATGTCCGGAGCCAATGATAATTTAACGAGTATCAATTTAAGCATGGTTTCATTAAATATGGAACCCATAAAAAACCTAACTTTTGAAACCGGATTTTCCTATCGAACCCTCAAGCCGGCTTGGGAAAAATTTAGTTTAGATTATTTTTCACCCGATTCGCCAAGCGGCATTAAAAGTGAAGTAGCTCAATCGGAAGTTTATATGTCGGTTGATTATACTCCAAGAAGAAAAACTGTTGGTTATGGTGTAGAAAGAAGCATAGTTGATAGTCCGTTCACAAGAATATTTCTTAATTACAGTCAAGGTTTAAAAGGTGTTTTTGATAGCGATTTCGATTATCAAAAAGTACAATTATACATCAAGCAACCCATTTTAGTGGGTGGTTTTGGAAGATTAAATGTTATCACAGAAGTGGGCAAAACATTCGGCGAAGTTCCATTAGGATTAATGAGTGTTGTGCCCGGAAATCAATCGTATTTCTTAATCGAAAATACATTTAACAACTTGAATTTCTACGAATTTGTAACCGATGAATATGCAACATTGCAATTAGAGCATCACTTTTTAGGAAGAATTTTATCAAGAATTCCAGGTTTACGACAAATGAATTTAAGAGAAATAATTGGCGTTAAAGCAGTTGTTGGTTCAGTGTCTGATGAAAATAGAGCACTAAATGCTTCCACATTAACTTATTTAGCTCCCGATAAACCGTATTGGGAATATAGTGTTGGAATCGGAAATATTTTCAAAGTCTTCCGAATTGATTGTTCTTGGAGAGGAAATTATAGAAATTTACCTGATGCAAATAATTTCACAATCAAAGGTTCATTTGGGTTTTACTTTTAAATCAAAAATAAATTATTCGTTTTATTTCTTTCTTATCAAACTTTTAGGCTGATTGCTATTAATTTCTTAAAAAGCATTGAGGAAATTCCACTTGTCATTTTAACAACTTACCTTTGCAGTCCTAAATATTTTGAAAAGAAAATAAACTTATGAGTCCAGCAAAACAAAATACTTTTGATGTATTAATTGAAATACCAAAAGGAAGTAGAAATAAATATGAATACGATTTTGAATTAAAAAAAATACGTTACGACAGAATGATTTTCTCATCGATGATGTATCCTGCCGATTACGGATTTATTCCTGAAACATTAGCACTAGATGGAGATCCTTTGGATGTATTGGTTTTAGTAACCGAACCAACTTTCCCAGGTTGTGTGATGGAGGTAAAACCAATCGGTGTTTTCCACATGGCAGACGAAAAAGGACCGGATGAAAAAGTGATTTGTGTGCCGGTTTCCGATCCGGTTTGGAACAAATTAAACGATTTGTCCGATGTAAATCCACATTTATTAAAAGAAATAGAACATTTTTTTCAAGTTTATAAAGATTTGGAAAACAAAAAAGTTGACGTAGAAGGTTGGGGAGATGTGAATGAAGCCAAAGAAATCATCGTAAAATGTGTCGACCGCTTTGCTAATTTGGAAAACAAAGTAGCAGGTTTATTTAGTATTCGTTAAAGAATTTAGTATTTTATTAAAAAAAGCAACATTCAATTTAGAATAGTTGCTTTTTTTTATTCCTATTTTGTTACTTTTGCAACTGTTAAAAAAATTATAAAGTACATTTTTATGGATTCAATTATGATTTACGTGCCAATTGTAATGGCATTAATTGGTTTGGCTTTTATGATGGTCAAAAGAGCTTGGGTTTTAAAACAAGATGCCGGTGATGGAAAGATGAAAGAAATTTCAGATTACATCTACGAAGGTGCCTTGGCCTTTCTTAAAGCCGAATATCGATTGTTGACTTTCTTTGTTATTGGAGCGAGTATCGCTTTAGCAGGAATTTCATATATCGTTCCAACAACACATATATTAATAGTAGTAGCATTTATTTTCGGTGCTGTTTTTTCGGCTTTAGCTGGAAATATGGGGATGAAAATTGCTACAAAAACAAATGTTAGAACAACACAAGCCGCTCGTACGAGTTTGCCACAAGCTTTAAAAGTTTCTTTTGGTGGTGGAACCGTAATGGGATTAGGTGTTGCCGGTTTAGCCGTTTTAGGTCTAACAGGTTTCTTCATTATATTGTTTCATTACTTTATGAATGGAACGTGGACTTCTACAGATGATATGACTATTGTTCTTGAAACATTAGCAGGATTCTCGCTTGGTGCTGAATCAATTGCCTTATTTGCTCGTGTTGGTGGTGGTATTTATACTAAAGCTGCCGACGTTGGTGCCGATTTAGTAGGTAAAGTAGAAGCCGGAATTCCTGAAGATGACCCCCGTAATCCTGCAACAATTGCCGATAACGTTGGTGACAACGTTGGTGACGTTGCCGGAATGGGTGCCGATTTATTCGGTTCGTATGTAGCAACTGTTCTTGCTGCAATGGTTTTAGGAAATTATGTGATCAAAGATATGGGCGGTTCAATTGATGATGCTTTCGGCGGAATCGGTCCAATTTTATTACCAATGACAATTGCCGGTTTTGGAATTTTATTCTCTATCATCGGAACAATGTTGGTGAAAATTAAAGATAATAATGCAAAAGAAAAAGAAGTTCAAGGAGCTTTAAACTTAGGAAACTGGGCTTCAATTGCTTTAACAGCCATTTCATGTTTTGTTTTGGTAAAATATATGTTGCCTGAAACAATGAATATGGAATTCTTTGGTGAAGGTTTAAAAGAAATTTCATCAATGAGAGTATTTTATGCTACCATTGTTGGACTATTTGTTGGAGGTGTTATTTCATCTGTAACAGAATATTACACAGGATTAGGTACAAAACCGGTTTTGGCAATTGTACAAAAATCATCAACCGGAGCAGGAACAAACGTAATTGCTGGTTTAGCAACGGGTATGATTTCTACATTCCCAACGGTTTTAATTTTTGCAGGTGCTATTTGGGCTTCGTATGCTTTAGCTGGTTTCTATGGTGTGGCTTTAGCTGCTTCTGCGATGATGGCTACAACTGCAATGCAATTAGCAATTGATGCTTTCGGACCAATTTCTGATAATGCCGGTGGTATTGCTGAAATGAGTGAATTACCAAAAGAAGTTCGTACGCGTACCGATATTTTAGACTCTGTTGGAAATACAACTGCTGCAACTGGTAAGGGTTTTGCAATTGCTTCTGCAGCGTTAACTTCGTTAGCATTATTTGCTGCTTATGTAACGTTTACAGGAATCGACGGAATCAACATTTTTAAAGCTCCGGTTTTAGCGATGTTGTTTGTGGGTGGAATGATTCCGGTGGTTTTCTCTGCTTTGGCAATGAATTCAGTTGGAAAAGCTGCGATGGATATGGTGTACGAAGTGCGTCGCCAATTCAAAGAAATTCCTGGAATTATGGAAGGAACTGGTAAACCTGAATATGGTAAATGTGTTGAAATTTCTACAAAAGCCGCTTTACGCGAAATGATGTTACCTGGAATTTTGACTATTGGTTTCCCTATTTTAATTGCGGTTTTACCAATGTTGATTGGATATGATAACAAATTAATCGCTGAAATGTTAGGTGGTTATATGGCTGGAGTTACTGTTTCGGGTGTACTTTGGGCTGTGTTCCAAAACAATGCAGGTGGTGCTTGGGATAATGCTAAAAAATCTTTTGAAGCCGGTGTAATGATTAATGGCGAAATGACATATAAAGGTTCTGATGCTCACAAAGCAGCCGTAACCGGAGATACTGTTGGAGATCCATTTAAAGATACTTCAGGTCCATCGATGAACATCTTAATCAAATTAACTTGTTTAATTGGATTGGTTATTGCTCCAATTTTAGGTGGTCATGATGCGGTTACAGTCACAGAAGAAGTGGAAGCTATTGAAGTTGTTGACCCAGTTGTGAAATCTGAAAACAAAGAAATTTCAATTGATAAATCAAAAGCTGCAGATGGTGTTGTAACCGCAAATGTTACTATTAACACTACTGTTGATGGTGAAACAAAAACTTCTACGCAAACTTTTACAGGAACAGATGAAGAAGTTACTGCAAAAATTGAAGAATTTAAAAAGCAATAACGATAATTTTATCTACAAAAAATCCCGCTTCTGTTATGGAAGCGGGATTTTTTTGTACTAATTTCAGAAAAATATACGACTAAAACAATCCATTAATTTCCGCATCAATTCGATTAATAATCATTCCTAAATCTTCAGGATTATCAACAAAATTAATATTATCTACATCAATAATAAGCAGTTTTCCTTTGTCGTAACTTTGAATCCACGCTTCATAACGTTCGTTCAAACGACTCAAATAATCAATTGAAATTGTGTTTTCATATTCTCTTCCTCTTTTGTGAATCTGGCTCACTAAATTAGGAATAGAACTTCTCAAATAAATCAATAAATCCGGAGCTTGAACCATACTTTCCATTAATTCAAACAACGATTTATAATTATTAAAATCTCTGTTTGTCATTAATCCCATTGCGTGAAGATTGGGAGCAAAAATATGTGAATCTTCATAAATCGTTCGATCCTGAATAATTTTCTTTCCGCTTTCTCGAATTTGCAAAACCTGTCTGAATCTGCTATTTAAAAAGTAAATCTGTAAGTTAAACGACCAACGTTCCATCTGATGGTAAAAATCGTCCAAATACGGGTTGTCCACCACATCTTCAAAATGCGGTTCCCATTTAAAATGTTTGGCTAATAATCTGGTTAGGGTGGTTTTTCCGGCTCCAATGTTGCCTGCTACTGCTATGTGCATTATGGTAAATTAATTTGATAAGTTCTAATTTCGCTGTTGGTAAAAATAATCAAAAATTGGTCTTTAATTCGAAATTTTTCAACGATTTTTTCATCTAAATGAATTATTGAACTTTTATTCTCTTTAAAATAGTGATAGAACAATTGATTTCCACTTTGATAAACCATTATTTCATTAGAAATAATTTGTGCCGAATCAAATTGAGGAATTTTTCCTAAAGTTGAAATTTTTCCAAATACATCGCAAAATGATACAATTCCGTCTGAATCAATCCAATAAAAGTGATTGTAATCGGTTTGATAAAATTCAATCGGGTTCTGAAAAGGTTGTGACAAGGACTGAAAAACCTGCTTGTTAAAATCATATAATCCTAACTGCATTTGTAACGAATTGAAAATCCACAATCGGTTTTGAGAAGCTAATCCCACTGCCGAAGCCACAATCGGATTGTTTTGAATTTTAGAAAAGTTAAACGATAACGTTTCATTTAATTGATTATCTAACGTAATAACCGAATTAAAACCTTCATAAAAAAGAATAATTTTTAACGGATTTTGCAAATCAACCCGCTTTATTTTTCCCAACGAAAGATTTTTATATTGAAACAATTCATTTTCTTTTTGCTTGTAAAAAACATTCCCTTTTATGTAATAATAATAGCCAAATGAATCCATATTTACAAATTCTTCTGCCGCAAGCTGTTGCGAGGAAAGTAAAGTTGGTGCAATTTTCTTTTCTTGCGAAAATCCAATCGCAACAAATAATATCCAAAAACAAATATTTATTTTTTTCATATTGGCTAAAGTACAATTAAAACGATAATTTTTTAGTCAGAATACCTTGTTTTTTAACAAAATCTTGGTAACAAAAACACAAATAACTCGTCATATTTGTTCTATCAACATTAAACGTTTTGCGATGAAAACTATTGTAGTTACTTTACTTACTTTTTTTGCGGCTGTAATCAGTGCGTTTGCACAGGATTTTCAAGGAATGGCCGTGTATGAATCGAAAACCAGCACAGCAGATGCTAAGGCTACTTTAGCCGGAAATCGAGAGATTACGCCTGAAATGCAAAAGATGATAGAAGAACGCATGAAAAAAATGTTTGAAAAAACGTTTATTTTAAATTTTGACAGAAACGCATCAATTTATAAAGAAGAAGAAAAGCTAGATGCTCCCGGTCAAGGTGGCGGAATGCGAATGATGAGCAACATGATGGGCGGCGGCGGAACACATTATAAAAATGTGAAAGAAAAAGTGTTTACAGTTGATAAAGAGGTTTTTGGTAAGGAGTTTTTAGTAAAAGATACGCTACCTAAATTAGATTGGAAACTAGAAGGAGAAACCAAACAAATTGGCAATTATTTGTGTTTTAAAGCCACGGCAGTAAGACCGGTTAGTCAATCTGATTTTAGAAATTTCAGAAGAAAAAAAGAGGAAGAAAAAAAGGATGATAAAGAAGTTGTAAAAGAAGAAAAAAAGGAAGAAACCAAAACAACTAATTTCATGGACGGTTGGGAAATGCCATCAGAAGTGCAAATTACAGCTTGGTACACGCCTGATATTCCAATCAATCAAGGTCCGGAAAATTATTGGGGATTACCGGGTTTAATTTTAGAAGTTACAGATGGAAAAACGGTTATACTTTGTTCTAAAATTGTAATGAATACGAAAGATAAGAAAGAAATAAAAGCCCCTAAAAAAGGTAAAGAAGTCACACAAGCTGAATATGATAAAATTGTCATGGAAAAAATGGCTGAAATGAGAGAAATGAACCAAGGTCAAGGTGGAAGAGGTGGAACACAGTTTAGAATTGGCGGATAGTTTGATGATTTAATTTTAGGCATATTTCAACATGATGAAAAAATATTTAGTAGCTCTTTGCTTATTGGCTTCGATGTTCTCTTTTGCACAATCAGTCAGAATGGAAGGTTTTGTGCAAGATTCTTTGCAAAAACCACTTGAAATGGCCAATGTAATGGCTGTGAATCAAGTCACAAAAGCAATGGATTCGTATGCAATTACGAATGATAAAGGGAAATTTCAATTAAGTTTAAAGTCAAATTCAACATATAAAATCAAAGTAAGTTACATTGGTTATCAGCCTTTGGATATTTCGGTTGAAACGAAAGAAGATGATATTCAAAAAATATTAATTCTTAAAGAAGGAGGTTTTGATTTAGAAGGTGTAGAAATTGTACAGGAAATGCCTGTTTCTATTAGTGGCGATACTATAATTTATAACGCAGATTCTTTTAAAACAGGAACCGAAAGAAAACTAGAAGATGTGCTCAAAAGACTACCCGGAGTAGATGTAAATGCCGATGGTGAAATTGAAGTAGAGGGAAAAAAAGTAAGTCAGTTACTCGTTGATGGGAAAAAGTTTTTTGAAGGCGATACCAAATTGGGAGCCAAAAATATTCCGTCTGATGCGGTGGATAAAGTGCAAGTGTTGCGAAATTACACTGAAGTGAGTCAGCTTCGTGGATTAGAGAATAACAACGATGATATTGCAATCAATATAAAACTCAAAAAAGGAAAAAATAAATTTTGGTTCGGAGATATTGCTGCCGGAATAGGTCCGGATGAGCGATATATTATCAATCCAAAATTATTTTACTACAGTCCGAATACGAGTATAAACGTACTTTCAAATTTTAATAATATTGGTGATGTTCCTTTTTCACTACGTGATTATTTTAGGTTAACCGGCGGTTCCAGAAATACCATTAGCCGAAGTGGAACCAATTTTAATGTTTCCTCTAACGATTTAGGAATTTCAACACAGCGAAATAATCGTGCAGCTGAAATTGATACAAAATTTGGAGCAGCAAACGTAACTCAGCAAATTACTAAAACATGGAATGTAAGTGGTTTTGCTGTTTTCACATCCGATAAAACGCAAACTAATACTCAATCGCGTTATGAATATTTTTTGCCCAACTCTACAGAAGTCGCAACGCGGGAAACTAGAAATGATGTTTCTAATTTAACTAATAATTTGTCTATTATAAAATTGGGTTCAAAATTTAAACCCAATACAAATTTTCAGTTTGACTACGATGTTTCCTTAAAAAGGTCTAATCAAGAAGAAGCTAATTTGGTAGAAACTAATGAAAATTCATTTGATGGAAGTCAGAGTTTCAACAGTATAAATTCATTCAAAAAGCAAGATCCACTTACACTTAACCAAAGCTTGAATATGTTTTGGACTCAAGATGAAAAAAATACGTGGGCTTTAGAAATGCAGCATTTGTATCAAGATGAAGATCCGCTCTATAATCCAAATTTGTTAAATGAACCTTTTGAAGAATTAGGACTTTTTGATGTAAATCAGAGCAGCTTCAATATTAATCAAACTCGATTTGTTAAGACCAATAAATTAGATGCAAAAATTGATTATTACTATTCGCTTACAGCAAAAAGCAATATTAATATTACTTTAGGCAACACAAATTCATACCAAAGTTATAATTCCGGAATTTTTCAATCATTGGATAACGGAACTAATTTAGTTTTGGATTCAGACGATTATAAAAATGACGTTCGGTATAGTTTTAATGATGCTTATCTAGGAGTTCATTACAAATTTATTACGGGTAAATTTACATTTAATCCTGGTGTGAGTTTTCATCGATATAACACATTTAATGATCAGTTAAATTCTAGAGTGAGAGATGATTTTTCAAGAATTCTTCCGGATGTTTTTGCTCAGTATCAGATAAAAAAATCAGAATCGTTGACATACAATTATAGAATGAATAATGTTTTTAGCGATGTAAATTCTTTTGTGCAAGGGTTAACATTTAGCAATTTCAACTCATTTAATAGAGGTAATCGTTTGTTGGAAAACGCTTTACAACAAACTCATTCGCTAAGGTATTTTAAATATAATCTATTTAATTACACAACTATTTTTGGTAATTTAAATTATACCAGAACTTCTGATCCTGTTGTAAACAGAGCTTTTTTCAACGGAATTTATCAATTAAGCGAAAGAGCCAATTTAGATGTTGAAAATGAAAGTATCAACGGAACAATTGGTTATCAACGCACGTTTGCAAAATTTTATAAGGCAAATATTGGAATGAATTTAAACTGGTCAAAATTTAATACACTTCGTGTGATTGATATTAATGACTTTCAAACTGAATTTATTCAAACAACAGAATCGTTTTCACAAACGTATCGAGCTTCACTTGGAACACAATTTAAAACGTGGCCAAATATTGAAATTGGATACACTATTTTGTTGAACGATTATGAGAACACAACTTTTAAAACCCAACAACCGTTTGCTCGTTTAGATTATTTCTTTTTGGATGGATTTTCATTCAATGCAGAATACGATTATTATAATTATTCAAATTCAAGCGGAACTATTTCCAACGAATATGATTTTTTAAATACAAGTTTGAGTTATCGTAAAAAAGATGCTAAAATGGAATATCGGGTAGGTGTAACCAATTTATTAGACACTAAATCATTAAACGATGATAGTTTTAATCAATCATTCTACTCAACTTCGCAGTATATTGTTCAACCGAGATATTTAATCTTTAGTTTGAAATATAACTTATAAAAAAGCAAAAACCCTGACTTAAAAGAAAGTCAGGGTTTTTTATGGTTGAGTTAGTTTTTTATAATCCAAAGGCTTTTTTCACCGGCTCAATAAAATCTAATTTTTCCCAAGTAAACAATTCTACTTCAACAGTTTTTGATAAACCACCTGGTGCATTAAATGTTTTGGTAACAGTTTCGGGAGTTCTTCCCATGTGACCATAAGCAGCAGTTTCACTGTAAATTGGATTTCTTAATTTTAAACGTTGCTCTATAAAATAGGGACGCATATCAAAAATGCTTTCTACAATTTTACTGATTTCGCCGTCTTTCAAATTTACTTTTGAAGTTCCATATGTATTCACATTAATTGAAGTTGGTTCAGCAACTCCAATTGCATAGGAAACTTGTACTAAAATTTCATCTGCAACACCCGCTGCGACCAAATTTTTAGCAATATGACGAGTTGCATAAGCAGCACTTCTATCCACTTTTGATGGGTCTTTTCCTGAAAAAGCACCACCTCCGTGAGCTCCTTTTCCACCATAAGTATCTACAATGATTTTTCTTCCGGTTAAACCGGTATCTCCGTGAGGACCACCGATTACAAATTTCCCGGTAGGGTTGATATGGTATTTAATTTTGTCATTAAATAAATGAGCATATTGAGGATTTTTTGCAATAACCCTTGGAATCAAAATGTCAATTATATCTTTCTTGATTTTTGCCAACATCGTTGGTTCATCTGCAAAGTCATCGTGTTGCGTAGAAACTACAATGGCATCAATTCGAACCGGTTTGTTGTCATCAGAATATTCTAAAGTAACTTGCGATTTCGCATCAGGACGTAAATAGGTAATTTCATTGTTTTCTCTACGTAAATCAGCTAAATCTTGCAATAATTGATGTGATAATTTCAATGCCAACGGCATATATTCTGCGGTTTCATTTGTAGCATAACCAAACATCATCCCTTGGTCACCCGCACCTTGTTCTTCTTTACTGGCTCTGTCTACACCTTGATTAATATCGGCAGATTGTTCGTGAATAGCAGATAAAACACCGCAGGAATTGGCTTCAAACATGTATTCACTTTTGGTGTAACCAATTTTTTTAATTACTTCTCTGGCAATGGTTTGAACATCTAAATAAGTATTTGATTTTACTTCACCGGCAAGAATTACTTGACCTGTTGTAACCAAAGTTTCACACGCCACTTTTGATTCAGGGTCAAATGCCAAAAAATTATCGATTAAAGCATCACTAATTTGATCTGCTACTTTGTCCGGATGTCCTTCACTTACAGACTCTGACGTAAATAAATAAGCCATAAATATAATTTAAATTTTACTGAATTTTTTCAGAATTAATACTATAAAATAGCGGAAAAAGTAGATTGCAATGGAATAACTAAAGAAGAATTCTGCTTTAGCATTTTTTTACGAGGTTGCAATCAGTACAAATTTTTCCTCCACAAATTCGCAGCAAAAATACACAAAAATAAAACACCATTTGAAATCATTTTTTTTTTAACACTCTTTTCAAACAAAAAGCCACTTAGAAATCTAAGTGGCTTTATATTATTTATTGTTAAATTTATTTTGTAACAAATTTTACTGTTGTAGTTTGACCATTAGATATTTCTATTTTAGAAACATAGACACCTGATGATAGATTGTTTAAATTAACAATGCCAGAAGTAGAATTCATTTTATGTGAAGCTACTAATTGTCCAATGTTATTGTAAATAGTAATGTTACTTACTTCAAATTCGGAAACAAAGTTTAAACCATTAGCATCTACAAAGTGTTTGAATGAATTAAGATTAAAATCATCTGTAGACATTGTTTCGTCATTAATCTTGATGTTGTCTATAAAAGCAGTTCCACCATAGTTATCATGAACAATTCTTAAACCTGTAAAATTTTCAACTTCTGTTATAACATTGTAAGAAGATAAAAGTACTCCATTAATAGAATAGGATACTTGATTTCCAGAAAATTCCATTTTTACATTGAACCATTCTCCTTCAGTCCAAGTAGGTCCAAGATTTACGAATGATGTACCATTAACTCCTGCAATATTCCCATTGAATCTAACCTGAGTAATTGCAGAATTGAATATTTCACCCATATCATCAGGTCCAGTAAGTGCGAAACGATAATCATTGCCATCTAAATTGAAACCATCTGTAATTTTAAAATCAAAAGATACAACTGCACCTTCACGTGCAACTGGACTTGAAAAATTATAAAAACCACCAATTACTGGGTTTTGTTGAGAAGGGAAAGCATCTTCCGTTACCAATTTAAATGAGTTAGTGCCTTGAGATGCTTCTTCTGAAGAAATCTCTTGGTTTTCTATAAACGTAGTTCCCTCAGCGTTAGTTGCTGTAGTGACCCAACCATTTTGTGTATTGATGTTTCCCAGTGTGAAGCCTTCTGAATTTTCAAAAGAAATTGTTTGTTGAGCAAAACTAAAATTAAGAGCGAATGCAAATGCTAGTGATAGTAATGTTTTTTTCATATTTAAATAATTTATAATTTTGGATAAATTTATTAAAAAAAAAGATGTCCAGCACTCGTAATTTGTTAAAATTTTATACAAATTAATTAAAGTCAAATTTTTCGGTTGGATTAGTTGATTTTTTCTTTCTTTTTTCGAATTATTTTAAGATTGTTAAATAATAATCAATTTATTTTTTAATGTTAGTTAATACTTTTGATTAAATGTAGTTGTCGTTATATTAATATTGACAATGCTTGTGCTTGACACAAAATCAAATAACAATAATTCTTATATTTCAATCTGAAAATCCGGACTTAGTTCCGGATTTTTTTTAATTTATTTTTCCGTATCATTTCAAAAATTTAGAATATAAATCTATTAAATTGTTTTAATATAACAAAATTTAGAAAAATAATCTAAAATATTTTTTTATTTAGAAAATATTTCTACATTTGCCAAATCAAAATCTGAATAATGAAATTTACAATTTGCAATATGTGTTGTCGTATGATGTGGAAATCACCGCAGAGAACACCTATTGCATAATTTTAATTTTTTAAAATATATACAATTGAACCTCTGCCCAAAAGCAGAGGTTTTTTTATATAAATATCTCAGCAACTCAGAATCTCAGTAACTAAAAAAAAATGAAAACAACAAAAAAAATAACAATGGACCGTATGATGATGCACATCTGTTGCATCACAAACCCTCATTGCCAAAAGCGAAAGACATAATCTAGTTATACACTTGTTTTAAAGTCCTTTTGGTAAGCCATCCAAAAGGACTTTTTTTTTATCCAAAAATCTAAAAATCAAATAATCTTAATACTAAAAATCATGAGCACACAAAAATTCGCAACCAACGCATTACACGCAGGACACGACGTAACCAAAAACGGTGGAACTAGAGCTGTCCCAATTTATCAAACAACTTCGTATGTTTTCAACAACTCGCAACACGCAGCCAATCTTTTTGGTTTAGCCGAAGCCGGTTTTATCTACACACGTCTAAACAACCCAACCAACGACATTCTTGAGCAACGTTTAGCTGCACTAGAAGGCGGAATCGGAGCCGTTGTCACCGCATCAGGAACTGCCGCAATTGCCACAACATTCTTAACGTTATTAAAAGCTGGCGATCACATAGTCGCTTCCAACAGTTTGTATGGTGGAACCTATAATCTATTGAGTGTAACCTTACCAAGATTAGGCATCACCACCTCATTTGTAGATCCATCAAATCCCGAAAATTTCACCAAAGCTTCGCAAGAAAATACCAGAGCTTACTTTGTTGAAAGTCTTGGTAATCCAAAATTAGACGTTCTCGATTTAAAAGCCATTTCAAAAGAAGCAAAAGCGTTCAAAGTGCCTTTTATTGTTGACAATACCGTGGCAACTCCTTATTTATTAAACCCAATTCAGCACGGAGCAGACATTGTTATTCATTCCTTAACAAAATACATCACTGGTAATGGAACTTCTTTGGGCGGAGTTATCATCGATGCCGGAAATTTCGATTGGAGCAACGGAAAATTCCCCGAATTTACAGAACCTTCAGCAGGTTATCACGGATTAAAATACTACGAGGTTTTAGGAGCAGCATCGTTTATCGCTAAAGTTCGTATTGAAGGTCTTCGTGATTTTGGTGCTGCTTTGAGTCCGTTCAACGCATTTCAAACCATTCAAGGATTGGAAACTCTGGAAATACGAATTAAAAAACACAGCGAAAATGCATTTGCTTTAGCCCAATGGTTGCAAAGCCAAGAACAAGTGGCTTGGGTAAATTATCCCGGTTTGGAAACTTCAAAATACAAAACCTTAGCCGATGAATATTTACCTGAAGGAAAAAGCGGCATCGTAACATTCGGACTCAAAGGCGGTTTTGAAGCTGCCAAAAAAGTAGCCGATGAAACCAAATTATTTTCGCTTTTAGCGAATATCGGAGATACAAAATCATTGATTATTCATCCGGCAAGCACTACGCATCAGCAATTATCGGATGCCGATCAAGAAGCAACTGGCGTGACTAAAGATTTAATTCGTCTTTCTGTTGGTCTAGAAGACATCGAAGATTTAAAAGCCGATTTAAAAGCGGTATTTCAAACCATAAAAACTCCTCAATTAACTTAACATGAATCATAAAATAGTAAACGTTTTAGGATATGCCAAAGCCAATAATCAATTTGTTGTAAAAGCACAAAATTTTGATGTGCGAATCAGTAAAAATGAAAATTTTCCCGAATTAGAAGGGCCAAGTCCGCTTGAATATTTGCTCGCCGGTTATGCCGGTTGCATTAATGCGGTTGGAAAATTAGTAGCTAAAGAACAAGGAATAACCTTAAAATCACTTCAAGTTGAAGTTTCCGGAACCCTAAGTTTAGACAAATACCAGGGAAAAATTAGCTATGAAAGAGCCGGATTCAAATCAATTCAAGTGGTGGTTAAACCTACTTCAAATGCTAGTTTAGAAGAATTAAAAAATTGGATTGAAGCCGTTGAAAACCGCTGTCCCATTCAAGATAATCTGATTAATCCCACTCCGGTTGAGCTGACTTTGTTAAAAGAATTCTCAGCCACAGAAGCAGCATAATACAACTTTTATGTTTGTATAGGTTTTGTTTGTTTGTTTAAAGCTGTCTTTTTTCCACGTTTGAAAAAAGACAGTTTTTAAAAAAAAGCCAAAAAAGATTACTATGAAAAACTTAAAAAAAATAGATTTATTTAATTTCAATTTAGAAATTAGAAAAGTCAGACCCTATATCCCGCTCTATTATGAAACGTTCGGACAAACCGTCGGTTCTGCTCCGGTAGTTTTGGTCAATCACGCCTTAACCGGAAACTCAACAATTACGGGGGAAAACGGTTGGTGGAACGATTTAATCGGTGAAAATAAAACCATTAATACAAATGATTTCACCATCATCGCTTTCAATATTCCCGGAAACGGCTGTGACAATGTTTTCGGAAATCTAATTTCAGATTACAAAGATTTTACCATTCGTGATATCGCAAGAATTTTTTGGGAAGGATTGTTTCATCTTAATATCGATAAACTTTTCACCGTCATCGGCGGAAGTTTAGGCGGAGCAATCGCTTGGGAAATGGCTGCACAACATCCTACCAAAATTAAAAACCTAATTCCAATTGCAACCGATTGGAAAGCGACTGATTGGGTGATTGCCAACGTACTCATTCAAGACCAAATTCTTAATAATTCAGATGATCCAATTGCCGATGCTCGTTTGCACGCAATGTTACTTTACCGAACTCCGGAATCTATAAATCATCGTTTTCAACGCAAACAAAACAACGTTTTTGAAGTTGAAAATTGGTTAACAAATCACGGTTCCAAACTAAAAAATCGCTTTCGATTATCATCCTATAAATTAATGAATCATCTGCTAAAAACGAATGATATTACCAAAAACAGAAAAGATTTTGTAACAGTCGCAAGTCAAATTCAAGCCAATATCCACATCGTTTCTGTCGATACTGATTATTTTTTCATCGCCGAAGAAAATCGTGAAACCTATCAAAACTTAAAAAAAATAAAAGAAAATGTATTCTATCACGAAATTCAATCCATTCACGGTCACGATGCTTTCTTAATCGAATTCAATCAATTAGCCACTTTTTTATCACCCATTTTCAATACTCAAAACACTCAAAAATATGTCAACGCTTAGAATAAATGTCATCCTCTTCGGAATCGGAAACGTAGGAAGCACGCTCATCAATCAAGTTTTGGAAAGTCAGCAATTTTTTCTCGAAAAAAGAAATATCGATTTGCGATTTCCAATCATAACCAATTCAACCGTAGCATTCTTCGAAAAAGACGGCATTAAAAACCAATGGGAAAGCAATTTTCAATCCACCGCTTTTCCTTATTCCATCGAAGATATCGTCGATTATGTTCAAACCAATAACCTTGAAAATCTCATCGCCGTCGATGCCACTGCCAGCGAAGAGTTGATTAAATTTTACGTTCCGCTCATTCAAAACGGATTCAGCATCGTAGCCGCTAATAAAAAAGCGAATACATTGCACAATGATTTTTACAAAGAATTACGCCGAAATCTTCAAAAATTCGATCAAACTTTTCTTTACGAAACCAATGTCGGTGCCGGCTTACCCGTCGTTCAAACTATCAACGAATTATACCTTTCCGGCGAAAAAATCACTAAAATCAGAGGCGTTTTTTCAGGTTCGTTAAGCTATATTTTCAACCGATTTGGAAACGAAAACACCGCTTTTTCATCCATTTTAAAAGAAGCCGAAAAATCCGGTTACACCGAACCCAATTCCAGAGAAGATCTTTCCGGTAACGATGTCGCCAGAAAATTACTCATCTTAGCCAGAGAAATCGGCATTCAAAAAGAATTTTCAGACGTGCAAATTTCATCCCTTTTATTGCCCGATTTAAACGAAGAAAACACCAAGGCCGAATATTCTTCCAACAAACAATTGCTCGATAAACCGTACGAAATAGCCAAAATCACCCAATCCGAAAACCACGTACTTCGTTACGTTGGCGAACTCGATGTAACTAACCAAAAACTCGAAGTCAAACTCATTTCAACACCAATAAATTCAGCACTCGGACAACTCAAAGGAGCCGATAATCTCATCGAAATTTACACAAAATCCTATGGCGAAATCCCAATCGTCATTCAAGGTGCCGGTGCCGGAAAACAAGTAACTGCCAGAGGAGTTTTAAACGATATTCTCAAAATTGCCGAAAAAATCAAGTTAAAAGAATCAGTTTTTAATTAATTTTAACCAATTAATTAATTGCCATAATCATTATTTATAGAATATTTTTCTGTCAAACAACAAATTTTAATAAAAAACAGAAAAATATTCTATAATCCCAAATTACTCATTATATTTGCCCCGTTCATACACATACTGATCGTTATCACGAAAGCCGGAGGGACTAGACCCTGTGAAAGCTTAGCAACCCTGCAACTGTAGAAGGTGCTACATTCTATTCGCCACGGCGAAAAAGATAACCCGTTTATTTCCTCTATTTCCTGATAATTTTTTTAGTTAGAAGCTAATCCCGCTATTCGTTACAAGCTTTTTTGTCTTGTTGCTTTTTTCTAAGTCAAAAAAGGAGCTTCCTTTGGTCGCTCTTTTTTGCCAAGAAAAAATGCAACAATCCTGCAAAAGGCTTTCCACTTCTATCGGGGCTAGGCGTCAGTGCAACAAACAATATTGGCGAACTTTGCGAAAACCCTTTGCGAACTTTGTGGTTAAATAAAAAATTAAAATGTCAAAAATAGAAAAAGCCATACAAGAAAGAATCCTCGTCCTCGATGGAGCGATGGGAACAATGCTACAACGAAACAACTTCTCCGAAGAAGATTTTCGCGGAGACCGTTTCAAAGATTTCCCACATCCGCTCAAAGGAAACAACGATTTACTTTCCATCACCCAACCCGAAGCCGTAAAAGCCGTTCACCGAGCCTATTTTGAAGCCGGTGCCGACATCGTAGAAACCAACACTTTTTCCGGAACCACCATCGGAATGGCCGATTATCATCTGGAAGAGTTGGTTTACGAACTCAACTATCAATCCGCCAAAATTGCCCGGGAAGTTGCCGATGAATTCACCGATAAACCTCGTTTTGTAGCCGGTTCCATCGGACCAACTAACCGAACCGCATCAATGAGTCCCGACGTAAACGACCCCGGATTTCGTGCCGTAACTTTCGACGATTTACGCATCGCCTACAAACAACAAGTCGAAGCGTTGATTGACGGTGGTAGTGATGTTTTATTAGTAGAAACCATTTTCGACACACTCAACGCAAAAGCTGCTCTTTTCGCCATCGAAGAAGTAAAAGAAGAACGTAACCTCGATATTCCGGTTATGGTTTCAGGAACAATTACTGATGCTTCAGGACGAACCCTCTCCGGTCAAACTGTAGAAGCATTTTTAATTTCCATTTCGCACATACCATTATTAAGCATCGGATTCAATTGTGCATTAGGAGCAGACCAATTAAAACCATATTTAAAACGATTAGCTCACAACACCCAACTCAATATTTCCGCTCATCCCAATGCCGGATTGCCAAACGCATTCGGTCAATATGACCAAACACCGGAAGAAATGCAAGCGTTAATCCGTGAGTATTTGCAAGACAATTTAATCAACATAATTGGTGGTTGTTGCGGCACAACTCCGGAACACATCAAATTAATCGCCGAAGTAGCATCGGAATATAAACCTAGAACTTTAAACCTTGAATTACACTAATTTTCGCCAAATGAATTCGTGAAATTTGTGCAATTCGTGGCAAAAAAAAATAAAATGGCAGAAGCTGATTGTAAAAAATATTTAAAATTATCCGGTCTCGAACCGCTCATCATAACTCCTGAAACGAATTTCGTAAACGTCGGCGAACGTACAAACGTTACCGGTTCACGAAAATTCCTTCGTTTAATCAAAGAAGAAAAATACGAAGAAGCACTCGATATTGCTCGAAATCAAGTAGAAGGTGGAGCCCAAATCATCGACGTCAATATGGACGAAGGAATGTTGGAAGGAGTTTATGCGATGACCAAATTCCTAAATTTAATCGCCGCTGAACCCGATATTGCTCGAGTTCCTGTGATGATTGACAGTTCCAAATGGGAAATCATCGAAGCAGGATTAAAAGTCATTCAAGGAAAAGGAGTTGTCAATTCCATTTCGTTAAAAGAAGGAGAAGAAACGTTCCTCCATCACGCCAAATTAATCAAACGATACGGTGCTGCCGTCATCGTGATGGCTTTTGATGAAAATGGTCAAGCCGATAATTACGAAAGACGTATCGAAATTTGCAAAAGAAGTTATGATATTCTTGTCGAAAAAGTAGGTTTTCCTGCGGAGGACATCATTTTCGACCCAAATATTTTCCCCGTAGCTACCGGAATGGAGGAACATAAATTAAATGCATTGGATTTTTTCAGAGCAACAAAATGGATTCGTGAAAATCTACCACACGCTAATATTTCAGGCGGAGTGAGTAATGTTTCTTTTTCTTTCCGTGGAAATGATAAAGTACGTGAAGCGATGCATTCTGCTTTCCTATATCACGCCATTCAAAACGGAATGACGATGGGAATTGTGAATCCTGAAATGCTCGAAATTTATGATGAAATTGATAAAAAACTATTAGAACACGTTGAAGACGTTTTATTAAACAGAAGAGAAGATGCCACAGAACGACTTTTGGAATTAGCTGAGAGTTACAAAGGAGATTTTAAAGTCAATGAAAAAGCGATTCAAGAATGGCGAAATGGCTCTGTTCAAGAAAGATTAACCCATTCATTGGTGAAAGGAATTGATGAATTCATCGAAATTGATGTTGAAGAAGCCAGACTAAATTCCACAAAAGCCATCGAAGTCATCGAAATCAATTTAATGGCCGGAATGAATGTCGTTGGTGATTTATTTGGTAGCGGAAAAATGTTTTTACCACAAGTAGTTAAGTCTGCTCGAGTAATGAAAAAAGCTGTGGCTTATTTACTTCCATTTATTGAAGAAGAGAAAGATTCAACTGCTTCGTCTTCAGCCGGAAAAGTGTTGATGGCAACGGTAAAAGGCGACGTGCACGACATTGGTAAAAATATTGTTGCTGTAGTTTTAGCTTGCAACAATTTTGAAATCATCGATTTAGGCGTAATGGTTCCGCCGGAAAAAATCATTGAAGCAGCTATTCGTGAAAAAGTTGATATCATTGGTTTAAGCGGATTAATCACACCATCGTTGGATGAAATGGTTTATTTGGCGAAAGAAATGGATAAGTTGAACATCAAAATTCCAATTATGATTGGCGGTGCTACGACTTCTCGTGCTCATACTGCCGTGAAAATTGCACCCGAATATAAGGAAACCGTTGTTCACGTCAATGATGCTTCGCGAGCGGTTACTGTCGCTACAAATTTATTGCAAGCGGAAACAAAAACAGCCTACGCCAAAACGGTTCGAGAAGATTATGATCATCTTCGGGAAGGTTATTTAAATAGGAGTAGAGAAAAGAATTTCTTATCAATTACTGAAGCCAGAAAAAATAAATTACAACTCGATTGGAAAAATTACAATCCAACAACACCCAATTTTATCGGAACAAAAACAGTAGAAGTTGAATTATCCGAATTAGTTAATTTCATTGATTGGACACCGTTTTTTCAATCTTGGGAATTATTCGGAAAATATCCAGCCATTTTAACCGATGAAATTGTAGGTCAACAAGCTTCTGATTTATTTGAAGATGCACAAAAAATGTTGCAAAAAATTGTTAGCGAAAAATGGCTTACTGCAAAAGGAATTCTTGGAATTTTTCCAGCGAATCAAATCAATTATGATGATATTGAAGTAATTCGAAACCCGCAACCCGCAACTTTCCTAACTTTAAGACAACAATCCCAAAAAACAGTCGGAGCACCAAACATCGCTTTAGCCGATTACATCGCTCCAAAAGAAAGCGGAATTCAAGATTACATCGGCTGTTTTTGTGTCACAACCGGCTTTGGTGTGGATGAAAAGGCATCGGAATTTGAAAAACAATTGGATGATTATAATTCCATTTTAGTAAAAGCGTTAGGCGATCGATTGGCGGAAGCTTTTGCAGAATATTTACACCTAAAAGTGCGAAAAGAAATTTGGGGTTATGCTTCCGAGGAAAAATTATCAAATGAGGATTTAATCAAAGAAAATTACACCGGAATTCGTCCGGCTCCCGGGTATCCTGCTTGTCCGGATCATTTAGAAAAACCTACAATCTGGAAATTATTAAATGTAGAAGAAAAAATAGGTGTAAAATTGACCGAAAGTATGGCAATGTGGCCAGCCTCATCGGTCTCAGGTTATTATTTTGCTCATCCGGAAAGTAAGTATTTCGGCTTAGGAAAAATTAAAAAAGATCAAGTAGAAGATTACGCAAAACGAAGAAATATTAGTGTAGAAACTGCGATAAAATGGCTTTCGCCGAATATTGCAGATTAAAAACCGTTGTCTGTTGTCCGTTATCGTTAACCGACAACCGACAACCGACAACCGAAATTATGAAAGTAACCCAACATATCGAAAACGCCCAAGGCAAACCTTTATTCTCATTTGAAATTTTACCACCATTAAAAGGTCAAAATATTCAATCTATTTTTGATTCGATTGATCCGTTGATGGAATTTAATCCGCCATTTATTGATGTCACATATCATCGGGAAGAATATGAATTCAAGGAATTACCAAGCGGATTATTACAAAAGAAAATTGTAAAAAAACGTCCCGGAACGGTTGGAATTTGTGCGGGAATTCAAAATAAATACGATGTGGATGCCATTCCGCATATTTTGTGTGGTGGTTTTACAAAAGAAGATACAGAGAATTTATTAATCGATTTAGATTTTTTAGGAATTGATAATGTCGTGGCATTGCGTGGAGATGCATTGAAAAACGAAATTTATTTCAGACCCGAAAAAGAAGGAAATGAATATGCCTCCGAATTGGTTACACAAATCCATAATTTAAATAAAGGAATTTATTTAGATGAAGATCTACAAAATTCATCGTGCACTAATTTTTGCATTGGCGTTGCCGGTTATCCCGAAAAACACATGGAAGCTCCAAGCGTTGACAGCGATATTCACTTTTTAAAACAAAAAATCAAAAACGGAGCCGATTACATTATTACTCAAATGTTTTTTGACAATAAACGCTTTTTTGAATTTGAAAAAAAATGCAGAGCAGCCGGAATCACTGTGCCAATTATACCGGGATTGAAACCAATTGCTACAAAAAAACAGTTGAACTTGATTCCGCATCGATTCAAAGTTGATTTGCCCGACGATTTGATTATGGCCGTCGTAAAAGCTAAAGACAACGAAGCTGTCAAACAAATAGGAATCGAGTGGTGTACCGCTCAAAGTAAAGAATTAGTGGCAGCCGGAATTCCGGTTTTGCATTATTATTCGATGGGAAAAGCAGAAAACATCAAAGCTATTGCGAAGGAAATATTTTAAAATCAATTCTTTCATAATATTTTCTTACTAATTTTATTCTGTTATATTTGCCGGAATAACTTTTAGAATGAGGAAACTTTACTTTTTATTATTGCTTTTTTCGGCATTTCTTTTTGCTCAGGAAAAAACAGAAACAACAGCCTTAGATGTTCAATATTTTAAAGGAAATGTTTTGCCTCACACAGACGATTTAGATTATTATCTACAAGGTCATCCCGATGGTGTTTTGGTGAGTTTGTACAAAAAAACATACGGTCATCAAGAGTGGGAAAGAGAATTTAACTATCCTGATTATGGAGGTTATTTTATTTTTCAAGATTTTAAAAATGATATTTTAGGAAAAGTTTACGGAGTAGGAGCTCATTATAATTTTTATTTTTTAAATCGAAAAGTTCAGTTTAAAATTGCACAAGGGGTGGCTTATACGACCGATCCGCATGACAAAGAAACAAATAGTAAAAACTTTGCTTTTGGGTCTAAAATTGTAGCAAACACGAATTTTGCGGTAAATTATTCCACTCCGCTTTTTGATCGATTTGAATTAAAAGCAGGTTTATTATTTACACATTTTTCTAACGGAAGAATTAAAGCACCAAACAGTGGAGTGAATTCGTATGGTGTAAACA
This sequence comes from Flavobacterium sp. T50_26, assembly GCF_057652995.1. Taxonomy (NCBI): domain Bacteria; kingdom Pseudomonadati; phylum Bacteroidota; class Flavobacteriia; order Flavobacteriales; family Flavobacteriaceae; genus Flavobacterium; species Flavobacterium sp. T50_26. The sequence continues at coordinate 124,688 of NZ_JBYFCC010000009.1, forward strand.
TAGGAGTTACTTATAATTTTGAAGAACCTCTTGAAAGACAAATTGATACTTTGCCAAAAGTTAAACTAACAGAGCCAATAAAATATAATCTTGTTTTAAGAACAGGAGTTAGTGAAAGTCCAATTATTGGTAGTGGTCAAAAGCCATTTTTTCATCCTGCTTTTTATATAGATAAACGAATAAGTAGAAAAAGTGCATTTCAATTAGGTACTGAGGTATTCTTAACAAATTCGTATAAAGAATTTATCAAATATCAGTCTATTGCTTATCCTGAAGAAAATGTTACGGCAGATACAGATTATAAAAGAGCTGGTGTTTTTATCGGTTATGAACTTTTTATTAATAGAATTTCGCTTGAAGCTCAAGTTGGATATTATGTTTATCAGCCTTACAAATCGGACATTCCAGTTTATGATCGATTGGGAATGAAATATTATATCACGAAAAAAATATTTACAGGATTATCCATTAAAACCCATATTTTCTTGGCAGAATCCATGGAGTTTGTAATGGGTGTAAGATTTTAAATTTATGAAAAAATTAATTTTAATAATCGTAATTACTGCTTTTTTTTACAATTGTGAAAAGCCCGGAGATTGTATAAAGTCTACTGGTGAAATAGTTACGAGAGAAGTGGAAGTGACTCCTTTTGAAACAGTTTTAGTTCACACTGGAATTGAATTAGTCATCAAACAAGGGTCGGAATATAAAGTAGAAGTCAAAACAGGTGAAAATTTAATTGATGATATTGAAGTAAAAGTTGAAAATAATACACTCACCTTAAAAGATAAAACAACCTGTAATTGGGTGCGAGATTATGGACAAACAACGGTTTATGTTACCGCACCAAGCTTAACAGATATTCACTCTAAAACAGAGAAAAATATTAAGTCTGATGGGGTGTTAACTTATCCTATAATTAGATTGTATGCAATGGATTTAACAGATGGTGCCGGAACCGGAGATTTTATTTTAAATATTGATAACGGTCAATTCGTAATAGCTAATAATAATGTTTCTCGCTTTTATATTTCCGGAAATACACAAGAAGCGTTGTTGAATTTTTATGACGGAAATGGTCGATTAGAAGCACAAAATTTGAACATAAATGTAGCCAAAGTATATCATAGAGGCTCAAATGATATGTTTATTAAACCTATTCAAAGTGTGGAAGGTGATTTGTTTAGCACCGGAAATTTAATATTATTAAACACTCCGCCGTCAGTAAATTTAACCGAACACTACCAAGGAAGAGTAATTTACAACTAATTATTTTTTCGTTTTTTCTCTGAAAATAGCTTCCAAATTTTTACTTTTCAGATGAATTTGTAGCGTTTTCAAACCATTTTCATTCGCAAAATCAAACAATTTTGAACGCATATCTTCCGACGATAAAAAAGTGATTTCCCAAATAGAATCAGTTATTTTTTTTGCTGATTTAAAGTTTGGTAAAATAGTTAGCAATTCTTCTGAAACGGATTTATCAAATTCCACTTCAATCACTTGTTCTTGTTCATCAGACATTAGTTTGTCTAATTTTTTATCGGTTACAATTTTACCGTTGTTGATGATAATGACACGATCACAAATGGCTTCCACTTCCTGCATAATGTGTGTGGAAAGAAAAACAGTTTTGTCTTTTCCGATGTTTTTTATCAAATCTCTAATCTCTACCAACTGATTCGGATCTAATCCTGTCGTTGGTTCATCTAAAATTAATACTTCCGGATTGTGCAATAAAGCAGTTGCCAAACCAACCCGTTGACGATATCCTTTTGATAATTGTCCTATTTTTTTGTGACTTTCAGGCGTTAAACCAGTCAATTCAATTACTTCCTGAATTCTGTTTTTAGAAACTTTATAAACATCAGCATTAAAGCTTAAATATTCCCGAACATATAAATCCAAATACAACGGATTGTGTTCCGGTAAATAGCCAACAATTTTTTGAACCTCTTGATTGGCATCCGATACATCAAAATTATTCACCGAAGCACTTCCTTCATCTGCTGTTATATAAGTAGTCAAAATTTTCATCAATGTCGATTTTCCGGCACCATTTGGACCCAAAAAACCAACAATTTCTCCTTTATTTACAGAAAATGAAATGTTATCTAATGCTTTTTGAGCACCATACATTTTTGAAATATTTTTAACTTCGATAGACATACGTAAAGATTTAAAGCAAAAGTAAAGTTTTTAACTCATTTTTTTTCTAAAAAGTATTTTGATTTAAATATTTTACTATATTAGCATTTCAAAATCACAACAAAAAGATGATTTCACATAACACATATTATTTTACTAATTTCTTTTATTTTTTCTTTTGGAAAAAATCGGGATTGGTATTGTGTTATGTAAGGTAAATTTTTTAATTCAAAAACAATATAAATCCCGATTCCATGTGAGTCGGGATTTTTTTATTTTATATGATAACAAAAATAGCAATACAAGGTATAAAAGGTTCATTTCATCATCAAGTGGCAGAAAATTATTTTTCCAAATCGATTGAGTTGGAAGAGTGCATGTCGTTTGAAAAATTGGTAAAAAATGTGCTAAATGACAAGTCAAGTCAAGGAATTATGGCTTTAGAAAATTCTATCGCCGGTTCTATTATTCCAAATTATGCTTTGATTGATGCCAACAATTTGCACATTATTGGTGAGTATTATTTAGACATTCATCACAACCTTTTGGCACTCAAAGGGCAAACAATTGAAGATATAAAAGAAGTGCAATCACACCCGATGGCGTTGTTGCAATGTGCAGTTTTCTTTTCAAATTATCCTCACATCAAATTAATAGAAAGTAGCGATACCGCCGAAACAGCCAAACGCATTCAAGAGCAAAAATTAGTTGGAGTTGCCGCAATTGCAAGTGTAAAAGCAGCGGATTTATACGATTTGGATATTGTGGCAAACGGAATTCATACCGTAAAAAATAACACCACACGTTTTGTCATTGTAAAATCGGTGAATAAAGAAATTCCGAAAAACGAAATCAATAAGGCTTCACTAAAATTTGAATTAGAAGATAAACCCGGCAACTTAGCCAATGTGTTGAAAATGATTAGCGATTGCCAATTAAATATGACCAAAATTCAATCATTACCCATTATTGAAACACCTTTTCAATATTCATTTTTTATTGATGTGGTTTTTGAAAATTACAAAAATTATGAAGAAGCAAAACAAAATTTACAACAAATGACCAGACATTTTAAAGTATTAGGCGAATATAAAAATGCACGACTATGATAGCAACTGCAGAACGATTAAATTCGGTTCAGGAATATTATTTTTCCAAAAAGTTGCGGGAAGTGAATCAGATGCTTTCCGAAGGAAAACCAATCATTAATATGGGAATCGGAAGTCCGGATTTATTGCCACATTTTTCTGTGGTCAATGCCATTCAGAATTCGATGAATGATAAAAAAGCTCACGAATATCAAAGTTATCAGGGTTTACCTGAACTGCGAAAAGCGATGGCGACATTCTATCAAAATCAATTCAATGTTTCGATGGATTTTGCTTCCGAAATTTTGCCTTTAATGGGCTCGAAAGAAGGAATTATGCATGTTTCAATGGCATTTTTGAATAAATCAGATGAGGTTTTAATTCCAAATCCGGGTTATCCAACGTATGCATCCGTAACTGAATTAGTTCAAGCAAAACCAGTTTTTTATGATTTAGTGGAAGAGAATAATTGGCTTCCCGATTTTGAAGCTCTTGAAAAATTAGATTTATCCAAAGTCAAAATTATGTGGGTTTGCTATCCGCATATGCCAACCGGAGCCAATGCTACGATTGAAGTTTTTGAAAAATTAATCGCTTTCGGAAAAAAGCATCACATTTTGATTGTCAATGATAATCCGTATAGTTTTGTTTTGAATGAAAATCCGATGTCGATTTTTCAGGTTGATGGAGCAAAAGAAATTGCTTTAGAACTCAATTCACTCAGCAAATCGTTCAATATGTCAGGATGGCGAGTAGGAATGATTTTAGGGAATAAAACTTTTCTAGAAGCCGTCTTAAAAGTTAAAAGTAATATGGATAGCGGTATGTTTTACGGCATTCAAAAAGGAGCAATCGAAGCATTAAATCTGGATAAAAATTGGTTTGAAAGTCAAAATGAAGTGTATACAAAACGAAGAAATTTGCTTTTTAAATTGGTTGAAAAATTAGGTTGTTCGTATGATAAAAAAAGTGTTGGTTTATTCATTTGGGCGAAACTTCCACAAGATGTAATTTCATCCGAAGGATTTATTGATACAATTTTGATTGAAAAGAATATTTTCATCACGCCCGGAACAATTTTCGGCAGTAATGGCGAAGGATACATTCGATTTTCATTATGTATCGAAGAAGAAAAAATTAAAGAAGCTCTAGCACGATTTTAGTATGAAAGTAACAATTATTGGTTTAGGATTAATTGGCGGTTCAATGGCTTTGGATATTCAACGATTGTATGAAAACGCCATAATTATCGGAATTGATTCAAATGAAAATCATCTTAACGAAGCAATATCATTAAGGTTAATTCATCAAAAAGGAAATTTAGACAATGGTTTTGATGGAGATTTTGTCATTTTGGCTGTTCCGGTTGATGTGGCTTTAGTAATTTTGCCTAGAATTTTGGATAACATTTCAGATAATACAATCGTAATTGATGTAGGTTCAACCAAAAAACCAATTTGTGAAGCAGTGGAAAATCATCCAAAAAGAAATAACTTTTTAGCCACACATCCAATTGCAGGAACCGAATTTTCAGGTCCAAAAGCAGCCATCGAAAATTTATTTGAAGACAAAGTAAATATTATCTGTGAAATTGAAAAAACAGCTTATAAAAAACAAGAAAAAGCATTAGAATTATTTCGAAATTTGAAAATGCGAATTCGGTATATGGAACCAAAATCACACGACAAACACATTGCTTATGTTTCGCATTTGTCGCATATTAGTTCCTTTATGCTCGGAAAAACGGTCATCGAAAAAGAAAAAGATGAAAAAGATATTTTTGATATGGCCGGTAGCGGATTTGAAAGTACCGTTCGATTAGCCAAAAGCTCACCGTCGATGTGGACACCGATTTTTAAACAAAACAAAAAACAAATCGTCAAATCATTAGATGAATATATTGCCAATTTATCATCCTTTAAATCTTTTTTAGAATCGGATGACTATGAAGCCATTTTTAATGAAATGAAAAACACAAACAGAATTAAAGAAATTTTAAAATAAACTGTTGTCAGTTGTCGGTTATCTGTTATCCGACAACTGACAACCGACAACCAAAACTATGGAAAACGATAAAAATTTAAAAAACTGGTTAACTGATTTTCAATTAGAACATCCGTTAGTAATTGCAGGACCTTGCAGTGCAGAAACCGAAGAACAAGTATTAAAAATTGCTCGTGAATTAAAAGACTCCGACGTAAGTATCTTTCGTGCCGGAATCTGGAAACCGCGAACTCGCCCCGGCGGATTTGAAGGGGTAGGAGCAATTGGATTGAATTGGTTGCAAAAAGCCAAAGCCGAAACGGGTTTGCTTATGGCCGTTGAAGTCGCCAATGCAGCTCACGTAAAATTAGCGTTGGAACACGATATTGATGTATTGTGGATTGGAGCTAGAACCACCGTAAACCCATTTGCTGTTCAAGAAATTGCCGATGCTTTAGAAGGAACTGATAAAATTGTACTGTTAAAAAATCCCGTTAACCCCGATTTGTCTTTGTGGATTGGTGGATTGGAACGATTGTACAATGCCAATATCAAAAAATTAGGCGTGATTCACCGTGGATTTTCAACGTATGAAAAAACAAAATACCGTAATAATCCGGAGTGGCAAATTGCCATTGATTTGCAAAACAGATTTCCCGATTTGCCATTGATTTGTGATCCTTCGCACATCACCGGAAAGCGAGATATGATTCAGGAAGTTTCGCAACAGGCGTTGGATTTGAACTATGACGGATTAATTATCGAAACACATATCGACCCAGATAATGCTTGGAGTGATGCGGCTCAACAAGTTACACCAACGGTTTTGAAACAAATTTTTCACGATTTACGCGTTCGGAAAGAAACCGATGAAGCTGATGATTATACGATGCGAATGAATAAATTACGGACACAAATCGACGAATTTGACAGTAAAATTCTCGAAATTTTAGGAGGAAGAATGAAAATTGCAGATCAAATCGGCGGATTAAAAAAAGAAAAGAATGTGGCTATTTTACAAAACAAAAGATGGCAGGAAATTTTGGATAAAATGATTTCAGAAGGAAGTCAGAAAGGGTTAAGCGAAGATTTTATTGTGCAACTTTTCAAAGCAATTCATCAAGAAAGTATCGATCATCAAGAGAAAATTATCAATTCTTGATTGATGAAAACGTGTATCTTTGTGGCATGACAGGAATCGTTTATAAATCTACCGGAAGTTGGTACACCGTTAAAGCCGAAAACAATCAATTTTATGATTGCAGGATTAAAGGGAAATTCCGTATGAAAGGAATCAAAAGTACCAACCCAATTGCGGTGGGCGATGTAGTGGATTTTGAAATTGATGAAACTTCTGATGCGATTACGGGAAGCATTCATAACATTCACGACAGAAAGAATTATATTGTTAGAAAATCGGTTAATCTTTCTAAGCAAACGCACATCATTGCATCCAATATTGATATTGTTTTTTTGTTGGTTACGATAAATAATCCAGTTACAACAACGAGTTTTATTGATCGATTTTTAGTTACTGCAGAAGCTTATCACATCAAAGCCGTATTGATTTTTAATAAAGTGGATACGTATGATGATGCCACTTTAGACGAACAATTGTTCCTGCAATATACTTATAATCAAATTGGTTATGAATGCCTTCGTGTTTCTGCCACAGCAAAAGAAGGATTAGACGAATTGAAGGAAATGATGGAAGGAAAAGTGTGTATGTTTTCCGGTCATTCCGGTGTTGGAAAATCAACATTAGTCAATGCTTTAGAGCCTAATCTGAATTTAAAAACAAAAGAAATATCCGATTTGCATCAACAGGGGCAACATACAACTACGTTTGCAGAAATGTTTGATTTGTCATTTAATTCAAAAATAATTGACACGCCCGGTATTCGCGGATTTGGTATTGTTGACATGGAAAAGTCAGAAATCAAAGGTTATTTTCCCGAGTTTTTTGAGTTGGAAGACCAATGCAAATTCAACAATTGTTTGCATAAAGACGAACCCAATTGTGCGATTAAAAATGCATTAGAAGAAGATAAAATCGCTTGGTCTCGCTATAAAAGTTACCTTCAAATTTTAGAAGGCGATGAAGAACAATACCGAAATGATATTTATGCTGATGGAAGAAATTCAGACTTAGACTAACCAATTACCTATCACCTTTCACCCATCACCAAAAAAATGAAAGCTGTCATCCAAAGAGTTTCACAATCATCTATAACAATTGAAGGAGAAGTTGTAGCTTCCATCCAAAAAGGGTTGTTAATTTTAGTTGGAATTGAAGATGCAGATATAAAAGAAGATATCGAATGGCTTTCGTCAAAAATTGTAAATCTTCGTATTTTTGGTGATGAAAATGATGTGATGAATTTATCTGTAAAAGAGGTTAATGGAGATATAATCATCGTAAGTCAATTTACACTTCATGCATTAACAAAAAAGGGCAATCGTCCGTCCTACATTAAAGCGGCAAAACCTGAAATTGCAATTCCGATTTACAATCAATTTATTCAACAAATTGAAAAAGATGTTGAAAAGAAAGTTCAAACCGGACAGTTTGGAGCGGACATGAAAGTAGCACTTGTAAATGATGGTCCGGTAACGATTGTAATTGATACAAAAAATAAGGAATAATCTTTGTTTTCTATTTCTTTTATTCTATTTTTGATGAATAGAGTTTCCAAAAACTGCACCCAAATTAATTACTACCATCCGAATGCTTTCGTTCGGAATTTTATGAATTTTTATGAAAAAAATAAGTTGGACTCTATTTCTTTATCTAGTTTTTTTAACATCTGTTGAAGCACAAATTTTTTCTGATTTTTTAATCCCAAAAGAGTTAAAGGAAAATGCAAATGCTTGTATTCGTTTACAAGAAACAGAAATCAATATACTTTCCAGAAGGTCAATGATCATCAAGTCAAAGCGAATTGTTACTGTTTTTAATGAATATGGTTTGCGTCATATGGATGCCTATCAAAATTATGATAAGAGTTTAAAAATCGTCTCTATTGAGGCCAAAATTTTAAATTCACTTGGTTCGGAAATTAAAAAAATAAAAAAGAAAGACTTCAGAGATCAAAGTGTGGCAGATGGAATTTCAGTTTATACAGACAATCGTGTTTTATATCTCGATTATACTCCAATATCCTATCCTTTTACTTTAGTTTTTGAATGTGAAGTAGAAACATCAAATACAGCTTTTATTCCGAGTTGGACACCTCTCGAAAATTATTTTTTAAGTACTGAAAAAAATAAAATTACTATAACTTATCCACAAGATTTAGGTTTTAAGTATAAAGAGGAAAATTTCGAAGGTTTTTCAATCCAGAAAACGGATGAATCCGGAAAATTATCATTTGAAGCTAATAATATTGAAGCAATCAGACAAGAAGACTATGCACCAAGTTTACGAAAATTTACACCAATTGCACTTTTAGGATTAAATAAATTTCATTTAGAAGGAGTTGATGGCGAAGCAGAAACTTGGAGAAGTTTTGGTTCTTGGGTTTACACAAATTTGTTAACTGGGACCGATGAACTTTCAGAAGAAACAAAATCTAAACTTAAAGCTCATGTTGGCAGTGAAACCGATCCATTAAAAATCACACAGAAGGTTTTCGAGTACGTTCAAAATAAAACGAGATATGTTAGTATTCAGATGGGAATAGGTGGATGGAAACCCATGCTAGCAAAAGATGTTGATAAATTAGGATATGGCGATTGTAAAGCACTTTCAAATTACACAAGGGCATTGTTAAAAGTTGTTGGTGTAGAGTCATACTATACAATTATTTATGGTGACAAATACAGAAGAGATATTACCCCTGATTTTGTTTCAATGCAAGGAAATCATGCAATATTATGTATTCCTTATCAAAACGAATTAAAATGGATGGAATGCACAGACCAAATTGTTCCATTTGATTTTCAAGCAAATTTTACAGATGATAGAAAAGCTTTACTTATAAAACCGGATGGAGGTGAAATTACAGATACAAAATCTTATTCAGAAAAAAACAATAGCCAAATCACGACTGGTAATTATTCATTAAATCAAAATGGTTCAATATCGGGCCAAGTGAAAATTAAATCATTAGGAACCCAATACGATAGAAAATATCTATTGGAAAGAAAATCCAAAGACGATTTAGACAAACACTATAAAAATTATTTCGGTACAATAAATAATCTGCAATTGAAAAATCCTGTTTTTAAAAATGACAAAGGTGCAATAGAATTTACAGAAAATATAGATTTAGAAGCAGAAAATTATGCGTCAAAAAGTGGTCCGCGATTACTATTTGCTTTAAATGCTTTCAATCAATATACATCAATTCCAAAACGATACAGAACTAGAAATTCACCTTTTGAAATTTCGAGAGGTTTTTATGATTATGACGACATAAATATTGATTTGCCAGAAAATTTTTCAATTGAGTCCATTCCGGAATCAGTAGAGTATCAAGAAAAATACGGTCATTATAAAACTGAGATTAAATTGAACGATAAAAAAGTGGTTTATAAACGTTCTTTAACCATAAACAAAGGGTTTTATTCTAAATCTGAATACGAAGAATATAGAAAATTTATAGAAAAAATTGCAAAAAACGATAACGCAAAATTGGTATTAATTCAAAATTAAACACACATGACATTCATTAAAAAAATTAGTAAAGTTTGTTTTTTCATGCTCTTTTCATTGTCTTGTTTTTGCCAAACATATGAATTAGGCAAAGTAACTGTTGCAGAGTTGGAAGAAAAGGAACATCCAACAGAAAAAGATGCTGAGGCAGCTGTTGTGTTTGATATTGGAAGAACGTATTTTAACTTCGACGTGAATAATGGGTTTCAAATGATAACCGAAGTAACATCTAAAATTAAAATTTACAAAAAAGAAGGTTATTCTTTTGGTGATATTGAAATTCCAATTTATATAGGCGGAAGCGAAAAAGAAAGTGTAGCTTTTTCAAAAGCATATACATATAATTTAGAAAAAGGAAAAGTTGAAAAAACTAAATTAAAAAGTGAAGGAGAATTTTTAGAGAAAACGAATAAATATTGGAATAAAGTAAAGATTTCAATGCCAAACGTAAAAGAGGGTTCTATTATTGAATATAAATATGTGTTAACATCTCCCTTTTTTTCAAATTTACCGGAGTGGTATTTTCAAAAAAGTATTCCTGTGAAATACTCAAAGTTTGAAACTGTAATTCCTGAATTTTATTATTACACACCAAGAACCAAAGGATACGTTTTACCCAAAGTTACAAGCACTTCTAAAACTACAACTTTTCATTATACAGATAAGGAAAAAGTTGGCAATTCTCGCTTTGCACAAACAAACTACTCAAACGAACAATTTGTTTATAAAGAAACAGTAACAACATACATTAGCGAAAACGTACCACTTATAAAACAAGAAGATTTTGTTAGTAACATTAAAAATTATACATCCGGTGTAAATCATGAATTAACATCAACTAATTTTCCAAACTCTCCCATAAAAAGCTTTTCCACATCATGGGAAGATGTATCTAAAAGTATTTATGATAATGAAAGCTTTGGTGCAGAAGTAAAGAAAACAGGTTATTTTGAAAGTGATTTAGATTTTGTTTTACAAGGAAAAAACACAAGAGATGAAAAAATTATTGCAGTGTTAGATTATGTAAAAAAACAAGTAAAATGGAATGAATATAATGGAATTTATTGTGATGATGGAGTTCGATTAGCCTATAAAAATAAAACAGGAAATGTAGCAGAAATTAATTTAATGTTGGTTTCAATGTTGCGATATGCCGGATTAGAAGCTAATCCAATTCTTGTGAGCACACAAGCAAATGGAATTCCTTTGTATCCATCCAGAACGTCATTTAATTATGTTATTGCAGCAGTTGAAATTGCTGATGATCTTATACTATTAGATGCAACTCATAAAAATAGTTTTCTTAACGTTTTGCCAACAAGAGTATTAAATTGGAATGGACGATTAATTAGAAAAGACGGCTCTTCTACGTTTGTTAACCTTTTACCCAAATTAATATCCAAAGAAAACTCTTTAGGCTTGTTATCCATTGAGGCAGACGGCAGTGTAAAAGGAAAAATAAGAACGCAATATTATGATTATAATGCCTTGCGATTTAGAGATCGATATACAAATCTAACAAAAGAAACTTATCTCGAATCATTAGAAAAAAAATTATCGAGTATAGAAATTGAAGAACATGCAATAGCAAATGAAAGTGATTTAAGTAAACCAATTAACGAAGAATTTCAATTTTCTCATACCGGGTTAACCGAAATAATTGGTGACAAAATTTATTTTACACCTTTATTGTTTTATGCTTTAAATGAAAACCCTTTTAAAGCAGATAAAAGAGATTATCCAATAGATTTTATATTTCCTCAAGAAGATAAATATACCCTAACATATAGCATTCCTGAAGGCTATGTGGTTGAGTATTTACCTAAGCCGTTAATGCTTTCAACAAGTGATAACTTGTTAAGCTACAGATTTAATGCTCAGGCTGTTGGAAATAAAGTGCAATTAAGTGTTTCTTTAAACATCAATGAGTCAGTTATTCTGCCCGATAAATATCTCGATATAAAAGATTTTTTCAAGAGAGTAGTAGAAAACCAATCAGAAAAAATAGTTTTGAAGAAAAGTTAGTTGCATGAATTTACAAAAATATACCCTGCTTCTGTTATTTCTAAATGCTTCATTATGTGCTCAAAATGTAGAATTTGGTAAAGTTACTAAACAAGAATTAGAAGAAAAATATCATCCAATTGACACAGCTGCAGGGGCAGCATTATTATTTAAAAAGGCAAAAACGCATTTTTATTACACCGAAAAAAAAGGATTTCAAAGTGAAACTCACTATGAAGTGAAACTAAAAATCTACAAAAAGGAAGGTCTTAATTGGGCAAACTATTCCATTCCATATTATATTGGTTGGAGTGAGCTTGAAAGTGATAACGTTTTTTTTTCAGAGATAGTAACCTATAATCTTGAAAACAATAAAATTGAAAAGACAAAACTATCTTCAAAAGGATTATTCAAAGAAAAAATAAACGAATATTGGATGAAAAAGACAATTACTTTTCCCAATGTTAAAGTGGGTTCTGTAATAGAATTTAAATATAAACTCGTTTCAGAAAACTTAGGTCGGCTTCCTGATTTTAAATTTCAAGAAATAATTCCCGTAAATTTTGCAGAATATAAATTAGAAGTCCCAGTGAATTATGCTTACAATACCACTTTACGAGGCTATTCAAAAATTGAACACGAATCGAAAGACGAAAGTTATACACAATCATTCACAGATAAGCACAACCTAACCAAACACTTAAGTTATATAATAAAAAAGCAGAAGTTTACACTCAAAAATATTCCCGCTTTAAAAGAAGAACCTTATGTAGATAATATCGAAAATTATCGCGTTACTATAGAGAATGAATTAAGCCAAGTTGCATTCCAAGATACACCCGTTAAAAAGTATGCAGAAACGTGGGATGATGTTGTAAAAAGTATTTCTAAAAATGAAAAATTTAGTAAAGAAATTCAAGCTAGAGGCTACTTTGAAGAAATAATAAAAAAGAGTTTTTCTTCGGATGAAAATAATTTAAACAAAGCAAAAATTATTTTTAATCATGTTAAAAGTAAGATAAAATGGAACGGAAATTTTGGATACTATCCCGAAATTGGCCTAAAAGAAGCATATCATAGCAATGTGGGAAATGTTGCAGACATAAATTTGAATCTCCTTATAATGCTTCGAAGTGCCGGAATTAATGCGTCACCGGTTCTAATAAGTACACGAAAAAACGGAAAAACGGCTTTTCCCAGTAGAGATGGTTTTGATTATTTGATTGTTTCGGCTAACATTGATAATAAACAAATTTTAATGGATGCAACAGATTTAAATTCAACGTTCAACATTTTACCAATTCGATGTCTAAATGGGTCCGGTAGAGCCATAAACATGGTAGAACAACATGAAGAAATAATTGTCAATCCAACAGACTTGTCAAAAACAACTACATTTGTTCAGGCCGAATTGCTTTCAGATGGAACCTTAAAAGGAAAAGTAAGATCGTCTAAAAGTGATTATCATGCTTATTTATTCAGAGATAAATATGGAAATAGTAATCAAGATGCATACTTAGAAAAGTTAGAAGCAGATAATAATCTAACAATTGAAGAATATAAAATTGAAAACGAAAAAGAATTGGAAAAAATGATAGTGGAAACATTTTCATTCTCAAATTCAAAAGTATCAAATCTAAGTGGAGATAAAATTATAGTTAACCCTCTATTATTCTACACCAATGAAATAAATCCTTTCAAGCAAGACATCAGAACAATGCCAATAGATTTTGTTTTTCCAAATCAAGAAAAATACATGATTAATATTGCCATACCAGAAGGTTATCAAATCGAATTTTTGCCAAAATCAACCACAACAATGTTAACAGACAAAAGTGTTTCTGTAAACTTCAATATTTCATCAGATAAAGATAAAATAATGATATTATCTATTTTTGATATAAATAAATCTTCGTTTGAACCCGAAGAATATGAAGATTTAAAAAACATTTTTAAAATTTACATCGAAAAACAAACGGAATCTATAATTCTGAAAAAAAAGTAACTACCCTCTCTTTTATAAAAATCTCGAAAGTACAAGTGTAGAAATCATTCTACACGAGCATAAATTTAGGCTTACAAATTATATACTTTAAAAAGCATAAGTTTAAAAAATATAATTTAATAACTTAAATCTTTACATTATGCCTTTTGACAATTTAAACAACGCCCATTACACACCCGAAGAAAGAACTGCAACAGCAGAAGCATTAACGGCTTTAGAAACTTTGCTTGCCGAAAAATTTAGAAATCTTTCGCCCGAAGAACGCAAAAAATACGGAAGCATTAACGAGCAAAACAAACTCATTGTAAACAAAGCAATGGACTACCGCAACAACCAACCCAACCTTAGCAGTGCCGATGTTGATTGGATAGAATTTCAAGCCGATTTTGATTCCAGAGCATTCATTCAAGCCACGATTGCACGACTACAAAGTTTGATTGACGGTTTAAACAACAACAAAATCCTGCACGATTACGACAATTATCAAGCGGCCTTAACCGACTACAGTTACAGCCAATACAAAGCAAGCACCAAAGTAGCAGGTTTTGAAACCAAGGTGAATGAAATGGCACAGTTTTTCAGCAGAACAGGAACAACAACAACACCAGATGCACCGGAGTTAACTGAAGAATAATTTTACAGAACAATTGATTTTAACCTCAATTCTAATCTCATTTTTTGTCATTTCGACGCAGGAGAAATCACATAAAGAAAATAAATTAAAGCAAAAAATATAATCTGATGTTTCCTTCGTCAACATGACACACGTTGACTTTATGCTTTCGACATTTTTGTCATTTTGACGAAGGAGAAATCACATTATTTAACGTGAGTTCGATATAAAATTACTGAAAAAGGATCAATTGTTTAGTGTCCACGAAGTTGTTTTTTAGAGATGG
>NZ_JBYFCC010000010.1:0-82046 GCF_057652995.1 Flavobacterium sp. T50_26
ATCTCTAAAAAACAACTTCGTGGACACTAAACAATTGATCCTTTTTCAGTAATTTTATATCGAACTCACGTTAATTACAATTTATTGACGCGTGTACCATAACTAATCAACTTAAAAATAATGTAATCATGAAAAAAATATTAATTGTAGCTATTGGATTATTTATTTTGGCATCCTGTCAAGAGAAGCAACGTTACACCCAACAATCGCCGGAAATCGATTCGTTTAAAAAATCAATCGAAGCCTATGAAAAAGCAGATTGGGCAACAATGAAATCATTTTATGCGGATACTGCAAAAATTGAACATAATGTCACAAAAGACAAAGCAGTTAGCGTAGATAAATTAATCGAAGTAAGTGAAGAAGACGCAGAACTTTTTTCGAATATAGATTTTATTGACGCCGAATCAGAATATGAAATGGTAGTTACCGATAACGGTGAAACTTGGGTAAATTTTTGGGGTCACTGGAAAGGCACTTTAAAAGCTACCGGAGAAGAATATACTTTACCTTGTGCCATCACAGCTCAATTCGTAAACGGTAAAATTGTTCGCGAAGTAGGTTTTTGGAATAACGCAAAAATAGCCTTGGATTTACAAAAACTTTCTGCCGCCACAACCGTGGTCGATAGTACTTCAACAAAATAATTATTAATTCAAAACCTGCAAGGAACTCAAAAGCTTTGCAGGTTTCTTTAAAATGAATCAAAATGAAAAAAGCAGGTATCATTGGTGGTTCCGGATTTATTGGAAGTTTTATCACCAAACAATTTTTAGATAATGGTTTTGAAGTAAAAGTTTCTACAACCAATATTTCAAAAGAAGAAAAATACCGTCATTTGATGAATCTGAAAAATTCCGATCACTTATACATCGAAGAATTAAATGTTGAAGATAAAGCACAACTCAAAGAATTTGTAAGTGAATGTGATATTGTGATTCACAGCGGAACGCCGTTTCAACTAACCATTAACGATCCGGAAAAAGAACTCTTCACTCCTACTATCAAAGGCACAGAAAACTTTTTGGAAGTCATCAAAGCAACACCAAGTGTAAAAAAAGTGGTTCTTCTTGCTTCCGTTGCGGCTTGGAATACTAATTTTCCGATGCCGGCGGATGGCAAAAGTTTTACGGATACGTTTGATGAAAACGATCAACGTTTCACCAGCGAAATGAGTCATCCGTATTGTCAAGCGAAATTCATCGCTAATCAAGTGGTGGAACAATTTATAAAAGATAATCCAAACCTTTCGTTCGAAATTAGTTCCGTTTCTCCCGTTATGGTAATGGGAAAATCAATGTCGGATAGAGAAGATTCTACTTCAACCGGAATGCAATTTTTAATCAAAAATAAAATCGCACCCGATGAATTTGTTCAATCTTTATTTGATAATGATGTGCCTTTTGCCATTGTAGATGTGAAAGATGTGGCACTGGCAACTTTTAAAGCAGCAACGACAAACAATTTACACGGAAAAGATTATCTATTAACCAGTGAAACCTACAAAGTATCAGATGTTCACGAAATGTTGAATGACAGAAAACCTAAATCACCCGCAGAGATAATTTATAAAAATGATTTGGCTGAAAAAGAGTTGAATATGTCATTCAGACCCGTTTTGGAAACGTTAACACAATAAAGTTGAAATGAATTTTTTATTCGAAAATAATCAGATATTCCTCAAAAAACGGTTTTTCATAGTATTTGTACTAATTTTTCAATTAAATACTAATTCAGTATTTGCTCAGAAAAGTGAAGTAGAAAAAGAAATTTGGCAGTTAGAAAATCGCTATTGGAATTACCTTGAAAGAAACGATTCAACTTCCTATAAAAAACTTTGGATTCATAATCAAATCAATTACCAAGCGGATGAATTGACTATTTCTGATGTAAAAAAATGTTCGTATTGGATGAAAGAAATCAATGAAGATAGTAGTTTGGAATTCAGTTGTGCTCTTCATAAAAAGGCAATCGAAATAACCGAAAACACAGTCACAATTCACTATGATGTTGATAAATTCTGGACAGACAAACAGCATAACATCCACAAAAGTGAAACATTTAGTTTTTCACATACGTGGATAAAAATTGAGAATTCGTGGTTATTATCTGATGGAATCGCAGTTAAAAATTAATTAATTCAGGCTACTATATTGAGAATTTCACCCTTGAAAAATTCAAAGAATAATTGTAAATTTACCGTTTTATACTTTGAAAATTCAACATGGACGCAAAACATTCAGACGACGTTTACGGAAGAGCAAGAGTACAAGATTCCGATGAACTAAAAGCATATTACAAAGATTTGGAAAACTTGGGTGCCGGTGCTCTGTGGACGGTTGCTAATGATATCGAACCGTGGGAACCTCGCTCCTCTTCTATTCCGATGCTTTGGAAATATGACGATTTGAGAGAATTAGTCCTTAAATCGTCAGACCTCGTAACTCCTGAACAAGCCGGTCGTCGTGTGGTCTATTTAGTGAATGATAAACGAAAAGACGTTTCTGCTGCTGTTGGTTGGTTATATACCGGAATTCAGGTGACTCGTCCGGGCGAATTTACGTCTGCTCATCGCCATCGTGCTTCTGCCCTACGTTTTATCATGGAAGGCGAAAAAGGATACACTGTTGTGGATGGAAATAAGATTATGCTTGAAGTCAATGATTTCGTCATCACACCCAATTCTACTTGGCATGAACACGGTGTGGAAGAAGGCGGAAAAACCTGCATTTGGCAAGATGGTCTCGATATTCCTTTAATTAATGCGTTAGAAGCGAACGATTATGCCGTTTTAGATGGTAAACAAGAATTGATCGCTCCTTTAAATTACTCACCTATTTCCTATGGTTGTGCCGGATTAATTCCAGCCGATAAATCGTGGGACAAACCCTATTCTCCACTTTTCAAATATTCTTGGTCGAATGTTTATCCGGCTTTACTAGAAACGCAAAAAGTGAGTGAAGTAAATCCTTATGACGGGATTTTTATGAATTATACTAATCCTCTTACTGGTGGTCACGTTATGCAAACGATGGGTGCTTCAATACAATTATTGCCTGCCGGTTTCAATGGAAAAGCTCATAAACATACCGGATCTTTTGTGTACCAATGTGCAAAAGGTAAAGGATATTCCATCATAAACGGTCAGCGTTTTGACTGGAAAGAACGAGATATTTTCTGCGTTCCATCATGGGCTTGGCACGAACATCATAATCTTTCTGAATCTGAAGATGCGTGTTTATTTGCATTTAATGATTTACCTGTAATTGAAAAATTGGGATTATATCAAGAAAAAAATTATTCAGAAAATAATGGTTTTCAATCTTATAACTAAAATTAATTAAATGATAAGATTAAATATAACGATTCTATTTTTATTTGCAACAAGTCTATTATTTTCTCAAAAATTAGTTTTTGATCAGGGAAAAATCAATCAAAAGAATTACTACGAAGAAATCAGTTTTGAATTGGTTAATGATAAAATCATTCTGCCTGTTGTGATTAACAATAAAACCTTTAAATTTTTATTAGATACTGGTGCACCTAACGTAATTTCAAAAACAGTTTTAGCGGAAATAAACGTCCAAAACAGCAGAAAAATAAACGTTTCCGATGCCAATAATCAAAGTGATAAAATGGAAATGGTTGCCATCGAATCGATGAAACTAGGCAATCTTACTTTTGATAATACTACGGCTTTGGTCAGTGATTTAGACAACCATTTTATATTGAAATGTTTTAAAATGGATGGTTTTATTGGGAGTAATCTTTTACGAAATTCGGTTATAAAAATTAGTTTAAAAGATAAAAAAATCATTATTACAGATGATGTTAAAAATCTTAAAACAAAAGCAAAGCCTTCAAAATTAATATTATTTGGCGAACAAAAATCTCCTTACGTTAAAATTAAATTTTTAGACAAAAAAAAACATGTTGTTTCTGAAGAGGTCTTGATTGATACAGGAATGGACGGTTTTTATGAAATGTCAAACAGAGCTTTTAATATCTTTTCAACTGAAAATATATTTGAAGAATTATCTAGAAGCACCGGTTCAAGTAGCATCGGGCTTTTTGGAACAGCTCCATTGAAAGAACAAATTCTATTTAAAGCTACTTTTTTAAAATTAAATGGTACCACGTTTGAAAATTTAATTTCCAATACAACAGACGACAATAATTCCAGAATTGGTTTAGATTTATTGAAACATGGAGATATAATAATCGACTTTAAAAAAAAGAAATTCTATTTTGAAGCTATTGAAAATATCGTTTTAGATAAAAAACCGCCAATTTACAGTGCAACCATTATTGATAACAAATATTCTATTGGTTTTGTTTGGGATGAATCTTTTAGAGACAAGTTAAGCTACGGAGACGAAATCATCCGAGTAGATTCATTTGTACTTGATCAAATGGACTTTTGTGATATTGTTAAAATAAAAAACTTCAGAAAAGATAATCAATCGTATGAATTGGAAGTTAAATCTAAAGATAATTCAAACACTCAAATTGTAAAAATTGAACAATAACTTTTTACTTGTACACATAACCTTAGTAACTTAGAAAATCATCACCTTTATACATGAAACTACTCACCTACAAAACAAAAGACACAGAACCTCGCCTAGGATTTCTTCATAACAACCTAATCATTGATATGGAAGATTTTGGAGAAATATCCAATTTCCCATTACCAATTGATATGTTAGATTTAATTGATTTGGGATTTGAAATTATTGAAGAAATTACCGAAATGATAAAAGAAACTCGTGAAATCGACTTCGAACAAATTGGTTATACGTTTGATGAAGTAGAAATTTTGGCACCCATCCAACGTCCAAGGAAAAACATTATCGGAATTGGTTTAAACTACACCGAACATGTAGCAGAAAGTGCCCGAACACTTGATACTACAGGAAAATTACCTCAAAAACCAATCATCTTTTCTAAACCACCAACAGCTGTTACCGGTCCAAATACAGAAATATTATTAAATCCAAAATTAACTCAACAATTAGATTGGGAAGTGGAATTGGCTGTCGTTATTGGCGAATATGGTAAATATGTTCCGAAAGAAAATGCGTTAGATTATGTTTTTGGTTATACAGTTATTAACGATATTTCGGCGAGAGATTGCCGCAGAGAAGGACAATGGATTGTTTCTAAAGGACAAGATACTTTTGCTCCGATGGGGCCTTATTTGGTGACAAAAGACGAAATTCCGAATCCGCATAATTTGAACCTATCATTGAAACTTAATGGCGTTGAAAAACAAAATTCCAACACCAAGTATTTACTATTTAATATCAATGATTTGATTGAAGATTTAAGCACTGTTTTCACACTTGAACCCGGTGACATAATCGCTACAGGAACACCTGCAGGAGTTGGTGCCGGTCGAAATCCGCAAGAATGGATGTGGGATGGCGATGTGGTTGAAGCCACTGTGGAAGGAATTGGAACGATTGTAAATACTGTGAAAGAGATCTAGTAGACAGTCTCAGTTTTCAGTAATCAGTTATCACCTTCGCGAAATTTGCGTAAATCTTTGTGCTCTTCGCGGTTAAAAAAAACAAACATGAAAAAATACAGAATAGGCCAAATCGTCCCTTCTTCCAACATAACAATGGAAACAGAAATCCCAGCCATTTTCAGAGCACGGGAAACCATTCTTCCTGAAAAATTTACATTTCATTCAAGCCGAATGCGGATGAAAAAAGTAACGAAAGAAGAACTCGAAGCAATGGATGCGATGAGTCTAAAATGTGCACAAGAATTATCAGATGCTCATGTGGATGTGATGGGCTATGCTTGTTTAGTGGCCATTATGAGTATGGGTCGAGGTTATCATTGTGTTTCCGAAGTGAATTTGCATCAAGAAACTGTGGCAAATGACTTCCCTACTCCAATTGTAACTTCTGCCGGAGCATTAATTAATGGTTTGAAAGTTTTAGGAGCCAAACAAATATCGATTATAACCCCATATATGCGTCCGCTCACAGATATGGTTGTAGATTATATTGAACATCAAGGTATTAAAGTGAAAGAAAGTATTGCTCTTGAAATTCCGGATAATTTGGAAGTAGCTGCTCAAAATCCGATGAATTTATTGGAAATATATAAGCAACTGGATTTAGCTGATGTTGATGTGTTAGTTGTTTCAGCTTGTGTACAAATGCCTTCGTTGGAGTCTATCGATTTAATTCAGGCAGAATGCGGTATTCCGGTGACTTCTGCAGCAGTTTGTACAACGTATGAAATGATGAAAAAATTAGGAATAGAAGCTAAATCAAGTATTGGTGGCGAATTATTGAGTGGAAAATATTGATAAAAAACCTGAAATATAAAATTGCATTTGCATTGTTTTTTCTATTCGGATTTGTGATGCTTAAGTGGTTTGGGTTAAATTTTGTGTTTTGCGTTCCGGTTTTGATGATTGTATTTGTTGTAATCATAAAAAACAAATAGAACATTCTTAATCAATAAATAGAATGTGGCTACTTTTTTAAATATTACGTTACTTTTTAATAATCTTCCCCAAACGTCAACAAATTCCCATCCGGATCTAATAGTGAAAACTCTCTTTGTCCCCAAGGTTTATTCTCCAAAAAACCATTTGGATGAATTCGAACTTTGTTGTCCAATAAGGTTTGATAAAAATCGTCAATGCGTTTTACTCGAATGTAAACCTGACCATAATTTTGTTCCGGATCTAGATTAGCAAAGAGAAAGAAATGTAGTTGAATAGCATCTTTTTCCACCATTAAATATTCAGGATAATCGGCAGTTCCAAAGATTTTAAAACCCAATTGTTCTATATAATATCGTTTTGTGATAGTTTTATTCCGCATGGGTAATTTTGGATGGATTGCTGCAAGCATAGTTTTTGATTTTTATTATCAACTAAATTAGTAATTAAATTCTAAATTTCAAACAACGGAAATTACACAATAAGCAACCTCAAAAATTCTAATGTTGAACAGTTTGCAAATCTTGAATAGCTTTTGAAATATCTTTTCCACTTGGTTGTTGAAATAAACTTACATCAAAATATCTTGTCGCCGAAAATAAATGATCAAAAATATCCGCTTGAATACTTTCATAATCCAACCATTCTGTTGTGTTTGCAAAACAATAGATTTCTAACGGAATTCCTTTGTCTTCCAAAGCCAATTGTCTAACCATAATGGTCATTTCTTTGCTTACTCCTAAATGTGATTTAAGATATAATTCAATATAATGTCTGAAAACACCAATATTGGTCATTCTTCTACCATTAATTAGAACTGAAGTATCAATATTAAGTTGATCATTTGAAGCTTCTATATCTTGTTGTCTATCAGTCATAAATCCTGAAATGAGATGAATTTTTTTAAGTTCCTCTCTATGTTCAGCATCTACAAAATGAACAGAATTGGCATCAATAAAAAGAGAGCGTTTAATTCTTCTTCCGCCACTTTGTACCATTCCTCGCCAGTTTTTAAAACTATCTGTAATAA
The DNA here is from genome assembly GCF_057652995.1 of Flavobacterium sp. T50_26. Lineage (NCBI taxonomy): Bacteria > Pseudomonadati > Bacteroidota > Flavobacteriia > Flavobacteriales > Flavobacteriaceae > Flavobacterium > Flavobacterium sp. T50_26. The sequence goes on from NZ_JBYFCC010000010.1 coordinate 7,500, forward strand.
AGTAAAAGGTGGGAATGGTAGTAATAGTTTTATCAAAATTTTGCACTTTTACCGTATTAAGATTGATGGCAATCACATCTCCATCGGCATTAAATTTGGGCATTTCAATCCAGTCGCCTACCCTAACCATATCATTGGTAGACATTTGAACACTAGCAACTAAACCAAGTATGGTATCTTTAAAGATTAACAACAAAATAGCCGTCATTGCTCCAAAAGCACTTAAAAAATAAACAGGCGATTTTCCTAAAAGTATTGAAAAGAGTAAAATGGCCGTAGCAATATAAAATAAAATCCTAATCAATTGAAAATAACTCGTAAGCGGTTTATTTTTAAACGCCGGAAGCAACGAAAAAGCAAATTCAGCTACTTTTATTAACGCAATTATAATAGTTATTGCCACAATAATCAGGTAAATATCTGTTAACTTGATAATAAACGGCAGTAACAATTTGAAATCATCAAAAATGCTTGGAGCGAGTAGTCTAACAAAAACAGCAGGTACAACATGAGCTAGGTTATGAAAAACTTCTTTATCCGCCAAAAGATCATCCCATTTTACAGATGACTTTTTAACAATCTTGTAAAAATAATTGATGATTATTTTTTTGGTAAAATAGAAGCCAATCACCGAAAAAATCATTAAAGCAATAATAAGCAAGAATAAACGAAGATAAATGGCCCATTCATGAGCAACACCTCCTGCAATTAGTAAATCATCTACCCACGTTTCGATGTAGTCAAATCCTACCATGTTACTTTTTTTTAGCGAATATTTTATGTTTAAAAAATTGAAAAAAAATTGCTAGAACAAGTCGTTTTCATTTTTTAGTAAATTACACATTATTAAAATATAAAACAGGTAGTTTAACATGTTATTGGTGTATGTTAACGTTTTTGTGTGCTTTGATTTGAGTATAAATGTATTCTATTTTTTTATCAGCAAAATGAAATAATTGTTTTGGAAAAATAATCATACAATGTAGAATTAAATTCGAATCATTTAGAAAGATGTTTTTTGTAAACAAAAGCGTACAATGCTTTTTTTGATGAACTATTTTGCGAGTCATAGATTAAATAATTTGGCTTACATAAATTAATTACAAATGCAAAATAATTTACTTTTCATTTAAATATTCAATTTTCATTTCCGGATAATTAACAGTTTGGCTCCAATCAATTAAAGGTTTTAATTCTTTTAGTTTATTGATATCTTTTTCATAATTGTTTTCATAAGAGACAACTGCTTCATTTTCAGATGCATATTCATTAAAAAAAAGATTACCAACATAAGTTATTTCTCCTTTTTTTACATCAAATGGAATTGAAAAACCGCCTTTATTATAGGTTCTCTGCAAAATGGCGATACCACTATTTGAGAATAAACGAATTCCAACAATTGAATAGGATCCAACAGGAAGTTCCAATACAAACAAATAAGTTCTCTTGTCATCTAAATGTCCATCATGCCTAACTCTCCAGAATTGTTCTGGGGAAATATGGATTTCTGTTATACTTTTTGATTTAGAATCGGTATCGCTTTTAATTTGAATAAAATAACCATTAAATCTCGCTTTCTCTTTAGGAAATGTAATTGAACCTACTATTAATCCATTTTGAGCGAAATCTTTATGAAATCTTTTTGGAACACCATCTAAATCAGTTTGAGCAAATCCGAAACTGTAAAACATTAATAAGATAAGTATAGATATAATTTTAAGAAATTTTTTCATAGTGTTAAGTATAAGTTTTTAATTATTTTTTTTTACATACTATATCAAAACAGCTCCAACTGGCTGCCTTGTTCCAACGCTAATAATTTTTTCTTAGCAGACAATCCTCCGGCATAACCCACTAATTCTTGATTACTTCCAATAATTCGATGACAAGGGATAATTATTGAAATAGCATTTGCACCATTTGCCGAAGCTACTGCCCGAATGGCTTTTGGATTGTTTAATTGTTTGGATAAACCCAAATAAGTTTGTGTTTTTCCATAATCAATTTGTTGCAACGCTTTCCAAACGGTTTGCTGAAAATCGGTGCCAACGAACAAAAGTGGTAAATCAAACGTTTCGGATTTTTTGTCAAAATAGGCTTGCAATTGGTTTTGAGTTTCGGTAAGTAAAGGTGTTAGTTCTTCAACAAATTCGGCTTGTAATCCTTTTAGAATTCGGTTATCTACTTCATAACGCATTTTACGATAACGCCAATCACAAAGACAAAGTTGGTTGTTGAAATCACCCAAAACCAGTTCTCCAACAGGTGAATGATAATAATGAATTTGGATGATATTGGGTTGCATTATAGTATTTTAAAGAAGATAAAAATACTTAATTCAATTTACTTTCACAATTATTGCACAAGCTAAGTTGTGCATTATCAATAGTGGCAACACTTTCAACAGCATCTGTCATCACACATTTTTTATCAGGACAATGTGGTAAACCTAAATTATGTCCGAATTCATGAACAGTCACTTTTTTTAATCGCATAAAATTAACTGCTTTATTTTTATGTTGAATTCTGAAGGTAGAAACCACACAACTTTTTCCCGGACAATAAGCCAAACCCATAATTCCCCAATCTTGGTATTTGTGAATAGGTTCTTTTATTTTTCCGCTTTCTTTTTTAGAAGTTGAAATATCTTTTTCTGTTAAACCTATTATATAATCTAATGAATCAGCAAGTTCATCCTTTTGAAGTTTAATAATTTTATCCGCTCGATAACGTGGCGATTTCTCATTAGTAAATGTTGAAATGTGATGGAGCTTATTTGGTAAAATAATCGTTTCAACACCATAAAATGTATGAATGATCTTCGCGATTGTGTCTGTTTTAGATTTTGGAAAATCAGCATAAGGTTGAATGCCAATTTTAATTTCATCAGATGTTATTTCTTCACATCCAACCGACACAATTAATAGGCAAAGAAGAGTAATTAATCGCATGATTCTATTTTTTATAAAAATACTATATTAGTTTGTAGGATATTTATTTTTTTAAAAAATAAAATAGTAGTTTTAAAAACTGTAGAAAACAGAATATTTAGCAAATAAAACTTATTTAACTTACCCTAAAAAACTCAACATAACCCCTGCAGCAATAGCACTTCCTATTACACCTGCCACATTTGGTCCCATCGCATGCATGAGTAAATGATTGGTTTTGTCATATTCTAAACCAATAACTTGGGATACTCTTGCACTGTCCGGTACAGCAGAAACACCAGAGTTTCCAATAAGTGGATTAATTTTATTACCTTCTTTCAAAAATATATTAAAAAATTTAGTAAACAATACACCAGCTGTTGTAGCTATAACAAAAGAAACTGCTCCAATGGCAAAAATACCCACCGAATTACCGGTTAAAAAAGTGGTTGCTTGTGTAGAAGCTCCAACGGTTAAACCTATTAAAATGGTTACGATATCGATTAAAGACCCTTTGGCTGTATCGGCTAATCGTTTGGTAACGCCACTTTCTTTTAATAAATTTCCAAAGAACAACATACCTAATAATGGAAGACCACTCGGAACAATGAATGTGGTGAGCAATAAACCAAAAATTGGGAACATGATTTTTTCATTTCTGGAAACAACGCGTGGTGGTTTCATTCGAATTAATCGTTCTTTAGGTGTAGTTAATAACCGCATGATTGGAGGCTGAATAACCGGCACCAAAGCCATATATGAATAGGCTGAGATGGCGATTGCACCCATTAATTCCGGTGCTAATTTTGAAGATAAAAAGATAGCTGTTGGACCATCTGCTCCACCAATGATAGCGATTGCACCCGCTTGTTCAGGTAAAAAACCTAATGCCAAAGCAGCCATGTATGCTCCAAAAATACCAAATTGAGCCGCAGCACCAATTAACATCAATTTAGGATTGGAAATTAGGGCAGAAAAGTCAGTCATCGCCCCAATTCCAAGGAATATCAACGGAGGATAAATACCTTTCATTACACCAAAATAAAGGTAATTAAGCACACTGCCTTCTTCATAAATTCCTATTTGAAGACCGGGAAAAAAAGGTACGTTTCCAATTAAAATTCCAAATCCGATTGGAACTAATAACATCGGTTCATATTCTTTAAAAATAGCTAAGTAAATAAAGACCAATCCGATTAAAATCATGAAAGCATGACCAATCGTAAAATTGGCAAAAGCTGTATAGGTGAAAAAAAGTTCTAAATGCTCTACTAAAAAATTCCAAAACTCATTCATGATTTCTTATTTTATGGTAATTAAAACATCGCCTTCCATTACTGCGTCATTAGTATTAAAATGAATAGCTTCTACAACCCCAGCTTTATCCGCTTGAATACTATTTTCCATTTTCATAGCTTCTAGTGTAATTAATTCTTGCGAAAGATTTACTTGATCACCTACTTTTACATGTAATTTCAGGATAACGCCAGGAAGTGGAGATTTGATAGTTCCACCACCTTTTGGAGCCGTAGGACTACTTGTTTTTGCAGTGGATTGAGTAGAATCTGTTGTAGGAACTGCTACGGAACGAACCAATTTAGGTGTTTTTGCAACCGATGATTTTTTTTCCAACTCAACCACATAGGCATTTCCGTTGACTTGTACATTCGCAATATCATCTTCTAAACTGTCAATTTTTACTTCGTAACTGTTTCCGTTTATTTTAAAATTAAATTTTTTCATCACTTTTTATTTTAATTCCTTACGCATTCCATAGATTTTTGAACTCCATGGAGAATAGTTTCGGTTGATTTTATTAATGGTTAACAAAGTGGCTTCATGATCGTGTAATTCTTGCTGATACAAATAAATAGCCATTGCAACCGCTGCACCTAATTCTAATGTGGCAGCGTTATCTTTGATTTTAATTGGTTTATTTGTTGTAGAAGAAAATTTTTTCTTAAAATCATAAGCAAACAGCATTGCAATGTTTTTAAACATTATATACAAAACTATGAGCGAGAGAAAAACAACTGTCATAGCTACCAAAGTCATCCCGACCCCATATGGATCTAATCGGGCAAACTCTGCAGCATCTTTGTGCGAACTAACTTGTGCTAAAATGAATAGATTGTTCATGTTACAATGGTAAATTAGAGTGTTTTTTGGGCGGATTAATCACTTTTTTCGTAGCTAATGATTGGAGAGCACGTATGATTCTGAATCGAGTATTTCGAGGTTCAATTACATCATCAATATAGCCGTAACTTGCCGCATTATAAGGATTAGCAAACTTTTGTTTGTATTCTTCTGTTTTGTCGGCAATAAATTGAGCTCTTTCCTCCAGGTTTTCAATTTGCATGTATTCTTTTTGATACAAAATTTCGATGGCTCCTTTTGGTCCCATTACAGCAATTTCTGCATTTGGCCAAGCATAATTGATATCACCACGTAAATGTTTTGAACTCATCACATCATAGGCTCCACCATAGGCTTTTCGTAAAATAATCGTCACTTTTGGCACTGTTGCTTCGCCGTAAGCAAAAAGTAATTTAGCTCCATGAATAATTATGCCACCGTATTCTTGGGTTGTTCCAGGTAAAAATCCCGGAACATCCACCAACGTAACAATTGGAATATTAAATGCATCACAAAAGCGTACAAATCGAGCTGCTTTTCGGGAGGCGTTGATATCTAACACACCGGCTAAATAACTTGGCTGATTGGCAACAATTCCGACCGGTTGACCATTAAACCTGGCATAGCCCACCACTATATTTGGTGCATAATGACGGTGAACTTCAAAAAATTCATTGTCATCGGCAATAGCATGAATAACATCTTTTACATCATACGGTTTATTTGGATTTTCTGGAATGATTGTGTTTAAACTGTCTTCAAATCGATCTATCGGATCTAAACAAACTGAAAGAGGTGGTTCTTCGAGATTATTCTGAGGAAGGTAGCTCAATAATTTTCGAATAAGTAATAAACCTTCTTGTTCGTCTTCGGCAATAAAATGCGTTACACCCGATTTGGTTCCGTGCACCATTGCACCACCTAATTCATCATCGGTAACTACTTCTCCGGTAACAGTTTTTACAACTTTTGGGCCGGTAACGAACATATAGCTGTTCTTTTTTGTCATCATAATAAAATCGGTTAACGCTGGCGAATAAACCGCTCCACCAGCACAAGGCCCGAATACAGCAGAAATTTGCGGAATCACTCCAGAAGCCATGATATTGCGTTGAAAAACTTCGGCATAACCTGCTAAGCTTGTTACTCCTTCTTGAATTCTGGCTCCGCCACTATCATTTATACCAATAATTGGAGCTCCCATTTTGAGAGCCATGTCCATCACTTTACAAATTTTTTGAGCAAATGTTTCTGATAATGAACCCCCAAAAACAGTAAAGTCTTGTGAAAAAACATAGACTAATCTGGCATCAATCGTACCAAATCCGGTTACAACACCATCGGCTAAATATTTCTGATCTTCCAGACCAAAATTGGTACAACGATGTGTGACAAACATATCAAATTCTTCAAAACTGTTTTCATCCAGCAAGAGTTCAATTCGCTCACGAGCGGTTAATTTTCCTTTGGCATGCTGGGTATCAATTCGTTTTTGGCCACCACCTAATTTAGCTTCAGCACGTTTGTCTAATAAGGTTTTAAGTTGGTTTGTACTTTCCATTAGTCTAGATTTACAAATTATTATTTTGGCAAAGTTCTAGCAACACACCGTGCGTTGCTTTGGGATGCAAGAAGGCAATATCTAATCCCTCTGCTCCTTTTCTGGGCATTTTGTCTATTAACTGAACACCATTTATTTCTAACTCCGTTAAATTTTGTTGAATATTTTTTACAGCAATAGCAAGGTGATGAATACCTTCACCTTTCTTTTCGATAAATTTCCCGATTGGACCTTCAGGATCTGTGGATTCTAACAATTCAATTTTTGATTGTCCAATTTGAAAGAAAGCAGTTTTAACTTTCTGTTCTTTTACCTCTTCAATGTTGTAGCACTTAAGTCCGAGCATGTTTTCCCAAAAGGGAATAGCTTCGTCAAGACTTTTAACAGCAATTCCAATATGTTCTATGTGTGATAAATTCATGACCTTATTGTATTTAAAATATACAACAAAGTTAGATTGTTAATGAATGTTAAAATCTGATAAATATCAGGTAAATGATAGTAATTAAAAGAAAAGAAGATTAGTTATGAACTATATCGATTGAGATAATAATAAAATATTTTAAATAAAAAAGAGACCTAAGTCTCTTTCTGTATTAATAAGCTACCAATTCTAACAACTCCTTTTCAAATCGTTCTTTCGGCAAATATTGATCTTCCAATGCCTTCACAAAAGGTATCGGTGATTCTAAACTACCTACTCTTCGAACCGGACCGTCTAAATGCTCAAAACAATTCTCCATAATCATTGATGAAATATCGCTTGAAATTCCGCCAAAAATAGTATCTTCTTGCAAAATAATACATTTGTTAGTTTTCTTAACGGATATGTAAATGGCTTCTTTATCCAATGGTTGTAACGTACGTAAATCCAACACATCCGCACTAATTTCAGGATGTTTAGATAATGTTTCCAAAGCCCAATGAACGCCTGCTCCAAAAGATATGATAGTGACTTGCGAACCTTCTTTCAGCAAAGCTGCTTTACCAAACGGAATTGTATAATAATCTGTCGGAACATCTTGATAAACGCTTCTGTATAATTGTTTATGCTCAAAAAACATGACAGGATTAGGGTCATTAATAGCGGTATTCAGTAAACCTTTCACATCATAAGGAAAAGCAGGATAAACCACTTTTAAACCGGGTGTTTTGGTAAACCAAGCTTCATTCGTTTGCGAGTGAAACGGTCCGGCTTGCGTTCCGCCACCACAAGGCATACGAACTACAACATCGGCTTTTTCATTCCAACGGTAATGTTGCTTTGCTAATAAATTCACAATCGGGTTAAATCCTGTAGAAACGAAATCGGCAAACTGCATTTCTACAATCGCTTTATGCCCGTTAATCGATAAACCCATTCCGGCTGAAACCACGGCACTTTCACAAATCGGAGTATTGCGAACACGTTCTTTTCCAAATAAATTCACAAAACCATCGGTAACTTTAAAAGCTCCACCGTATTCTGCAATGTCTTGACCCATAATCACCAAGCTGGGATGACGTTCCATTGATTGCTTCAAACTTTGCGTAATCGCATCAATTACACGGATATTTTCTGTTGTAGATGAATGTGTAAATTCTTCAAAATCATACGGTTTATAAACATCATTTAGTTCTTCACTTAAATCAGCTACAAAATCCGGTTCATCAAAAACCAAACGAATATGTTCGTCCATTTCTTGTTTATAAGCAGTTCGAATTGCATCATCATAATCATTAGTGAGCAATCCGATTTCTTTCAAATATTCTCTATAATTATCGATAGGATCTTTTTGAGCCCACTCATCCATCAAATCTTGCGGAACATATTTTGTACCACTCGCCTCTTCGTGTCCACGCATTCTAAACGTCAAAAACTCCAATAAAACCGGTCTCGGATTTTCACGAAGTGAAGCGACTAATTCGGATACTTTCGTAAAAACTTCTAAAATATTATTTCCGTCAATGATATGACTTTCCATTCCGTAACCAATTCCTTTATCTGCCAAATTTATACAACGGTATTGTTCGTTAGTTGGTGTTGAAAGTCCATAACCATTATTCTCAATCACAAACAAAACAGGTAAATCCCAAACGGCGGCAATGTTTAATGCTTCGTGAAAATCGCCTTCGCTTGTAGCTCCTTCTCCTGTGAAAACCGCAGTAACTTTACCATTCTTTTGGAGTTTATTGGCTAATGCAATTCCGTCTGCCACACCTAATTGCGGACCCAAATGCGAGATCATTCCGATGATTTTATATTCTTGTGTTCCAAAGTGAAACGAACGATCACGCCCTTTGGTAAAACCGCTTTTCTTCCCTTGCCATTGAGCAAATAAACGTTGCAAAGGAATATCTCTTGTGGTGAAAACTCCTAAATTACGATGCATCGGCAAAATGTATTCATCTTTATCTAAAGCCGAAGTAATTCCTACCGAAATTGCTTCCTGACCAATACCTGAAAACCATTTAGAAATTTTACCTTGACGAAGCAAGATGAGCATTTTTTCTTCAATTAAACGTGGTTTCAGTAATCGAATATATAAATCAAGAAGAGTAGTGTCGGAAAGATTTTTTCTGTCGAAAAGCATAGTTTGGATGTTTTAAAACGCTCCCAAAAGTACAAAAAATAACAAATTCTAATCGTTTTGTGATACTTTTTTATAAAACGTTTTCGCCACTGTTGATAACTTTCAATTTTGCATAACGAAATATTTATTTACATTTGTATTTACAAGCATTCAACTCACTTTGAGTTATTAACAAATAATAATTTTAGTATGCAAAACATTCCTAGTGTTGACTTGCGTGATTTCCTGTCGGATGAACCGGCACGTAAACAAAAATTTGTAAATGAAATCGGAAAAGCTTTCGAAGATATTGGCTTCGTAGCACTTAAAGGTCATTTTTTAGATGACAAATTGGTTGATGAATTGTATGGCGAAATTAGAAATTTCTTCGCTCTGCCATTAGAAACCAAATACAGTTATGAGATTCCGGGAATTGGTGGTCAAAGAGGCTATGTTTCCTTTGGAAAAGAACACGCAAAAGGCAAAAAAGAAGGCGATTTAAAAGAATTTTGGCACTTTGGTCAGTATGTGAGCAAAGATTCAAAATATGCTTCTGAATATCCGGACAACGTGGAAGTAAAAGAACTTCCTCGCTTTAACGAAGTAGGCAAAGAAGCCTATCAAATGCTTGAAAAAACAGGTATTTATGTGTTGAGAGCATTGGCTTTGCATTTAGGTTTAGACGAATTTTATTTTGATCAATACGGTAAAGAAGGAAACTCAATTTTGAGACCAATTCACTATCCACCAATTACTTCCGAACCTGAAAATGCTATTCGTGCGGCTGCTCACGGCGATATTAATTTGATTACGCTTTTAATGGGTGCTCAAGGAAAAGGATTGCAAGTACAAAACCACAATGGCGATTGGATTGATGCGATTGCTGAACCTGATGAACTGGTTATCAATGTGGGTGATATGTTGTCACGTCATACAAACAATAAATTAAAATCTACCATTCATCAAGTGGTAAATCCACCGAGAGAATTGTGGGGAACTTCCCGTTATTCTATCCCGTTTTTTATGCATCCGGTAAGCGATATGCGTTTGGATGTGTTGGAAGATTGTATTGATGAAAATAACCCAAAATTATACGAAGACATTTCTGCAGGAGAATTTCTGCACGAACGTTTAGTTGATTTGGGATTGATTAAGAAATAAATTTTATTAACTCATATAGGAAAGACATTGAGTTTTGGCTTGATGTCTTTTTTTAATTTAAAGTTGCTGAGTTACTGAGTTGCTGAGTTTTTTCTCAGTTACTCAGAATCTCAGCTTCTCAGCCACTCAGAAAAATGGATTTAAACGAACAACTCAAAAAACTCTTCCCCGACCATCAACCTTCCAACGAACCGGAACAAGTTGATGAAACACCGCACGAATTATACGTTCAAAAAGAACCTATGATTTGTCAATATGAAAAGCGAAAAGGCAAACCAACTACAATTATTTCAGGTTATGAAGGAACCGATGAAGACTTCAAAATCTTAGCCAAAGAAATAAAGAGTAAATTTGCCGTTGGCGGAAGTTTTAAAGACGGTGAAATCATCATTCAAGGTGATTACCGTGATAAAATAATGAAATTTCTGCAAGAAAAAGGATTTAAAACCAAACGTGTAGGAGGTTAAAATTGGTTTAATTTGTTCAATTTTGTTTAAAATGGTTTACTGTTGTTCTGTTAAACTTTTAAACAATTTAAACTTTTAAACCATCTTAAACAATAAAAAAAACAATGATAAAATCATCAGAATTAATACTAAACCCCGACGGCAGTGTTTACCACTTAAATTTATTGCCGGAACATATTGCTCACGACATTATTTTTGTGGGTGATCAAAATCGGGTAGAAAAAATCACTAAACATTTTGATTCCATTGAATTTTCAACACAAAAGAGAGAATTCAAAACACAAACCGGAATCTATAAAGGCAAACGAATGTCGGTAATGTCAACCGGAATTGGTCCAGATAATATTGATATTGTGATGAACGAACTCGATGCGTTAGTCAATATCCATTTAAAAACCAGAACCATTAAAGAAAAACTAACTTCGTTAAACATTGTTCGAATAGGAACTTCCGGCTCATTGCAAGCTGATATTCCAGTAGATAGCTTTGTGATGAGTTCGTACGGACTAGGTTTAGACAACATGCTTCGCTCCTATTTAATCGATGCTGTTTCCGAAAAAGACATCGAAGATGCGTTTATCAATCAAACAAATTGGGATTTACGAAAAGGTCGCCCGTATGTAATTAAAGGAAGTGAATCGTTAGCCAAAAAATTTGAAAGTAACCAAATTCATAAAGGTTTTACCGGAACTGTAGGCGGATTTTACGGACCACAAGGCCGCGTATTGCGATTAAATATTCAAGATGCGGACTTAAATTCTAAAATGGATTCTTTCAATTACAAAGGCATTCAAATGACTAATTTAGAGATGGAAACAGCCGCCATTTACGGTTTAGGCAAATTATTAGGACATGAATGTTTGTCGTTGAATGCAATTATTGCCAACCGAGCGAATGGAACATTTAGCGAAGATCCGTACAAAGCGGTGGATGCGTTGATTGAATATGCGTTGGATAAATTGGCTGAAAAATAATATTGAGCATAGAACACGGATTTCAAAAATTCGGGAAATTTTTAAAATTATTTTAATTTCTTAAATCTGTGTTCAAAAAAAAATAAATGAATTTACAAATCGAAACCAAACGTCTCCTACTTCGACCACTTGAATTGAGTGATGCAAATGCTTTTTTTGAAATGGATAATAATCCGAGTGTTCACAAATACCTTTGGCAAAAGCCTTCACAAGATATTAGTGAAACGATAAAAACAATCGAGTACGTTCAACAGCAATATCTTGAAAATAAAATTGGACGTTTTGCAACAATTCTCAAAGAAACCGGCGAATTCATTGGTTGGACAGGGATTAAATTCGTAAACGACCACGAAGAAAACGGCAACACCAATTTCTATGATTACGGTTATCGTTTAAATGAAAAATTCTGGAACAAAGGTTATGCCACCGAAGCTTCAACCGCTTGGTTAGACTATGGTTTTAATCAAATGAATATCGAAAAAATGCACGCTTATACTCACGCTGAAAACGGAGCATCCAATCACGTTTTACAAAAAGTTGGCTTTAATTTTATGGAAAATTATCCGGATAAAGATGGCGTGATTTGGAAGTGGTGGAAGTTGGAAAATATAGAATTTAGAAATCAGAATTTATAATTATGAAAACCATCAAAATAGCAGGCGTTCCCGAACATTTCAACTTACCTTGGCATTTGTGCATTGAAAACGGTGAATTTGAAGAAGCCGGAATCGATTTACAATGGACGGATGTTCCCGAAGGAACAGGAAAAATGTGCCAACTTCTTCGTGATGGAGAAACCGATATTGCCGTGATTCTTTCTGAAGGAATTGTAAAAGACATCAATGCCGGAAATCCATCCAAAATCGTTCAAATTTATGTGGAAAGTCCCCTCATTTGGGGAATTCACGTTGATGCAAAATCAAATTATACTTCACTTTCTGATTTAGAAAACACAAAAGTTGCCATTAGTCGATTAGGTTCAGGATCTCATTTAATGGCGATTGTAAACGCTCAAAATCAAGGTTGGAAAACAAATGATTTGCAGTTTGAAATCGTCAACACAATTGATGGTGCGGTTGAAGCGTTATCCAATGGAAAAGCCGATTATTTTATGTGGGAAAAGTTTATGACAAAACCATTGGTTGACAACGGAACTTTCCGTAGAATTGCCGACTGCCCTACGCCATGGCCGTGTTTTGTGATTGCTGTTCGTAATGAAATTCTCGAAAAGCATCCACAAACTATCGAATTGATTTTAGAAATAATCAACACAACCACAGAAGAATTCAAAGATATTCCGAGTATCAACAGAACATTGGCTAGTAGATTTAATCAAAAGACGGAAGACATTGATTCTTGGTTACTTCAAACCAAATGGTCGCAAAAAAATATAACTTCGGAAACGTTAAACAAAATTCAAAATCAGCTATTTGAGCTAAGTCTTATCGATAAAAAAAGTACTTTTGCAGAAATCGTGCACGCCTTTTAGCATTTTGCCGTTTCTATATAAATGAATTTATTCGGAACACTTAAGTATCAAGAATTAAAAACTAAATTCCAGGTCAAAAAACCGTGGGATGAAGTGATTATTTTTGTACTTAATATTTTGATAGCTATTCCGATTTTTATAATTATTCATCAAAATTTAAAAGATCCTGAATGGTATTTTCATATTGACAGAATTCTTATCGCAATTGTTCTTTTAGTAATTATTCAGCTTATTCTTAGACTTATACGAACCATATTAATTCTCGGAATTGCTGTCTATTTAATAATTTTAATCTACGGAACTGCTTTTAGTGGATATGGATTTGAATCCGTTTTTCAAGATTACGGTTATATGATTTATTCGATGTCAGATGATCCAAACCCTCAAGATATTGTTATTTCTAAATTACTCCCTTTTCCAAATAAAAATCAGATTCTCAAAGCCATTGAATATGATAATCCGCAAGTTCGTAATTTTGCTCTAACGGCAACAACTTTGCACTTTAAAGATATAAAAGGTCAGCAAGAACATCGAAAAATGATTCAATGTTTTGCAGTTTTCAAAGAAATCAGAAACCGTTGGAATTATGTAAATGATCCAAAAGGTCAAGAATATATAGCTCATGCGACAGAAAGTTTAATTCACTTTTCCGGTGATTGTGATGATCATGCTATTTTGATGGCAGCCTGTATTCGTTCAGTCGGTGGAACTCCACGCCTCATTCACACTGGCGGACACATTTATCCGGAAATGCTTGTGGGTAAAAGAAGTGAGCTGGAAGCTTCCGTTTACCTTATCAAAGAGTTGCTTTTTGTTACCGAAAGTAAAAATAAAGAAATTCACTATCACATTGATGAACGTGGTCAAATTTGGTTAAATTTAGATTATACAGCAAGATACCCCGGCGGACCATTTATGTCGGAAGAAATTCTTGGAGCTTTGACTTTGAATTAATACTTTATCGAGATTTTGGTTAAATTTTTTCTTTACAACCATGCTTTTTATATATTTACATCAAATAAACCCCAAAAAATGAAAAAATTTATTTTTATCTTTTTAGTTTTCACACAGGTTTCATTTGCTCAAGAAAATAATTCTTTTGATCTAGGGAAAAATGAAGTTAAGTTTGATATCGTTTCACTAGTTGCTTTAGGAAAAATTCATGTGAGTTATGAGCGATTCCTAGGCAAGGATTTTTCAGTCGGAATAAGTGGTAATTTTAACCAAAGTAAATCGAGAGAAGACGACTTTGAAACCGGCAAAAACCGCACCTTAGAAGAATATCAAATTATTCCGTTTGTGCGTTATTCGTTATCCAAAAGTCAGATTCGCTATTATTTTGTGGAAGTTTTTGTCTCAGCAAACCAAGGAAAATTTCGTGAATTAGAGCGATTAGTTGACCAAAACAATATCGGCTATTATGAAGCAGTTCAAAAAGATTATTCCGATTATGCGGTGGGTGCAGCTGTTGGACACAAGTTTTATATCAAAGAAAAGTTAGGCATTGATATTTTTGTTGGAATGGGAAAAAACCTTTTCAGCAGTGGCGAAAGTCCGGATATAATTTCTCGTGTGGGTGTTAATTTAGGTTACCGATTTTAATAAAATTTGATATGAAAACAATAAAATATACATTATTTCTTGCTTTAATTACACTTTCAATTTCCTGTAGTAAGGAAGATGAAGAGTTTTATAACGCCGTTTATACCACAATTCCGAATTTAGTTTCTATTGAAGTGCAACCGAATTACGCAGTAAACGATGTGCTTTGGTTGAATACGAATGCTTTTTCTAGGTATTTATCCGAACCAAATCAAACTACACTTTTAGATGTTTATCGCACAACTAATTCACAAAAATTTAGTTTTATCTACCGTTTAGAAAGACAAGTAGCCGGAAATTGGGAAATTGTTTCCGTTGGTAATAATACTGTATTAGATGAAGGAGAAATGAGCATCGGAAACTATATAACTGCTAATGCTATTTATAATTCAACTACAGAAGCTTATGAATTCCGTGGTGGATTACGATTAACAGAAGCCGGACAATATAGAATTGGGTTTTTCAGTGGTTATAACGGTTCTAATTTTGATATTATTTCTGATAGTGCAAATAATTCAACCTTCTTAACTATAGCTACTACTGCCAATAATGTTACAAATGGATTTTATACTTTCACTGTAAACTAAAACCATTTTTTTCGTTTGAAATAATAAATCATTCCTAAAACAATAAAAAACATAACTCCCAATGTGATGAAATATCCGTTGGGGTTTTTTAATTCCGGAATGTTTTCAAAATTCATTCCGTAAACACCAACAATAAATGTTAGAGGAATAAATACGACAGTTACAATCGTAAGTGTTTTCATAATCTCATTCATCCGATGACTTTGTGCCGAAAAGTAAAAACTGGAAGCACTGTCAAGCGAATTCATATCATAATCAATTTGATCCAAGAGTTCTAAACTTTTTTGATGCAATCTGGCAAAAAAAGTATAATTAGATTTCTCAATACCATTAAAATCATCATCATCTTGCATCGATTTTAAATTATAAAGTGAATCTTTAAGCGGAATTATTGCTCTTTTGAGGTAGTTCAAATCATCACTGCATTTTTCGATTCGAATTAAAACATCTTGTTTTTCATTAATTTTTGATTCAATTTGGAGTTCTTCAATCAATTCTTCGTATTTTTCTATTGTAATGTAAAAATTTTCCATCACCGCATCTAACATCAAATACAACAGAAAATCATTCTTCTTTTTACAAACAATTCCAGAATTTGTTTTGATGCGTTCGCGAATATGGGTGAAAAAATCGCCTCTTTTTTCCTGAAAAGAAACCAATAAATTATCTTTTAATAAAAAACTAATTTGCTCTACATGAACACTATTATCTTGATTTTCAGGCAAAATCGATTTGATACTAAAAAATAAAACGTCGCCTAATTCCTCCATTCTTGTTCGTTTAGCCACATTCAAAATATCTCCGGCTATATAAGCATCAATTCCTAATCTTTCAACAATGTTTTTAATTAATTCAATATCATGTAAACCATGAACATTGAGCCACTTAACATCATTAGATTGAAGTAAATTTTCAATTTCATTTTCTCCTAATTCTAGATTCTTATTTTCGGTATACGATTCAGAATTATAAACAAACAACTGCATTTCTACCGGCTGATTTCTGTGTTCGCCTGTATATTCAAAATAATTTGGTTGAACTTTTCTGCCTTTTTTGTATTTTAATCGTTTCACGGTTTTATTTTTTATAAATTTAAGTGATTTAATTTTTTCATTCTATTTTTACAGAAAATATTTTTTATTATGCAAACGCTCATCATCAATATAAAAGAACTCATTCAAATTAGAGAAATTGGAATTCAGAAAGTTTCCGGTACCGAAATGGCCTATTTACCATTATTGAAAAATGCTTTTTTATTGATTGAAAATGATTTGATTGCCGATTTTGGTTTGATGAGCAACTGCCCCACTCTACCGAATGCAAAAATTATCGATGCTTCAGGAAAAGTGGTTTTGCCAACTTGGTGCGACAGTCATACTCATTTGGTTTATGCAGGTAATCGTGTACAGGAATTTGTAGATCGAATTAATGGTTTGAGTTACGAAGAAATTGCTAATCGCGGTGGCGGAATTCTTAATTCGGCTCAAAAACTCAATGAGACAGATGAAAATGAAATTTACGAACAATCGAAAGTTCGTCTTGAAGAAGTGATGAAATTAGGAACCGGAGCCATCGAAATTAAATCCGGATATGGTTTAACGGTTGAAGGCGAAATCAAAATGCTTCGTGTAATCAGACGTTTAGCAGAAAATTTTCCCATCAAAATAAAAGCTACTTTTTTGGGAGCTCATGCCTTTCCGAAAGAATATAAAGAAAATCATTCCGGTTATATCGATTTGATAATCAATGAAATGTTACCAAAAATTGCTGAAGAAAATTTGGCAGATTATATCGATGCTTTTCTCGAAACTGGGTATTTTTCTGTAGAAGAAACCGAACGAATTATGGAAGCCGGAAAAAAATACGGTTTAATTTCTAAAATTCACGTAAATCAGTTTACAGCCATTAACGGAATTGCTGCTTGTGTGAAGCACAATGCCTTATCAGTTGACCATCTTGAAATTGTAACCGACGAAGATATTGAAATACTTAAAAACTCTCAAACAATGCCGGTCGCTTTGCCGTCGTGCAGTTATTTTATCAGCATTCCATACACACCAGCACGAAAAATGATGGCTGCCGGATTGCCATTAGCTTTAGCAACTGATTATAATCCGGGAACAACTCCGTCTGGCAATATGAATTTTGTGGTGGCAACTGCTTGCATTAAAATGAAAATGACTCCGGAAGAAGCCATTAATGCCGCAACAATCAATGGTGCCTATGCGATGGGAATTTCAGATTCGCACGGAAGTATAACAAAAGGTAAAAAAGCGAATTTAATTATTACCAAACCTATTCATTCGTTTTATCAATTGCCGTATGAATTTGGAAGTAATTTAATTGATGAGGTTATTATTGAAGGGAAAGTTATTTAAAAATATATACTATGAAATACTATATTTCAATATTATTGTTAGTGACACTGTCTAGTTGTCAATTCATTTTACCATCATATATTGATGGTGAACCATTCAGCGAGGAAATTAATGAAAGTTATTTAATAGAGGAATATTTACATGATAGTTTCTGTTTAATTAAAAAAGACCGTCAAAATGATAATGCAGGTTTAGTTATAATTGAAAATATTGATAGCATTTGCTTTATTGATAAAAATGAAATTTATCTTCATTCAAATGAAAAATATTATTTAATTACTGAAGAAAAAGCGACAGAAATTGATACATTCAATTATAAAATGACGAGTATTGAAACTTACTTTAATATAAGTTATTAAATAGATTCAATAAAAAAAGGAGCAACATCACATTGCTCCTTTTATATTCTATTAAATTAATTCTTATTTCAAAGAAAAACTTGTTTTTCCAACTAATTCTCCTTTGTCAAAAATGTTTACAAAGTAAGTTCCTTTTTCAAAGTTTTCACCAGGAAGGTTTTCAGAAACATTTACAGTACTATTTTCATATTGAACGGTAGAAACAAAACTATACGTTAATGATTGATCACCAAATTCAATTAGTTTTTTCTCTCCTAAAACATTGTTTTTACTGTCAATTACTTGAATATAATACGATTTATCACCTGATTTTGCCACTTTGTTTTCAGCAATTGTAAAACTAACTTTTAAAATATCTGCTCTACTAGCTCTTTCTGTAGCCACTTCTTTTCCTGAATTTCTTACTTTAAAAGCTCCTGTTTTTAAATTCAAAATAGAAAGTTTAGATGCTTTTTCTACAGTTTTAGATAACTCTTCATTTTGACCAGTCAATACTTGGTTGTATTGTTGGGCTTCAACTAAAATAGTTTTAGTGCTGTCAATTTCAGTAGTTAAGTCTTGATTCAATTTCTTTAATGCATCATTCTCTTGAATTAAAGCATTCATTTTAGTTTGTAATTCAGCTACTTGACCTTTATATCTGCTCATTGAAGCAGCATCGCCTTTTGCTTTTTTTACTTCTTCCATTAATTTAACCACTTTGTCACGTTCAGCGATTAATTCTTCAGACATCGATGTGTTTTCAGCAATAGCTGCATCGTAGGTAGTTTTCAATTGAGCTAATTCTGCCAAAGCTGTTTCTTTTTCTGTTGATACAGAAGATAATTCAGTTTCTACTTTTTTAGCATCTGAACTCATTTTAAACATATAGCCCAAGCTGGCTAACAGCAAAAGTGATAATACTAGGATTATCGCTTTTAGTTTTGAATTGTTGTTGTTGTTTTCGTTTTCCATTGTTAAGTTGATTTTAGGCAAAGTTAAATTTATTTTAGATTCGTTTTGCATTAGCATAACGTTATTTTATATAAAAATAGTATTTTTGACTGCAATTATTTTTTTATGGAAAATCTGATTCCGTTTACTTCCATTGATTTGGGAAAAATTACCAATCACAGAAGCGGTGAAATAAAATTTGGCGAAAAAATGCTTACTATTCCGAAAGGAGTTGATCCAATAGCGTTTTTAACCGAAAGTAAAGCCAAATTTGTATTATTCGGAATTCCGGAAGACATTGGTGTGCGTGCAAATTTTGGTCGTCCCGGAGCTGCTTCGGCTTGGCAAAGTGCAATCAGAAGCATTGCCAACATTCAACATAACCGTTTTTGCAAAGGTAGTCAGCTATTGATTTTAGGCTCATTAGACGTGGCTGAAGATTTGAAAATAGCCGAGAAACTTGATTTTTTAAATGTTGATGATCGAAAAACCTTTTCCACTTTAGTTGAAAAAATTGATAAAGAAGTTTCACATATTATATTCAACATTGTTAAAGCAGGAAAAATTCCGATTATAGTTGGTGGAGGACATAATAATGCCTACGGAAATATTAAAGGAACTGCTTTAGCTAAAGGGAAACCAATTAATGCTGTGAATTTAGATGCTCATTCCGATTTTAGAATTCTGGAAGGAAGACACAGCGGCAACGGATTTTCATATGCTTTTGATGAAGGTTTCTTGAAAAAATATTTCATTTATGGCTTACACGAAAGTTATACTTCCAAAAATGTACTTATTCAATTAAAAGATTTAGAAGATCGTGTTCGTTTTAATACGTATGATGAAATTGCCATCAGAAAAGTTAAAAACTTTGAGCAGGAATTAAATCAAGCCTTGACTTTTATTAAAAATGATTTTTTTGGGATAGAAATTGATTTAGATTCTTTACCAAATATTGCCAGCAGTGCGATGACGCCAAGTGGATTTTCGGTAGAACAAACCCGTCAATTTATACATCATTTTGGGCAACACGCCAATGCGGCTTATCTCCATATTTGTGAGGGAGCTCCTGATTTATCGGATGAAAAAAATCCGCAATTGATTGGTAAATTAATTGGTTATTTGATAACTGATTTTATGAAAGCTAAGAGTGTGTTAGAGGTTTAATCGCTCATCTCCTATTTATTGACCTTGTACAAAGACTCAAAATTTTACCCTATCTTTGCCGGCAAATAAAATACTATGACTTTTCAGGATTTAAATCTTCTTCAAAATATACAGCATGCCTTGTCTGACGAAGGCTATACAACGCCTACTCCAATTCAACAACAAGCTATTCCGGTAATTTTAGAAGGAAATGATTTGGTGGGATGTGCTCAAACCGGTACCGGAAAAACGGCCGCTTTTGCTATTCCGATTCTGAACACATTGCACAGAATTGTAGGTTCTGCTCAAAAACGCAAAAATATTCGTGCGTTAGTTGTTACTCCAACACGAGAATTAGCCATTCAAATTGGTGAAAGTTTTGAAACGTATGGTCGTTATACAAACATTCGTCAACTCACTATTTTTGGTGGTGTAAGCCAAGTTCCGCAAGTAGATCAATTGAAAAAAGGTGTTGATGTTTTGATTGTTACACCAGGTCGTTTATTGGATTTACATAAACAAGGTTATATTGATTTAGACCATTTGCATACGTTGGTTTTAGATGAAGCCGATCAAATGCTAGACATGGGTTTTATCAATGATGTAAAGAAAATCATCAAATTAACTCCTGATAACAGACAAACTCTATTGTTTTCGGCTACCATGCCAATTGCAATAAGAGAATTAGCCGATAGTTTTTTGACCAAGCCAAAATATGTTTCGGTTACACCCATTTCATCTACGGCAGAAACAGTGGAACAACACATTTACTTTGTAAATAAAGAAGACAAACGAAAACTATTATATCATTTAATTCGAAATGAAGGCTTAAAACAATTGTTGGTTTTTAGCCGAACCAAGCACGGAGCAGATAACGTTGTAAAAGCATTGAAGAAAAACGGCGTAAATGCCGAAGCTATTCACGGAGACAAATCGCAATCCGCTCGTCAACGCGTTTTGGAAGCATTCAAAAAGAATGAAATTTCCGTTTTAGTCGCTACCGATATTGCTGCTCGTGGAATTGACATTGAAAGTTTACCATATGTTTTGAACTTCGATTTACCAAATATTCCTGAAACCTATGTTCACCGAATTGGTCGAACAGGACGTGCCGGAAACGGCGGAATTTCCATCTCTTTTTGTGGAAAAGACGAAGAAGTATATTGGAAAGACATTCAAAAGTTGGTGAAAGTGAATGTAAAAACAATCAAAGATCATCCGTATCCTTGGAATGATGTAGAACCAGTTATTGAACCTGAGAAAAAAGATTACAGAAATACTAAGAAAGCAACTCCGTCACGAAAATCGGATGCTTCTAAAAAGAACAAAAAACGCTGGTACTAATCGTTATTTCGTTTTACTAACGTTTCAATACTGTAAATCAATTTTGATGGTTCGAATGGTTTGATTAACACGTCATTCATTCCGGCAGAAATTGCTTCTTCAGAAATTTCATCTTTGGCAAATGCTGTTAAAGCGATGATTGGAATGGTAATTCCTTTTTTTCTGATTAACCTGGTTGTATCAAATCCGTTGATTAGTGGCATGTTGATGTCCATTAAAACAACATCAAATTGTTCTTTTGACAACGCTTCCATTGCGGCATAACCATCATCTACAATTACGGTTTTGAAATTATTTTTTTCCATAATTTTACGCGTAACCATTTGGTTTATTTTGTTGTCTTCTACCACTAAAACTTTGTAAACCATATCGCTGGACAAATCGACTTTGATGTCGTTGATAATTTCATTTACTTTGGTCATATCAGAATCAAAAGCGATTGTAAATGTAAACTTTGTTCCTTTTCCTTCTTCACTTTCAACAAAAATTTCACTTTTAAAGATAGCAACTAATTTTTTTACGATGGAAAGTCCTAAACCGGCACCTTGATAATCGTCTTCTTTTCGATCAATTTGAACGAATTTATCAAATATTTTCGAAAGATCTTTTTCTGCAATTCCGACACCGGTATCTTCAACTTCAAACTTAACATAGCAAAAAGTACCTTCTTTTTTTTCTAAATTTGCTTTGATTCGAACTTCTCCGTTTTGTGTAAATTTAAGTGCGTTTGAAACTAAATTCATCAAAATTTGCGACAAACGTAATTTATCTCCAACCAAATAATCAGGAATAGATTCGTCAATTATAGTTACCACTTTATTGCTATTTCGGTTAGCTATAAACGAAAGTGAATTGGAAACCATATTGATTTCATCATGAATATTCATCGTTAGGTTTTCTAAAACCACTTTGTTTTCTTCAATCTTATTAATTTGAAGCAAATCATTTACTAGTGACAAAAGGTAACGAGCAGAAAACTTCAAAGAGTTCAAATGCGGACTATCGGCCAACTCTTTGTGTTCATCGGATAACATATTAGTAATTCCAACAACTCCATAAAGCGGTGTTCGCAATTCATGACTTATGGTTGAAATAAACTGAGTTTTGAGTTTGGAGGCTTCTTCAGCTTTTTCTTTTGCTATTTTTAGTTCTTCATTTTTTGTTTCTAAAAAGTCGTTGATTTTTCTTCGGAAAATATTATTTCGGTATAAAACATAAAGCAAAAACATCATCATGAAAAGAAAAACGAGAATTAGAGCAACAATAATCTTTGTCTTTTTGAGGTTATCTGCTTGTAACGTTTTTTCTTTGCTAATAATATTGAGTTGGCGTTTAGTTTCATCCAAAGCTATATCCATCCCAATAATTTTTGCATTTTTAATTTTTTCCAAATCAAAAATTTCATTTTTCAGAATTTCATGCTTATTTAGGTATACATAGGCATCTTTATAATTCTTTATGTTGAATAAAAATTCGGAATAATCTTTATAAGCATCTGATAAATAGATTTTTGAATTATTTTCCTCACCTACTTTTATAGCTTCTTTAAAATAATTTTCTGCTTTATCATATTGTTTCAAATAACTAAACTTTTTACCTAACAAAATATTCAGATAACCTTGAACAGCAACAATTTTGATAAAATCACGGTTTTTTTCAACATAATTCAAATGAAAAATACCTTTTTCATATTCATTTTTTTCAAAATATAGCGAGGCTAAATTTAACTTTGATAAAACAATTGAATAAACATTATTTATGCTTTCAGAAATTTTGATGGATTCATCATAAAACTCAATTCCTTTATCAAGTTCCTTTTTTCTGAAGAAATAGATATTTCCAATATTATTAAAAACAGCTGCTTTTAAGGTGTCATTTGAGGCTTTTTCAAAATGAAAGATGGCTTTGTCGTAGTATTCTAATGCTTTGTCAATCTCCATTATTTCCTCATAATTTCCTGCAATAGAATTATAAGAACGAGCAATTAGATTGTCGTTTTCCATTTCTAAAGCAAAATTTAATGCTTTGCTAGAAAAAGATAAAGAATTTTTGTAATCCGATTTATATAAGCAACTATCCGAAGAATTTAAAAGTTGTAAAACCTCTTTTTGTGTTACATTTTTCTGTTGAGAAAAAGACACAAAAGTGCATAATATAAATAAAAATTGTAGCAGGTTTTTTGGGGGCATCCTAAATTTTTTATTTTATCAAATATAAACTATTTATTAAAAAAAAATCCTGATTTCTCAGGATTTTAATTAAAATTAATTTCTTACTAATTTTTTGTACTTAATACGTTTTGGTGTTAAATCGCCACCTAATCGTTTTCGTTTGTTTTCTTCGTATTCTGAGAAACTTCCTTCAAAGAAATAGACTTGCGAATCGCCTTCAAAAGCTAAGATGTGCGTACAAACTCTATCCAAAAACCATCTGTCGTGCGAAATAATTACAGCACAACCGGCAAAGTTTTCTAAACCTTCTTCTAAAGCTCGTAAAGTATTAATATCCAAATCATTGGTTGGCTCATCCAAAAGCAAAACGTTTCCTTCTTCTTTTAACGTTATTGCTAAATGTAAACGGTTACGTTCTCCACCTGAAAGTGTGGCTACTTTTTTATTTTGATCGCTTCCGCCAAAGTTGAATCGGCTTAAATAGGCTCTTGAATTTACTTGTCTTCCACCCATCATAATCAATTCCTGACCATCACAAAAGTTTTCCCAAATAGATTTTTCAGGATCAATGTTGGAATGCGATTGATCTACGTAAGCAATTTTTACTGTATCTCCGGTCGTAAATTCGCCTTTATCCGGATTTTCTTCTCCCATAATCATTTTGAAAATGGTGGTTTTTCCGGCACCATTCGGACCGATTATTCCAACAATTCCGGCTTGAGGAAGGGTGAAATTTAAATCTTCATATAATAGTTTATCGCCATACGCTTTAGAGACGCCATTTGCATTTATCACATTTGTTCCTAATCGAGGTCCGTTTGGAATGTAAAGTTCTAATTTTTCATCCAACTCTTTTTGATCTTCGTTCAATAATTTATCATAATTCTGCAAACGAGCTTTTTGTTTGGTTTGGCGACCTTTTGCTCCCTGACGAACCCAATCTAACTCACGTTCTAGTGTTTTTCTGCGTTTGGAAGCTACTTTTTCTTCCAATTCCATACGTTTCGATTTTTGGTCTAACCAAGAAGAATAATTTCCTTTCCACGGAATACCTTCACCTCTATCCAATTCTAATATCCAACCTGCTACATTATCCAAGAAATAACGGTCGTGCGTTACGGCAATTACCGTTCCCGGATATTGTTGTAAATGCTGTTCCAACCATAGAACCGACTCGGCATCTAAGTGGTTGGTAGGCTCATCCAACAATAAAACATCCGGTTGTTGAAGTAATAATCGACATAAAGCGACACGTCTTTTTTCTCCTCCCGATAATACTTTAATTGGTGTTTCAGGATCAGGAGTGCGAAGAGCATCCATTGCTACTTCTAATTTATTGTCAATTTCCCAAGCTCCGGCTACATCAATTTTGTCTTGTAATTCCGCTTGACGATCCATCAATTTTTGCATTTTATCGGCATCTTCATAGACTTCAGGCAAACCAAACATGTCGTTGATTTTATTGAACTCTTCCAATAAAGCAAAGATTTCAGCTGCTCCTTCACGAACAATTTCAATCACTGTTTTTGTTTCGTCTAATTGTGGTTCTTGCTCCAAATAACCTACTTTGTAGCCCGGTGCAAAAACCAAATCACCTTGAAAATTTTTATCAATTCCGGCAATAATCTTTAATAACGATGATTTTCCTGAACCATTTAAACCTAAAATACCAATTTTTGCTCCGTAGAAAAAACTCAGATAAATATCTTTTAAAACTTGTTTGTTCGTGCTTGAGTAAGTTTTACTTACTTTAGACATCGAGAATATTACTTTTTTATCGTCTGACATTTTTGTGTTTATTTATAAAATTATACTCTTCCTTTTAACGCATTAAAAACCCAAGCGATGGCAAAAAAACCAAAGCCTACGGTGGCAAATCCCCATCCGGCAACATCGGCATATCGGTAAATTCCTAATCCGATTAAAATCAAACCCATTAAAATCATTATAAAAGTTGCCCAAGCTAGGACCGTGTTTTTATTCATTCCCATAATTTAGTTTTTTGTTTTGGAGTGGCAAATATCGGTAATATTTAAAGATTTTTTAAAGACTAATTAAAGATTTTAACTAACATTTCTTTCAATAAATCTGATTCGTGTAATTGATTCGCACCAACTCCTTTGCTTTTAATATCAATGTCACGTAAAGTTCCTACAATTGAACTGACTTTTTTCATTGGATAATTTCTCAAAGCCACGTCATAATCCTTTACAAAATAAGGATTTATCTTTAACACACTTGCCACATTTTTAGGATTTTTATCTTTTAAACCATGGTATTGCAGTACTTGCGAAAAGAATGAGAAAACCATTCCCGTAGTCAAAACCATTGGATATTCTTTTTTGTTTTGAGCAAAATGATCGGCTATTCGGTAGGCTTGCAACTGATCACGATCGCCAATTGCTTTTCGAAATTCAAATACATTAAAATCTTTACTAAATCCTATGTTTTCTTCTATATGATTTGGGTTGATGACAGTTCCTTTTGGTAAAATGATTTGCAATTTGTCTAATTCATTGCTAATTCGGCTCAAATCGGTTCCTAGGAATTCTACTAACATAGCTGAAGCTTTTGGTTCAATTGAATATTCTTTCGGCTTCAAAACCCTTGAAATCCAAGCTGCTACTTGATTTTCATATAATTTTTTACTTTCAAACAGCAGTCCAATTTTATCGATTGTTTTAGTTAATTTTTTCCGTTTGTCTAAAGTTTTATATTTGTAGGCAATAACTAAAACCGTTGATGGTTGTGGATTATCGGCATAACTTTCTAATTTTTCTATTGTTCGCGAAAGTTCTTGTGCTTCTTTTACAATCACAACTTGTCTTTCGGCCATCATAGGATAGCGTTTGGCGTTCGAAATAATATCTTCCACAGAAACATCTCTTCCGTACAAAACCATTTGATTGAATCCCTTTTCGTCTTCCGACAGCACATTATCTTCGATATATTCGGTTAATTTATCAATATAATAAGGTTCTTCACCCATTAAAAAATAAATAGGTTTGATATTACCATTTTTAATATCGTTGATGATTTTTACAATTTCGTCCATTCTACTAACTGTTGGCAGTTCGTTTTAAATAATTAAATTTGCGGTATGCAAAAACTGAATTTTCCCGACTTTTCCTTTCGCTTCAAAAATAGTGAAAATAAAGTGTTGGTGTTTGATGAAATCAGGAAAAAATTTATTGTTCTCACTCCCGAAGAATGGGTTCGCATTCATGTTGTGCAATTTCTGATGATAGAAAAAAATTATCCAAAATCATTGATTAATGTTGAAAAAATGATTAAAATTAATGGTTTAATAAAACGATATGATGTGGTTGTATTTCAACCAGATGGAAGTATATTTTTAGTTGTGGAATGTAAGCAACCAAACGTTCCTATTTCACAAACTGTATTTGATCAAATTGCACGTTATAATCTTACTTTAAAAGCCAAATATTTAATGGTAACCAATGGATTGAATCACTATTTTTGTCAAATGGATTTTGAAAAGGAAACTTATTTGTTTTTAAATGATATTCCGAATTATAACTCAATAGTAAAATAATCTTGAAAAAAATCGCAGTTGTTATTCTCAATTGGAACGGAGCAAAATTACTGAAAGAGTTTTTGCCTTCAGTCGTCAATTATTCGCAGGAAGCCACTGTTTATGTTGTTGATAATGCTTCTACCGATGACTCTTTATTGGTTTTGAAGGAAGAATTTCCGTCTGTTAAAATCATTCAAAACACATCTAATTTTGGTTTTGCACAAGGTTATAATGAAGGTTTACAATTTATTGAAGAAGAAATTTATTGTTTAGTAAATTCAGATATTGAAGTAACCGAAAACTGGCTCACTCCTATTTTGAATTTATTTGATGAAAATCCAAACACAGCCATTATTCAACCTAAAATTTTGGATTATAAAAATAAAGCTTACTTTGAATATGCCGGAGCTGGCGGTGGTTTTATTGATAAATTCGGTTATCCCTTTTGTCGCGGACGCATTTTTGATACTATTGAAAAAGATAATGGTCAATATAATGATGTTGCAAAAGTTTTCTGGGCTTCCGGTGCTTGTTTTTTTATTCGAAAAGAAGTTTACAAAGAATTAAGCGGTTTTGATGCCGATTTTTTTGCCCATCAAGAAGAAATCGATTTGTGCTGGAGAAGTTTCAATCGAAATTATGACACGTTTTATTGTGGATTGTCAACAGTTTATCACTTAGGAGGAGCAACTTTGGCAACATCAAATCCTAAGAAAACATTTTTAAATTTTAGGAATTCGTTATTGATGCTCACTAAAAATCTTCCCAGTAATCAGTTATTTATTATCATTATCGGACGAATGATGTTAGACGCAATAGCCGGGATTCAATTTTTAATTAAAGGAAAGTTTAATCACTTCTTAGCCATTCTTAAAGCTCATTTTTCGTTTTATTCACTGTTAATCAAAACAATACATAAAAGAGAGTCAGAAACAAAAAGTAATTATTATAAAATAAACAGCATTGTATATGCCTATTTTGTTAAAAATTGCACGATATTTGTAGATAAATTTTAACATTAGTTTATCTATCAAAATGTAATTCTATTGATAGAATGGCGTTAATTTTGTAAAATAAAAAAGAAATAATTATGAGAAGAGTAGTTTTATTACTATCAGTTGTTGCCTTAACTTTGGGCTCTTGTGGTACAAAAAAGAAAATTGCAGCCTTGGAGGCACAAAACAAAGAATGCCAAGACTTGTTGAATTCAACCACGGTTAAATTAAACATCTGTTTGTCTGAAAAGGAACTATTAGCTAATCAGGTTAGTGATTTAAAGAAAAATACTTCTGACCTAATCAATAACATGGGTAATTTGACAACTTTAACTACTAAAGGTGCAGAAAACCTTGAGAAATCGTTGGAAAGTTTAAAAGAAAAAGATTTAAAAATTTCACGTTTGCAAGATGCTTTAACTAAAAAAGATAGCGTTACATTGGCTTTAGTAACTAGTTTAAAAGGAGCTGTTGGAATTTCTGACCCGGATATTCAAATTAATGTTGAAAAAGGAGTTGTAATGATTTCCATTGCCGATAAATTACTTTTTAAATCAGGAAGTTATGAAATTAGCGACCGTGCTAAAGAAATTTTAGGCAAAGTTGCAAAAGTAGTGAACGACAAGCCGGATTTTGAATGTATGGTGGAAAGCCACACAGACAATGTTCCGTATAAAAATGGTGTTTTAGTGGACAACTGGGATTTGAGTGCAAAACGTGCTACTGCTGTTGTTAGAGTATTGACTAATACTCACAAAGTAAATCCACGCCAGTTAATTGCGGCCGGTAGAGGTGAATTTTTACCTTTGGTTGAAAATAATACCGTTGAAAACAGAGCGGCAAACAGAAGAACAAGAATTATTGTGATGCCAAAAATCGATCAGTTTTATCAAATGATTGAAACGGAAATGAAAAAACAATCAGGAAAATAATTTTCTGAATGTGAATGGATATAAAAAATAAACGCCTCGAATTTCGGGGCGTTTTTCATTTTAGTTGAATTATGTTTACTTTTTTCTTGGCATGTCGGAAGCGGCCATGTCTCTAATGCAGACATATTTTCCATCACGTTTTTCAAACAAAGACATATAATGACCGTGATAAATTGTAGTTGTCGTGCTGTCTTTAACTGTAAACTCACCTAATTCTACCACTTGAACTCCATCGCTTGAAGGAAAAATATCTTTAACTTGAAATGAAACTTTAAAGTCTTTGCCTTCTTCAAAATCTTTTGCTAGTGATTCTCGTAAAGCTGCTTTACCGGAAATTGGTAGTTTATCAGTTGGATAACTCACAATATCATCTGCATAATAGGTCATCACAGCATCAACATTGCTTGAATTTGCAGCTTCCGCATACATATTTTCAAGTTCTTGAATTTCACTTTTAATTGCTTCTACATCAAGAGCAACGGGAGCTTCTTCAACTGGCTCAGACGCTTTTTCCTTGCAAGAAAAGGAAAGAAAAGCAATCATACCAAAAACCATAATCAGTTTAACAAATTTTTTCATATTTAATTGAATTTAGAATTTAATGTTTTGGTAATTAACTAATTCTTTTTCAATAGCTTATATTAAATTTACAAAAAATTGGAACATCTTTTTTTTTAATCATTTAAAAATTAATAATTGATATAAAATAAGATTGAATTTGAATAATTCAAGTGTCATAATTCTTACACTGTTAAAATATAAATCAAAAATTAAAATCTTTTGCATGAGAAAAATTCGTTTATGTTAAAACTAAAATAAATTTCCTACCTTTACCTAGTCGTTTTAAAACATCCAATTGTAATGAGAATACTAAAATATATTTTATTGTTAATTTTGTTGATTTTACTCGCTTTCTCGGTTTATTTGTCAACTAAAGAGGGTGATTTTTCTGTTACTAAAAATAAGGTAATCAACATCGATAAATCAACACTTTTTCAATACATAAACGATTATCAAAATTGGGAATCATTTATAAATTTAAAGGATACAAATAGAAAAGTAACTTTTCCAGTAAATACAGTTGGCATTGGTGGCTCGTTTACTTGGACGAGTTCAGATGGAGATGGATTTGTTGAAACCATTTTTTTAAAAGAAAACGATAGTATTGCTCAAAAAGTTTCTTGGAACGGTCAAACAGCAGCAGCATTTATTACATTTAAAGATACAACAGGTGGAACAAAAGTAACATGGAACTCATCCGGAAAACTTAATTTTATGGGAAAATTAGAATCTCTTTTTTCCGGCGGATTTGAAAAAAAATTAGGATCAAATTTTGAAAATAATTTGGATGCATTAGAAAAAGTTCTAAGCAAAGAAATTTCCACTTATTCGATAGATTTAGATGGAATTGTGAATGTTTCTCATCAAAAATATCTTAAAAGAAAAGGACAAAGCAAAATTTCTGATTTTTATACTATTCTTCAAAAAACAATGCCTTTGATACATAATTTTGTTGAGGAGAACAATCTTAAAACCAATAATCAAAAATTTGTTGTTTTTGATACCTATGACGTAGCCAAAAATTCTGTTTCCTACTCAATTGCTACAACGCTCAAAGAAATAATCTATACAACTGCAGAAAGTGAGTTTACAGTAGATAGTATAATGCCTCATCAAGCGTTAAAAATCACTCTAAAAGGTGATTATTCACATAGCAAAGAAGCGTGGGACAAAGGACTTGACTACCTCAAAAAAAATAATTTAGAGCAAAACTTCAATGGAGCTTTTCGAGAGGTTTATGTCAAAAACAGAGCCCAAGTAAAACAACCTTCGCAATGGTTAACAGAAATTTATATTCCTGTAAAACAACAAAGTAGCAAGCCAGTTAATGTAGTTCCTGCAAACCCTACTCCTATTGAATAAATTGGTTTAGTCATTTTCTAAACGAATTCTATTAAACCTTTTTGTACATTCACAGTCTAATCGATAAACACGGTTTTGCAAGACGAAAAAGCTTTTATAGATGCGTTATTAAACCCCAAAACGCAGCGAAGTGCCTTTCAGGAGTTGGTATCTCACTATCAGCGACCGCTCTATGCTCATATTCGTAATTTAGTTTTAAATCACGATGATGCAGATGATGTCTTACAAAATACTTTTATCAAAGTTTTCAGAAATTTAAACGGATTTAAAGGTGAAAGTAAGCTCTTTTCATGGATGTATCGTATTGCAACCAATGAAGCACTGACTTTTTTGCAACAAAAATCAAAACGATTTCAAACTACCAGCGAAGAATATTTGCAGCAACAAACTGAAAAAATGCAAGCCGATGAGTATTTTGATGGTGATGAAATTCAGTTAAAATTACAAAAGGCGATTGCTTTACTTCCTGAAAAACAACAATTAGTGTTTAAAATGAGATATTTTGAAGAATTAAAATATGAAGAAATATCAGAGATTTTAGGAACCACAGTTGGAGGTTTGAAAGCTTCTTATCACATAGCAGTTAAAAAAATTGAAGAATATCTATCACAAGATTAAACCATTTATAATTTTTATAGTCAAATAAACATGAATCCAATAGATTTACATAAGCAACCAAAAATTAAACCAGGCTTTAAAGTTCCCGAAAATTATTTTGACGAACTTGAATCTAAAATTCTAAGTCAATTAGAAAATGAAGAACCAAAAGTCATTCAACTGAAATCGTATCGAAAATACTGGTTTTCTGCAGTTGCTGCTGTTGTGATTTTGGCTGTGAGTATTCCGTTATATCAAAATTGGAAAATCAACTCTACTCCTCTTGACAACGAATCCATCGAACAATATTTGAGTTATCAACCAAATGTTTATACGGAAGATATCATAAGTCACTTAGATGATTCAGACGTGATTTCTTTACAAGAAAAACAATCTTTAGAATCTGAATCAATTGAAAAATATTTGCTTGAAAACGAAATGATAGAACAATATCTTATAGATTAATTGAAAATTACCATGAAAAAAAGTTCCATTTTTACCTTATTTATTTGTTTGATTTTTATGTCAACGAGTTTCGCTCAGGGCGGAAAAAGAGAAAAAATTAAAGCATTAAAAACAGCTTTTATTACCACAGAATTGTCTTTAACGCAACAAGAGGCAGAAAAATTTTGGCCTATTTACAATGCTTTTGAAGATAAGCAATTTGAACTTCGTCATGAAAAAATGAAATCATACATGAAACGAATGGATTCTGATTTAGATTCAATGTCTGAAAAAGAAGCGTCAAGTTTACTTTCTCAAATGGAAAGTGTGGAAGAAGAAACGCATCAATTGAGAAAAAAATTAGTTGCAGATTTAAAAAGTGTTATCAGCTCTCATAAAATTATAAAACTCAAAAAAGCGGAAGAAGATTTTAATCGAAATTTATTAAAACAATACCGCGAAAATCGTTCGTCAAAACGAAATTAATTTGACGTAAATTTTATTTTGACAATCTTATTCTTTCCGGCGGCAATGGCATTTCTTTCATTTATGAATCGAATAGTATGCAAATCTTTTTCATCGCTAATTTTTTTCCAGAAATTACCGCTGTCGTCTGAAAAATAAATTCCTTGCGGACCAACACTAACGGTCAAAAGTCCTCCCGATTCAGGAACGAATTGAATGCACGAAGTATAACCAAACCCTTCTCCATCTGATATTAAAGCCCACGTTTGTCCGCTATTAATTGTCAAGGCTTTGTTTTTAGAATTTTCATCTTGATTTTCATAATCTCCTCCGGCAATAATTCCAATCGTATCATTATAAAAATCGGCTGTAAAAATTCCAGCCATCGGTTTTCCTTGATTCATTGGTGTTTCATGAACTGACCATGTTTTTCCTTTGTCTTTTGAAAAGAAAACGCGTGCTTTTGTTCCTCCGGTTACAATCCACGTATTATCACCTTTAACCACTAAACTACTATTGCTAGCAGCAAAACCGGCCTCTCCTGATTCTATTTTTGGTAAATCAGAACACGGGATTTTTATCCATGTTTGACCACTATCTCTGGTGATTAAAACAGAAAGACAACCATTTTGAGGATCGCCCATGGCAATTCCTTCATAGTCATTCCAAAATTGAATTCCGTTATAAAAAGCATTGGGATGTTTATCTTCAAAAACCTTCGTGACCAAATTATCATTTTTTGAAATTTGATAAATTACCGCTGGTTTCTCTGTACTGATCAAAAATATAGATGAGCTATTTTTAGCAATTCCTCTAAAATGTGGATTAACTGAATCTAATGTAATCTGACCAATATAATTTTTTGATTTATCAAATTTACAATAACCATAAGTGCCTTTATCTGTTGCATACCAAACTTTATCTTTTTCTAAAGTAATGGCTCTTACGCTCATTGAATCAGCAAAAAGAGTGTCAATTTCAACTCCGGTAAAAGGAGCTCTTAAATTTGGCTTTGATTTTTTCTCAACATTATTGCAAGAAACCAAAACGAATAACATAATAATCTCACAAATTTTACGCATTTTGTTAAGAATTTTTACAAATATAAAAACAAAAATGATTTTTACAAGCACAATTTTACAATATATTCTTATAAAAAAAATGCTCAAAAAAGTATTGGCACAGAAATTGTATAACTGTAAAAAGTAAAGTTCACTTTGCTATAAACTTTAAATACTCTACGTTATGAAAACTACATTATTAACCCTTTGTGTTTTGTTTGTCGGGATGACAAGTATAAATGCCCAAGATAGAACAACTGTGCGAGCAAATTCTATTGATATTAGTGATAATTTAGATTTGAGAGCTGTTGCCCACATTTTTGGTGAAGCATCAAATTTAGAAGATTTTGAAAGACAGTTGAATGATCCTTCAAATCCAATTTCGAATTTAGATTTAAATAATGATAATCAAGTAGATTATTTGCGTGTAATTGAAGTAGTTGAAAACGGAACACATTTAATCATTGTTCAATCTGTTTTAGGGAGAGATATGTTTCAAGACGTTGCAACTGTTGAAGTTGAAAGAGACCGTAACAACAATGTTCAAGTACAAGTTGTGGGAGACGTTTATATGTATGGATCAAATTATATTTATGAGCCAGTTTATATTCACAGACCAATCATTTTTAACACGTTTTGGGTACATTCCTATCGTCCGTATTACTCATCTTGGTACTGGGGTTATTATCCAACCTATTATTATGCTTGGAATCCTTGGCCAATATTTCGATATAGAAATCATGTGAATGTATATGTGAATGTAAACAACACTTGTCACTATGTGAATCATAGAAGAAGTACAAGAGCGATTGCGATGCATCAAACGAGAAGAGCGAATTCATATGAAGTGCAACACCCTACTCGATCGTTTTCAACCAGAAATAATGGTGTGAATAACAGATATGAATTAACTCAAACAAGATCCACAAGAAATGAAGGAATTAATTCAAATTCATCTGTGAGAAGCACAAGAAATAACCAACTTTCTGAAACTTCATACACAGGAACAAGAAATAATGGAGTTCGTTCAACTACATCACAAAGTACACCAAGAATAAAAGCAAATTCTTCAACACGTTCTGAAGATATGGCTATTAATACACCTAGAAATAGTACAAGAAATGCTGAATTTAGCAATAGCAATTCAGCCACGTTAGAAAATCCTACTCCACGAGTGAGAAATAATTCTTCTTCAGGAAGTTCGATAAATTCTTCGCCAAGAAATACACCACGATCAAATACGTATAATTCAGGAAGTTCGAGTAATGTTCCAAAAGTAGAGTCTACTCCACGTTCTTCATCAAGTCAAATGAGTACGCCTAGAAGTACATCTGTGCCAAAAGTACAATCTACTCCACGTTCTTCATCGAGTCAAATGAGTACGCCAAGAAGCACATCTGCTCCTAAGGTTCAATCTGCTCCACGTTCTTCTTCAAATAGTCAAATGAGTTCGCCAAGAGGTTCTTCGAGATCAGAAAGTTCAGGGACAAGAGGTTCATCGAATTCTGCAAGAAGAAGTTAAACAGATTATTTTATAAATAAAAAGCAGCAAAATCATAATTGAGATTGCTGCTTTTACTTTTATAAAAAATTTCTATTCTTCTTCTACACTATTTGATTTCGAATAATTTCTCCATTTTTCAATACAATCCACCATATCTTGCGGAATTTCAGAATCAAATCGCATGAATTCTTTGGTTGTGGGATGTTCAAATCCCAAAGTTTTTGCATGCAGAGCTTGTCGTGGTAGAATCTTAAAACAATTTTCAACAAACTGTTTATATTTTGTAAACGTTGTTCCTTTTAAAATTTGATGACCACCATATCGTTCGTCATTAAATAACGGATGACCGATGTGTTTCATGTGAGCACGGATTTGATGTGTTCTTCCTGTCTCTAATTTGCAAGAAACTAGCGTTACATAGCCCAATCGTTCTAACACTTTGTAATGTGTAACAGCCGGTTTTCCAAAAGCATCAGTATCATAAACAGCCATTTGCATTCGGTCTTTTTGATGTCTTCCGATAAAGCCACCGATTGTTCCTTCGTCTTCTACAGGATTTCCCCAAACCAAAGCAATATATTCTCGTTCCGAAGTTTTATCTGCAAATTGTTTTGCCAAATAAGACATCGCAAATTCCGTTTTAGCAATGACCAACAATCCAGAGGTATTTTTATCAATTCGATGCACCAATCCGGGACGTTCAGAACTATTCATAGGTAGATTTTCAAAATGAAAAGCCAAGGCATTGACTAATGTTCCACTATAATTTCCGTGTCCGGGATGAACCACTATGCCGGCTTCTTTGTTAACAATCAATAATTGCTCATCTTCATAAACAATGTTGATGGGAATATCTTCCGGTTCCAACAAATATTCATAAGGAGGATGTGACATCAAATAGCGAACAACATCCAATGGCTTGACTTTGTAATTTGATTTTACAGGAACATCATTAACCAAAATATTTCCCGCAGTTGCGGCTTGCTGAATTTTGTTACGCGTTGTATTTTCTACAACTTGCATTAAATATTTATCTATCCGAACCATCGATTGTCCTTTGGGGACATCAAAACGATGGTGTTCAAATAATTCGTCGTCCGATTCTAATTCTACTGTTGGTAAGTTATTCATCCGTATTTTCTAAGTCTTCTTGTTGCATAAGACTGTCTATTTCTGTTTCGTCAAAAGCGACTTTTCCGTCACCCAAAACCAAATCAATTTTTGAAGTTTTCATGATTTTTGCACCTGGTTTCACCGGAGCACCTTTATGTTTCATTTCCAAAACCATATCTTTTCCCAAATAAGGCTTGTAAGTAATTGTACCTATTTCCAAACCAATCGATTTTAATGTCGGTTCAGCTTGACGATAGGTTTTTTCAATTAAATCAGGTAAAGTTACATACGCATAACCATCAGAATTTATTTTGATATACACTTTTCTATTCGCTTTTACTTTAGAACCTGGTTTTGGATCTTGCTCAACCACGCCATATTTTGGAAATTCTTTTTTAAAATCCAGCGTATCAAGCAAAACATAATCCAAATCTAAACTTTCAAGTTTTTCTTCTGCTTGTTCAACACTTAGTTTGCTCAAATTGGGAACAGTAATTTCTTCACCGTGATTTGTGATATACGAAAGTAAATTGAAAAAAATGAACGCCAAAACTGCCACGATACCAAATGCGGCCAAAATTTGTCGAAAAAAGACTTTACTGGTAAGATATTTTCTAAAACTCATCCTATTTTATTTGTTGCAAATATATAAAATTATAAACCGTTTTTTGTTTCGATAAATAAATGATAATTTTGTTTAACTTAAACCAAAACTTACAAACGCAATTCAATGAAAAATGTTGCCATTATTATGGGTGGATATTCCAGTGAATATCAAATTTCGCTTACTAGCGGTGGTGTTGTTTATCAGTATTTAGATAAAACAAAATATAATTTATTTAAAGTTCATATTTTTAGAGATAAGTGGGTTTATGTAAATGAATCAAACACAGAATTCCCAATTAATAAAAATGACTTTTCTATTGAAGTAAATGGTCAAAAAATAACATTTGATGTAGTTTTTAATGCTATTCACGGTACTCCGGGTGAAGATGGCTTAATGCAGGCTTATTTTGAATTACTTGGAATTCCGCAAACGAGTTGTGACTATTATCAATCGGCTTTAACGTTTAATAAAAGAGATTTGCTGTCGGTTTTAAAACCGTATGGAATAAAAACGGCCACTTCATTTTACTTAAATTTAGGTGATGAAATTAATGCTGAAAAAATTATTGAAACGGTTGGCTTACCTTGTTTTGTAAAGCCGAATAAATCCGGTTCAAGTTTTGGAATTTCGAAAGTAAAAACAAAAGAAGAATTGCTTCCGGCAATTGAAAATGCCTATAAAGAAGACAATGAAATTATCATCGAAAGTTTTTTAGATGGTGTAGAAGTTTCAGTTGGTGTGATTAATTATAAAGGAAAAGTCACTGTTTTGCCAATTACAGAAATCGTTTCTGAAAATGATTTTTTTGATTATGAAGCCAAATATTTAGGAAAATCACAAGAAATTACGCCAGCGAGAATTAGTGATGAATTGAAAACAAAAGTAGAAACAGTAGCCAAAAGAGCGTATGAAGTTTTGAAAATGAAAGGATTCTCCAGAAGTGAATTCATCATAGTAAACAACGAACCGTATATGCTGGAAATGAATACCATTCCCGGCATGACCACCGAAAGTATTTTGCCGCAACAAGCTAGAGCAGCTGGAATTTCGTTAACAGAATTATTTAACAACGCAATTGAATTGGCTTTAGCTAAATAATAAAACTATGAAAAAAGCAATCTTCCCAGGCTCTTTTGACCCAATAACCAATGGCCATTTCGATATTATCAAACGTGGAATTTCACTATTTGATGAAGTGATTGTTGCCATTGGCGTGAATGCCGAAAAAAAATACATGTTCTCATTAGAGCAACGCAAAAAATTTATTGAAGATGCTTTTAAAGATTCTCCAAAAGTCCGAGTAATTACTTATGAAGGATTGACCATCGATTTATGCAAAAAAGAAAAAGCTGAATTTATTCTAAGAGGTTTACGAAATCCCGCTGATTTTGAATTTGAAAAAGCAATCGCTCATACCAACCGAAAATTGTCTAAAATTGAAACGGTATTTTTATTAACTGCTTCAAACACATCTTATATCAGTTCAAGTATTGTTCGTGATGTAATTAGAAATGGTGGCGATTATAGCGTTTTGGTTCCTGATTCAGTGAAATTATAGTTTACAATCGCAGTCGCAGTTTTCAGTTTACTTAATCAGCAAACTGCGACTGCGACTGAAAACTCATTCCTCCTCTTTCTTAATCACTTTTCTCGCAATTTCGATTTTGAACTTTTTCCCTTTCATTTTTTCGTCACGGATATTGGCTAAAAACTCTTTTACTTTCTTTGATTTTACAGCGGCAAACGAAATAAAATCTTTTACTTCAATCAGACCCAAATCGCTTTTGTCAAGTTTTCCTTTTTGAGAAAAGAAACCCACAATATCGATTTTATTCAATTTATTTTTCTTTCCACCGCTGATATAAATGGTTTGAAATTCGGGTGGTTTTGGCAAAGTTGATGCGTTTTCAATATTTAAAACAGGCATTCCATAATCTAGATACTCCATTTTTTTCTCGCTTTCATGAGCAATAATATAAGCGGTACCGGAAGCTAACATCCTTGCAGTACGACCGTTTCTATGTGTAAACTCATCTTCTTTTGATGGCAAATGATAGTGAATTACGTGTTTCATTTCCGGAATGTCCAACCCACGAGCGGCTAAATCGGTGGTGATTAAGTAACTCACACTTCCGTTTCTAAACTGAATCAGGGCACGTTCACGCTCATCTTGATCCATTCCACCATGATAATACGTGGCGTAAATTCCTTTTTCACATAACGAGTCACTGATTCGTTCGGCCGCATCACGATGATTGCAAAAAACAATTGCCGATTGCGATTTTAAAGAGCAAATTAATTTAAAAAGCGAATTGATTTTATCCTTTTCCTTAGAAATCAACATTTTAAACGAAAGGTTTGAATTTTCTTCTTCTGTTGGAATAAAATCTAAAATCGTTGGATGTAAAACTTGTGTATATTTTGGAATTTCGATATCCGAAGTTGCCGAAACCAGCACACGTTTATTCAATTTTGTCAACTTAGAAATGATGAACTTCATTTGCTCATGAAAACCCAATTGCAACGATTTATCAAATTCGTCTAAAATTAGCGTTTGAATGGCACCTACTTTAAAAGTATCACGTTCCAAATGATCGGCAATTCTACCGGGAGTTCCAATTAAAACAGCCGGAGGATTGGATAGATTCTTAATTTCTGTATCAATTGAATGACCACCATAACAACTATTTACTTTGTAATCGGTTCCCATTTTTTTCCAAACTTGCTCAATTTGCAAACCTAATTCGCGTGAAGGAACCAGAATCAAACATTGAACATCTTTAATTTCAGGTTGCAACAATTGAAAAACAGGCAATAAAAAAGCAAGTGTTTTTCCCGAACCTGTTGGCGAAAGCAACAAAACATTGGCATCATTTAAAATAGTTTCTTGAGCTATTTCTTGCATTTCATTCAAGCTTTCAATACCTAAATTCAATAGTAAATTGTTGGAATGTGGATTTGTGTACATTTTGCAAAGATAGTGGAATATAAAGAACAGACTATTTACTTAAAAAAAGTTTATTTACATTTGAAACTTTAAAATTTAATTATGCGTTTCATAAAATTTATTCTTTTTTTCATTTCTTTTGGTTTATTTAGTCAAAATTCCACTCAATTTTTAACTCCTTATGAAAAAGGAAATAAAAACCAAACAGCAACGTATCAAGAAGCGATTGATTTCTATACTTCATTAACCCAAAAATTTGAAACTGTCAAATTGATGGAAATGGGTCTAACCGATTCAGGTGAACCTTTACAATTATTAGTTTTTAATCATGATAAAAATTTTGATTTAGATAGAAAACAAAACAAAGCTATTATACTCATTAACAACAACATTCATCCCGGCGAACCCGATGGAGTTGATGCTACCATAATGTTAATTCGTGATTTAGCGTTTGGAAAAATTAGCGTTCCAAAAAACACAATTATTGCCGTAATTCCGTTTTATAATATTGGTGGAACCTTAAATAGAAATTCATTTTCCAGAGCCAATCAAAATGGTCCTGAATCGTATGGTTTTCGTGGAAATGATAGAAATTTCGATTTAAATCGTGATTTTATTAAGTCGGATACAAAAAATGCAAGAAGTTTTGCCGAGATTTTTCATTTGGTAAATCCGGATGTTTTTATTGACAATCATGTGAGTAATGGTGCTGATTATCAATATGTTTTGACGTATATTCAAACACAACATCAAAAATTGGGAAATGATTTAGGGAATTATTTAAAAGATGAAATGACTCCAAAAATCAGAACGAAATTACTGAAAAAGAAGATTGAAAGTATTCCGTACGTTACCGTTTATGGTGCAACTCCCGAAAAAGGTTTTACTCAAATGATGGATTTGCCACGTTATTCTACCGGTTATGCTTCACTTTTTCATACAATTGGGTACATGCCGGAAACGCATATGTTGAAAAATACGAAGACCGTGTGAAAGTAACCTATGAATTTATGTTGGAAACCATTAATCATACTGATGCAAATTATTTGAAAATAAAAAATTTAAGAAATAAAAATCAATTTGAATTTAAAGCAGGAAGTCAATATACTTTACAATGGAAAATTGATAGTACAAAAGTAGAGCAAATTGAATTTTTAGGTTTTGAATCGGGTTATAAAAAAAGTGAAATTTCTGGAAAAGACCGACTTTTTTACGACCAAAAGAAACCTTTTAAAAAGCTAATTCCATATTATCATTTTTATAAACCTCAAAAACAAGTTGAAATTCCTTCGGCTTATATCATTCCAAAATCCTGGTGGAATGTCATTGATTTATTAAAATTGAATAAAGTGGAAATGGTTCAATTTCAAAAAGATACGTTGATTGAAGTTGAAAAATATAAAATTGCAGATTATAAAACTTCTACTTCTGCTTACGAAGGTCATTATCAACATTCGAATACAACTATTCATAAATCAATTGAAAAAATAGTGTTTAAAGAAGGTGACTATTTTATTCCAACCCAACAATTTGGCGTAAAATATTTAATGGAAACATTAGAACCCGAAGCACCCGATTCATTTTTTAATTGGAACTTTTTTGATGCTGTTTTACAACAAAAAGAAGGTTATTCTGCTTATGTTTTTGAAGATTTGGCAGTTGAAATTTTGAAAAAAAATCCAACGTTAAAAGAAAAATTTGAAAAGAAAAAATCAGAAGACAAATCGTTTACAGAAAATGGTTCAGCTCAATTGGATTGGATTTATAAAAATTCAGACTATTATGAGTCTTCGCACCTAACCTATCCGGTTTATCGTGTTTTGAATTGATTAAATCAATTCCTTTTCAAATAGTAATTTAATATTTTCATACGAATTGGTCAAGCAAGCTGGAATATTTTCTTGTTTGATCCATTCAACTTTTTCAATTCCTTCTTCGGCTTGACCAACCATTTTTCCGGAATAACTCGTTTTCATTTCAAACCAATGCGTGATTTTTAATTTATAACGACCATTTCGTTTAAAAATATGGTAGGTTTTATTCAATTTTCTGGTAATTTTTAAACCTTTTACGCCGGTTTCTTCTTCTACTTCGCGAATGGCGGTATCTTCAATTTCTTCGCCTTTTTCAATTCCGCCTTTGGGTAAATCCCATTTTTTATTCCTAAAAATGAATAAAACTTCATTCTTATCGTTTAAAACTAAACCTCCGCCTGCTTTTTCCACCGGAATTTTTGACTTCAGTTTTTTAAGAATTTCCTTTTCGTCCGGATGATACAAAAAAGCTTTATCAACTTTATTTTTAAAGATTTTGATAATAAGTTGCTTTATATCAACGCTATCCAACAAAAAAAGCTGAAAATCAGTTTCCTTCTGAATTTGATTTGTCAAAAAAAGTGGCTTGTCGTTCACAAAAACTTTATACATTTGTACTATGATTTTTAATAAAGATACAGCAAAAAAAACATCCGAA
Source organism: Flavobacterium sp. T50_26 (assembly GCF_057652995.1). Lineage (NCBI taxonomy): Bacteria > Pseudomonadati > Bacteroidota > Flavobacteriia > Flavobacteriales > Flavobacteriaceae > Flavobacterium > Flavobacterium sp. T50_26. The sequence goes on from NZ_JBYFCC010000010.1 coordinate 49,891, forward strand.
TTGCTTTTACAAATAAACGCAATTAAATTAAATCCTAAAAATCCTTTTACGTGGGCTTCAGGATGGAAATCACCTATTTATTGTGATAATCGGATAACTCTCTCATTTCCACCTATTCGTAATTACATCCGCGAAGAGTTTTCTAAAAACATTGAAAAACAGTACGGAAAACCTGACGTAATTGCCGGAGTTGCCACCGGAGCAATTGGCATTGGTATGCTTGTTGCAGAGTATATGGGACTTCCTTTTGTGTATGTTCGACCGGAACCAAAAAAGCACGGTCGTCAAAATCAAGTGGAAGGATTTTTACAAAAAGGTCAAAGTGTGGTTGTGGTGGAAGATTTAATCAGCACAGGTGGAAGTAGTTTACTCGCAGTTGAAGCGTTAAAAGCTGCAGGAGCAAATGTAAAAGGAATGGTGGCGATTTTCACTTACGGTTTTGATGTTTCTGTTCAAAACTTCAAAAATGCGAATGTAGAATTACATACACTTTCTAATTATGATAATTTATTAGAGTTAGCTGTAGCCAAAAAATATATCACCGAAGAAGAACAACACACTTTGCAGGAATGGCGTGTAAGTCCTTCTACATGGGGTGTTGAAGTTTAAATAGTAGAAAAAAGAGAATAGAAAAAAGAGAATAGAAAATAGATTTATCAGCTTTCGGATTACAGACAACAGACAACAGACAACTGACAACTGACAACTGACAACCGAAAACTGACAACCGATAAAAGAAAAAAATGAATTTAGAAAGTCCAAAAGTTACTGTAGAAAAATCAGCTCAATATTTATTTGAATCGTTGAGTGATGTTCGCAATTTTGAAAAATTAATGCCCGACAGCATTGCAAAATTTGAAGTAACCGGAGAAGATTCGTTTATTTTTGGTTTAAAAGGAATGCCGGAAATTAAATTGAAAATGAAAGAAAAAAATGCTCCAAGCCAAGTTATTTTAGGAGCTGCTTCCGATAAATTACCTTTTACCTTAACAGGCAATATCAATTCGTTATCCGAAAATAGTTCGGAAGTTCAATTGGTTTTTGATGGAGAATTTAATCCAATGATGGCGATGATGATCAAAGGGCCAATTTCAAAATTTATTGAAACGTTGGCGGCAAATATGCACAAACTATAAGTACATCAGTTCTATTTATTCTGTCCTTTTCTTTTTAAAAATACATATTTTGTATCTTTGAAAGAAAAGGATATGAAATTTTACCTTCTTCCATTACTTTTATTATTATCAACTGTTACTCTTTCTCAAACGGATAGTCGAATTTACGATATCATCGAATCTGTTTCAGCAAACCGATTGCAAAAAGACATCACTACTCTAGCCAATTTTGGCACTCGCAACACTTTTAGTGATACAATTTCGAACACAAGAGGAATTGGAGCTGCTCGCAGATGGATAAAATCGGAATTTGAAATCATTTCCAAAGATTGTAAAAATTGTCTTCAAGTGTTTTATCAAAAAGATTTTGTTACGACCAATGTAGGTGAACGAGTTCCAAAAGACAGTTGGATTGTCAATGTAGTTGCTATTCAAAAAGGAACAAAATATCCCAATCGATACATTATTATGACAGGCGATATTGATTCAAGAAATTCCGATACAATGGATTATGAGGGCGATGCTCCCGGTGCAAACGATAATGCAACCGGAATGGCAGGAACAATTGAAGCCGCTCGGGTTTTATCAAAATATACTTTTGAAAATAGTATCATATATTTAGGATTATCCGGTGAAGAACAAGGTTTGTTTGGCGGAAAAGGTTTCGCCGAATTTGCTAAGAAAAACAACTGGGAAATTACTGGCGTGTTGAATAATGATATGATTGGGAACATCGAAGGTGTTGATGGTGTGATTGATAACCGAAGCTTTAGAATTTTTTCTGAACCTACTCCACCTACTGAAACAGAAAAAGAAAGAAATTCAAGAAGATTTTATGGTGGCGAAGTGGATGGCATTTCACGTCAATTGGCACGTTATACGCATAAACAAATTCAAACTTACATGCCGGAAATGAATCCGATGATGATTTACAGATTGGATCGTTTTGGCAGAGGTGGTCATCATCGTCCGTTTAATGATTTGGGTTATGCCGGCATCAGAATCATGGAAGCTCATGAAAATTATAATCGTCAACATCAAAATTTACGAACCGAAAACGGAATTGCATATGGTGATGTTTTAGAAGGTGTAAACTTTGATTACGTAGCCAAATTAACCGCCGTAAATGCTGTTGTTTTGGCTAATTTGGCTTGGGCTCCACCAGCTCCAACAAAAGTCCTTATTGGCGGAATTGTTGAACCAAACACGAAATTACGTTGGGAAAAGTCGAATGATGAAACGATTGTGGGTTATAAAATTTATTGGCGAAACACTACTTCGCCACAATGGGAATTCAGTCGTTATGTTGGCAATGTCGATAATTTTGAATTGAAAGGAATCGTCATCGATAACTTCTATTTTGGTGTTGCCGCTGTTGGAAAAAATGGTCATGAAAGTGTGGTGGTATTTCCGAGTGATATTATTCGAAAAACATTTAGAACGAATTAATTTTCGTGAATTATCGCATCATAAATCACTTGCTGAATATCTTCTCTAATATTTTGTTGAGAAAGTGTATTTTTTTCTGAATTAGGAAAAGTTCTATTGGATAAAAAGATATACACTAATTCTTGTTCCGGATCTGCCCAAGCCATTGTTCCGGTGAATCCTGTGTGTCCAAAACTCGTCATGGAAGCACAACCGCATGTTGGTCCGGATTTTCCTAATTGAGGTTTATCAAAACCGATTCCCCGACGATTTCCTTCCGGACAATAATAACAGGTATTGAAAACATCAAAAGTTTCTTCACTAAAAAATCGTTGACCGCCATAACTTCCTTTTTGCAAATAAAGTTGCATAATTTTAGCCATATCCATGGAATTCGAGAAAATTCCGGCATGACCTCCTACTCCACCTTCCATGGCCGCTGTCATATCGTGCACATAGCCTTGAATGGTTTTGTAACGGTAATAATTATCTACTTCGGTTGGCGGAATTATACTCATATCAAACTTTTGCAACGGATTATAAAGTGTGTTACTTGCTCCAATTTTGGAATAAAAATTCTTTTCACTTAATTCGTCTAATGACTTTCCGGTGGCTCTTTCGATATAATTTTTTAGAATAATAAACGTAAAATCGCTGTATTTATATTCTTTTTTAGGCAACAATTTACTGGTTGCTACAAGTGATAAAATGGTGTCTTGATAATCTTTTCTCAAATATAAATTTTCGGAAACTTGAAAAGGGAAATCTTTGCTGTATGATTTTCTATAATATTTTTCAGATGGTTTATTGCTCGAGTCTAATGTTTGTTTGTAAAAAGGAATCCACGCTTGTAAACGAGCATAATGAGAAAGCAAATCTTTAAAATTGATATTTTCCTTGTCGGTTCCTTTGAAAACCGGAAGCATTTCGCCTAATTTTGAATCTAAAGTTATTTTTTCTTTATCATACAATTGCATCACATTTGGCAATGTAGAAACAATTTTGGTTAACGATGCTACATCATAAATATCAGAATTTTTTACTTCAACTTGATTGTCATATGTATGATGTCCGAATGCTTTTTGATAAATTACTTTTCCCTTTCTAGCCACCAAAATTTGTCCGCCCGGCGTCATTTTTTCATTGATTGCTTTTTGCATAATCAAATCAATTTTGGTCAGTATAAACGGATTCATATTCACATTGGAAGGATGAGTGAATCCCAATCTATCTACTTTTTTTGTTGATAAACCATGATTCAACTTAAATTCATCATTTATAGTAACAGGTAATTTTCCTTTCGCTTCTACTGCTCCAAAAATAAGTTGAGCAGAAACATTTTGAGCAATTTCACTATTTTGATACGAAACGATTACGCCATCAATATTTTCAAAAGTCGGAATGGAACTTAATGCATACGGCTTTACGAAACAATTTAAAATAACTTTTTTTCGTTTTGCGATTTCGGAAATCCATAAAATTTCCTTTTCTGTAAAATCGTGTTTTTTCCAAGCTCCGTCAGCTTTGTGAAAACCAATAATAACTTTGTTAAATTCTTCCAGTTCTGCTTGTAATGAATCAAGATTTTCATTTGAAACTTCAGTTATGTCTGCATATTTTTTTAATGTTTCAATGAATATTTCATGCGAATCATCACCAAATTTTACAAAAGCTATTTTTTCTTTTTCTAATTCTTTGATTGGTAAAATTGCTAGTTTATTTTTTACAACAGTAATAATATTTTCATACAATTTATATTGTAGAGCTTCATCTTCCTGAGAATTAATTTGAGTGGATAAATTGGCTAAATCAATCGGTTTTAGATTATTTAATCCTGCTTTAAATTTATAATGTAAAATCTTTTTCACTGAATAAGCCAATCGTTCCTCTGTAATTGTTGATAAATCATAGGCTTCTTTAATCTTTTGAATGGCAACAGGAACATTTTCAGGAAATAAAAGAATATCATTTCCGGCCAAAAACGCAGCTAAATCAATATCTCCGGGACTTTTAAAATTACTTGCTCCTTTCATATTAAGAGCATCTGTAAAAATTAATCCTTTAAAATTTAATTCTTCTTTCAACAAATTAGTAACAATTGGATAAGAAATTGAAGAAGGAAAGCCTTGCCTTGTCTCAAAACTAGGAACTTCTAAATGAGCTACCATAACGCTGGCTAATCCTTTATTGATTAATTTTTTATATGGGAATAATTCTATGTCTCGAATTTGTTCTTGTGTAAAATTTATAACCGGTAATGTGTAATGCGAATCGGTTGAAGTTGCTCCGTGACCAGGAAAATGTTTTCCCGTTGCAAAAACACCGTTACTTTGTAAACCAACCATTAATGCCAAAGCACGTTCGGTTACTTTTTCTTTATCTTCACCAAAAGAACGATTGCCTATAATTGGATTTTTTGGATTGGTATTGATGTCTAAAACAGGTGCAAAATTAAAATGAACACCTATTCGTTTGGATTGAAGAGCCATTTGTTTTCCGGTTTCTTCAATTAATTTTAAATTTTGAACGGCCCCTAATGTCATATTCCATGGAAAACGGTTGACAGAATCGAGTCGCATACTCAGACCCCATTCGGCATCAATTCCAATAAACAAATGAGTTTTGGTTAGTTTTTGAAACCGATTTGTCATTTGAGCTTGACGAACGGGTCCGCCTTGAAAGAAAATTAATCCACCGATTTTTTGTTCTGTAATTAATTTGTCTAATGATTTTATATGAGCCGAATCTTTGTTAGAATAGGCTGCCACCATAAAAAGTTGTCCGATTCTTTCTTCTAACGTGAGTGAATTATATACACTATCAACCCATTTTTTTTCAGAGTTTGAGTTTAAAGTGTAATCAAAATTTGGTACTTCTTTCTTTATTGATTTAACCGAATTTGTTTTGATAGAATCATTTTCAGTAGTTACTACAGTTTTCTGTCTGACTTTGTTGGTGGCACAATTGACAACAACAATCAGTAGAAGTAATAATGGAATAATTCGGACAAATTTGGATTTCATAAAAATGATTTCTTTTTGATATACATCAAATTTAGTGCCTAGGTTTAAAGTTCTATCACAAAATAGACTTAAACCAACAATAAATAATAAAGTAAATGAAATTTAATTAAAATATCAAAAGTTTTTAGAAGAATCGGCTATGCCAGCTATCTTCTGCGGGAACTTCCCAACTTTCTTTCCATTCTTCAATAGTATTAACGAGATTATTAAAAACTATTGTGTTGGCAGAAACGGCTTTTTCTTTAGCCATTCGTTTAAAATCTAAAAGTGATTTGTGCGTAAGAAATTCGCCTTGTTTGTAGGTTACATTCATTTTATCCAACAAATCTACTTTATATTTTTGTTCTAATGACTGAATAAATTCAACCGATTTATCAATCGAACAACCTGTGGCTTGTTGCACTTCCTGATTGACAGCAAGAATAATAAAACGATTATATTTTGTGATGAAGGAAGCTTCTAACGATGTTCCGTGAGCAGCCCAATCTTCAACAAAAATTTGAAGATCGCTCTCTATTTCGGTAATCTCATCATCCGAAAATTTTCGGTTGGACTGATAAATCCAAATTCTTGATTCTTCAGGAAGATTTTCAAATGGTATATACATTTTTGATAATAATTATTGTTTTTTAATTCCCTGAATTACTTTATAGTATCTAAAGTCATTTACTTTTGGATCGTAAAATTCTTGTTCAAAATACTCAACTATAACTTTTTCATTCTTTTTAATTAGATTTTCTGTAATCAAATTTACATCTTCAAAGAAAGTTAAAACAATTAATGTGTGAATTCTTCCATTGTTTTCTTTGATTGTAATTGTTTGAAAATCATTCTTTTTTGATTCGATAAAAACTGCCTCTACAAAAAGATTTGGTTCCTCTTCAACTTCTTCGGTATCTTCAACTCTACTGCCCAATGCTATTATAAAATCCGGACAGTGATTTACCATCTTTATTGCAATATCTTCTCCAAATTTTTCCATGAGTTCACCATCACTGAAGTTTAAATCCGTTGGTTGATCAAAATCATTTTTGTGATTTGAGTAACTATTAATGATGCAAAAACCAAACTCTAATTGAATTTTTTCATAATTATCATTTTGCAAGTCTATTTTTTTGTTGGTAATACATGAACAAGTTTCTTTTGCAATTATGTCATAAATTGCATCAGTATTTTGTGCAAAAAGAGAGGTTGTAAATAAAAATAAAAAAAGGATGTGTTTAATTTTCATACTATAAATCTTGAGCGTTTGCAATTAATTCTGCCACATCCATAACTTTTATCGATGCTTCTTTTTCTTTGTTTTTAACTCCGTCGGTCATCATCGTATTACAAAACGGACAACCTGCAGCAATGATATCGGGTTTTGTTTCTAAACCATCTTCTGTTCGTTCGATATTTACTTCTTTGTTCCCAGGTTCGGCATCTTTAAACATTTGTGCTCCACCGGCTCCACAACACAATCCGTTGGCACGGGAACGTTTCATTTCGACTAACTCGACATCTAATTTTTGAATTAAATCACGAGGAGCTTCATAGACATTATTGGCTCTTCCTAAATAGCAAGGGTCATGAAAGGTGATTCGTTTTCCTTTAAATTGTCCACCTTCAATAGTTAATCTGCCATCATCTAACAATGATTTTAGAAATTGGGTATGATGCATAACTTCATACAATCCGCCCAATTCGGGATATTCATTTTTGATCGTATTGAAGCAATGCGGGCAAGCAGTCACAATCTTTTTCACTTCATACGCATTCATTACTTGAATGTTCATCATGGCTTGCATTTGAAACAAAAATTCGTTTCCGGCTCTTTTGGCTGGATCTCCGGTACAACTTTCTTCTGTACCCAAAACAGCAAAAGGAACATTGGCACGATTTAGAATCTTGACGAATGCTTTTGTTATCTTTTTTGCTCTGTCATCAAAGCTTCCGGCACATCCTACCCAAAATAAAACTTCGGGTTGTTTGCCTTGAGCCATCATTTCTGCCATGGTTGGCACTGTTAGATTTTCTGCCATATTTTTATGATTGTTGGATTGTTCAATTATTAGATTTTTGGATTTTTGGATTGTTCGAAAAGTCTAAAAATCCAAAAATCTAATTATCTAAAAATCGTTTTTATTCATGGTGTTCGTCATCAAAAACTTGAATTGTTACTTCTTTTTCAACCAAATCGGTGAACTTTCCTCTATATCGGGTTGCTTTCACTAAATGATTATCAATCCAGTGATAATTTCCTCCTCTTGGTTTACCCATGACCATTCCGTGGTATTTAAAGCCATGCTTTTTTAACCAAATTTCGGTATATTCTCTGTGAGCTTCTGTTCTTGATGTAAAGAAGAAAATAATATGTCCTTCGTCGTACCATTTATTCAATGTGATTAATGCATCAGGATACACTTCTGCAGTGAGCATTCTTTCCGGTTCTTCATTTGGAATATCATCACAGATGGTTCCGTCGATATCGATTAAATAATTCTTAATTCCTTGAGGTAAAATTGGGCTTAGATGTTGCCCATTTTCGGTTACAGTTTGTAACTTCTTTTCAATGTCTTCCGCTTTCATTTTTAAATTTTTGGTTAGTTTCACATTCATTAAACACGTTCCCAAGGCTCACATTTATGGGAATTTGTTTGGATTATATATTAATTTTCGTCTTTCCAGTTCAAGCGATCCATTTGGTTGTATTGCCATGGAGCACCGTTATTTTCAATGTTTGTCATCATTGCATTTAACGACATTGGAGCAGCACTTTGTTCCATCACTAAATACCTTCTCATATCCATAATAATTGATAACGGGCTGATGTTGACCGGACATTCTTCTACACAAGCATTACATGATGTACATGCCCAAAGTTCTTCCGGTGTAATATAATCGTTTAATAATGACTTATTATCCGGAACAAAAACGCCTTTGTTTAGATCGATATTTTTACCAACTTCTTCCAAACGGTCACGAGTATCCATCATAATTTTACGAGGAGATAGTTTTTTTCCGGTTTGGTTTGCCGGACAAGATGAAGTACATCTTCCACATTCGGTACACGTATAGGCATTCAGTAATTGAACCCAATCTAAATCTTGCACATCACTTGCTCCAAATTTGGCAGGTGCTGCATCGGGATTTGCCGGTGCTGCAAACGGATCGGCAGAAGGATCAAGCATTAATTTTACTTCATTGGTCACACTTTCTAAATTATCAAATTTTCCTTGCGGATTTAAATTCGCGAAATATGTATTTGGAAAAGCCAATAAGATATGAAGATGTTTAGAAAAATAAAGGTAATTTAAAAATACTAAAATTCCACAAATGTGCAACCACCAAGCGGTTCGTTCGATAATAATAACCACTCCTTCGGATAAACCATTAAAAAGTGGTGCGATAAATTGACTGATTGGGAAACTTCCGGCTTGATCATAATGATTAACATCCATTTGTTGTAACCAATAATCGGATGCATTCATTATCAAAAACAACGACATCAAAACAATTTCGAAATATAATATATAATTGGCATCGCTTTTAGGCCAAGCTTTCATGTCTGAATTTACAAATCGTTTCAGTTTTATTATATTTCTTCTTATCCAAAAAGCAATTACAGCAATGATCACTAAAACAGCTAAAATTTCAAAGGAAGCAATCAATACATCATAAAATCCTCCCATAAAAGAAAAGGCACGATGAGTTCCGAAAAGACCATCAATAATGATTTCTAATAATTCTAAATTGATGATAATAAAACCAACATAAACAATAATATGAAGAATTCCGGCTATTGGTCGTTTTACCATTTTTGATTGACCAAGAGCAATCATGGCCATATTTTTCCAACGCTCTGCAGAATTATCTTTTCTATTTACATCTTGTCCAAGTTTAATATTTCGGATTAACTTTTTTACGTTTAATGCAAAATAGCCAAATCCAAAACTTAAAATTATTGCAAATAATATATTATCCAAATAACTCATAAAAGTTAGTTTTTAGTTGTTGTTGAATCAGCTTCAGTTGGAGCTACATAAGGTTTATTTTTCTTTCCAAACAAAGAAACATTGACATATCGGGTTGGGTTTAAACGTAGATCTTCTAATAAGAGTTCCAATTCTTTTGAAGCTTTTGTGAAGTTAGCATACATTTTATCGTCTTTAAGCAACTTGCCCATAGTTCCGTTTCCGGATTCTAAGTTGGCAATTATTTTATCAACATTTGCTAGTGTTTTTTCTAGATTCTCTACCGTTTGCTTCAAATTAGTTTGTGCCAATGAGTCGGAAATTTTTTCAAAATTGGTAGAAACTTTTTCAAAATTAGATACCACATTATTAAGCTTGCCTTTATTAGTGCTTAAAATTTCATTAGCTGATTTGGAAGCTTCGCTCAAAGATGTAAGTGTTTTATTTAACTCAGCAAAACTGTTTCTTAGGTCTTTTTTCGCTTTTTCATCTAAAACATCATTAATGTTCATTAGCACGCCATCTGCACTTAACATTGCCTTTTCAATTTTTTCCTGCAAAGGTGTTAATCGTTCTGATACTAAATCGGTTAAACCAGGTTTTACTCCACCTTTCAAATAATCTCCATCTTTCGCTAAATTAGAATCTTTTAAATCCGGAACAATTTGAACTTGTTTACCGCCAATAAGTCCTGGTTCATAAATTCTGGCTTCACTTGATTTTGATATTTTAAAATCCGTGTCAATTTGTAATTCTACTTTTAACTTTCCTGAATTATCTAAAAAGTTGATTGATTTTACCTTACCAATTGTAAGTCCGTTTATTGTTACAGGTGCAGAAGCGATAAGCCCTTCTACATCGTCATAAAGCACATAAAATGTTTTATGGTTTGATAAAATATCGGTTCCTTTCAAAAAACTATATCCCCATATAAATAATAAAACGGATGATATAACTAAGATTGCTGTTTTAATTTCTCTTGATAATTTCAATGGATAGTGTTTTTATACAAATTTATAAAACTTAATTTACTTTATTGTTTTAATGCCTCCTGAATGGATATTTTTTTTCCATTTTTAAAAGCAACAATGAATGCTGAATCATATCCTTTGCTTTTAGCTTCGGCTAGATTTTGTTTTGCATCGTCATAATTTGAGGTCTGAGCATAATAATATTTATACAAACCTTTTTCTTCAATAACCGAAGTTGGATCTAAACCTTTAAAGTTTTTTGGTGCTAATTCTAATTTTTTTCCGCTGGCCGAAATCTGAACTTTAAACATTATACCTTTAGTATCTACTACTTTATTTTCTGCTACTTTTGGTTCATCTTTTGGTTTAGGTATTTCTTGAACCACCGGAATTTCTGCACTAGTTTTCTCAGGTTTTTCTTCTACCATTTGTGCTGAGCTTCCATAATATTCTTTTTTGTAGGATAAAATAGCATCGGCAATACCTTTGGCTAATTCATCTTGACCTTTTTCAGAATTCAAGTAAGCTCCTTCCGGTTTGTATGAAAGAAAACCCAATTCTGTTAAAATACTTGGCATGGCCGTTTGGTTTAGAACTAAGAAAGGACCTTGCTTAACTCCTCTATTTTTTCTTTCTAGTTTATTAGTATATTCATTCTGAATTTTTGTAGCAATGGTAATACTTTGATCTAAATATTCTTCTTGTAAAAGCGTGATGCCAATTACACTTTCCGGAGATTTCGGGTCGTATCCTTCGTATTTCATCTTATAATCACTTTCTAGCGTAATTACAGCATTCTCTTTTTTAGCGACTTCAAGGTTGGAAGCATTTTTGGTTAAACCCATCACGAAAGTTTCGGTTCCATATGCTTGACCTTTAGGAGCTGCATTACAGTGAATGGATAAAAACATATTGGCATTGGCACGGTTTGCAATTCTGGCACGTTCAATTAATTCAACAAAAACATCTGTTTTTCTTGTGTAAACAACCTGAATATCAGGGTATTTCTCTAGTTGTTTTCCAACTTTTAAAGCAACTGCCAAAGCGATATTTTTTTCAATAAAGCCATAATAATTTGCACCTAAGTCTTTTCCGCCGTGTCCTGCATCCAAAACAACTTTAAACTTGTTATTAGATTGTGAAAACATTGAGCTTACCGAAAGTGAAATCAGTAAAAAAACGAATAATTTATATCTATTTAGGGTGTACATTTTTTCAAAAGTTAATTTTAATTAAAACTCTTCGTTTTAAATTTTATTATTTACTTATTTTTGACCAAAATTAATATGTAAGTTTGGCACTCCAAAAATCAAGCCATAATTTTACAAAAATAGCATTAAAACCTTTGCGTACAAACTTATTTCATATCGTTTTATCAGCATTTTTCCTAACAATCGGAATTCAAAAAAATTATGCACAGGAATTGCCAAATAAGTCTTTGCGAATTGAAGCCGAAAAAGCACCTGACAGTCTGGTAATCAGCAAAGAAACCTTTACTGAAACAAATGATACAATAAAAAAAGACAGTCTTCCTAAAGTTGAAAAAAAATCTTTATTGGAAGGTAAAATTCGATACACCTCCGAAGACTACGCAAAAATTGATCAAAAAAACAAACTTATAACGCTGTATAACAAAGCTGAACTTTATTATCAAGACATTGAAATTAAGGCCGGAATTATAGTTATGAATTATGAAAAAGACGAAGTTTATGCCGGAAGAATTAAAGATTCTACAGGAACTTATACTCAATTACCAGTTTTTAAACAAGGAGCAAATGTGGTTGAACCTGATTCCATTCGATTTAATTCTAAAACAAAAAAGGCTTTGATTTGGAATTCCAGAACAGATCAAGGTGAATTTCGTGTAAAAGCTGAAATAACCAAAAAAGAGAATGATTCTGTTTATTTTCTAAAAAAAGCTCGCTTTACAACTTCTGAAGACATAGAAAATCCTGAATATTATTTTCAAACCAATAAAATTAAGTTAGTTCCTAAACAAAAAGTGGTTACCGGTTTAACCAATATGGTTATTGCTGATGTTCCAACACCTATTGCCATTCCATTTGCTTTTTTTCCGATGACAGAAAGTAGTCAGTCCGGTTTGATTGTGCCCACGTTTCAAGATACTCGCAGACAAGGATATTCGCTTCAAAACGGTGGATATTATTTGGCTTTGAGTGATTATTATGATTTGGCAATTATGGGAGATTATTATACGAACGGCAGTTATGCTCTCCGATTTGAATCATCCTATGCATGGATGTATAAATTTAGAGGGAATTTTAATGTTCGTTTTGAAAATCAAATTCAAAGTGAACGCGGTTTTCCTGATTACACCAAATCAAAAATATACAATATTCAGTGGTCGCATTCGCAAGACGCTAAGTCAAGTCCGTCTTCACGATTTTCTGCCTCGGTGAATTTAGGAAGTAGCACTTATTTTCAACAATCTCTAAATCAGGTTAATGTAGGCTCTACTTTAAATAACAACTTGAGTTCGTCTATATCGTATTCAAAAACGTTTAATTCTGTTCCACAGGTAAATATGTCTGTTACTGCCACACACAATCAGAACTCCAGAACACAAGAAATTAATATGACTTTGCCAACACTCCAGCTAAGTGTAGACAGAATATTTCCATTTGCTCCTAAAGATGGTGCAAAAAAAGGGTTCTTTAAAAATATAAATTTACAATACAATTTAAGAGGAGAAAACAGAATTAGAACAAATGATTCACTTTTTTTTAAATCGGAGATGTTTAAAGAAGCAAATTCTGGCTTTCAACACTCTATTCCGTTAAGTACTAATTTTAAAATTTTTAAATATTTTAGTGTTTCTACTAGTGCAAATTATAATGAAGTTTGGTATTTAAAAACAATTAATAAACGATTTGACACTGATGCAAATAAAGTGGTGACAGAAGATGTAAATGGTTTTGATGCTTTTAGAACCTATTCTTTTTCATCTAGTGTAGGAACTACAATTTATGGAACATTTAATTTTAAAGAAACAAATAAAATTCAAGCCATTCGCCATGTAATGCGACCTTCTGTATCGCACAGCTACACACCTAGTTTTGAAAAATATTTTGATACCTATGCAATGGATGGTAGTGGAAGAATGGCAGATTATACCCGTTTCGAAAGCGGAATTTTTGGAGCTCCGGGCAAAAATTATTCAAACAGTTTAGGGTTTAATCTTAGCAACACGTTTGAAGCAAAAATGACAGACAAAGACAGTACAAAAGTTGAACCCAAAAAAGTAATGCTCTTAAATCAGTTGAATTTTTCAACGAGTTATAATATGGCTTCCGACACGCTACGTTGGAATCCCATTCGAATGAGTGGCGGAACAGCTTTGTTTGAAAACAAAATGAATATAAATTTTGGTGCCACTTTGGATCCGTACGCGATTAATGCAGCAGGAAGAAGAATAAACACTTGGAATATTGATAATGGAGGAAGTTTATTTAGAATGACAAGTGCCAACATGACCATTAATTATTCTCTTTCTAGTGAAGGTAATAAAAATAATAATGAAAACTCACAAGGTGCCAGAAATGGTGGTCGTGAGGATGATTTATTTGGAACTAATACCAATTTAGGAGATCGACGGGAAAGTCAATTTGGAGATGATGATGGAAGTGAAGAACCCACCGAATTTTATAATGCTAAACTTCCATGGGATCTAACGTTTGCTTATTCGCTGACCTATGGAAATAATAACAGAGAGAAAAAAATAACAGGAAATTCGGTGATGATTTCCGGAAATCTAGACATTACTCCAAGATGGAAAATGGGTGTGTCTTCGGGTTATGATTTTGTGCAAAAAGGAGTTACGTTTACGCAACTTCGTTTTGAACGAGATTTGCTAAGTTGGCGAATGGATTTTAACTGGGCTCCATTTGGAGATTATGCTTCATGGGGATTTTTTATAGGAATTAAATCGTCTGTGTTGAGTGATATTAAGTGGGATAAGCGTTCGTTACCAGACAGACAGTTGAGATAATCTTTAATTTAAAAAATTCAACAGTATGAAAAAAATAATTTTTACAGACAAAGCCCCTGCTCCTATTGGTCCTTATAGTCAAGCTGTTTTAGTGGGAAACACATTATATACTTCCGGTCAAATTGCGATTAATCCGAAAACAGGTGATTTGGTTTTAGATGATATTAAAACTGAGACTAAACAAGTTATGGAAAATATGAAAGCTGTTCTGGAAGCGGCTGATATGAGTTTTGAAAACATCATAAAAACCACAATTTTTATTATGGATATGGCTGATTTTGGAAAAATAAATGGCGTTTACGGTAGTTATTTTGATGAAAATTCTGCTCCGGCCAGAGAAACTGTTCAAGTTGCGGGATTACCAAAAGGTGTGAATGTGGAGATTTCGATGGTGGCGGTTAAGTAGTTTTCTGTTGTCTGATATCGGTTGTCTGTTGTCTGTTGTCTGTTGTCGGTTGTCGGTTGTCTGTTGTCGGTTGTCGGTTGATTAGTGACTGATTACTATATACTGATTACTGATTACTGATTACTGATTACTATATACTGATAACTGTTTACTGATAACTGTTTACTGATAACTGCTTCTCCAAGTAGGCGATTTGCTTACTTTCTAGCCCCGATTGCAGTGGAAATCTTTTTGTTGGCGAGCTTTTGCTCGTGAACAAAAAATTGGAACGGAAAGCGGGAAAATGGTTGGCTGAAAATGCCCGAGCCATTTGCTCCTGACAAATATCGGTTTTCTGTTATCCGTTATCTGTTGTCTGTTTTCTTTTGTGATAATGGATTAATCGGCTAACAAACCATTTAACAATAATTGTGCGGTTGCTTCATTGGTTGCTAATGGAATATTGTGAACATCGCAAATACGAATGAGCATATTTACATCGGGTTCGTGCGGATGACTGGATAATGGATCTTTGAAAAAAAGTACCATTTTTGTTTTTCCTTCGGCTACTCTTCCTGCAATTTGAGCATCGCCTCCTTGTGGTCCGGAAAGCATTTTTTTTACTTTAAATCCGGCATTTTCTGCTTTACTTCCAGTTGTTCCGGTTGCAATTAACTTAATGTTTTCATGAAGCAAAATGGCTTTGTTTTTATTTAAAAACTGAACCATATCTGCTTTCTTTCCGTCGTGTGCAATAATTGCTATTTCCATATTATGTTTTTGTGACTAAATTAGCGGTAAAAAATTCTAATAACAAAAAAAAGAGAAATTCATAAACTATTTAAAAGTATGATTTCTCTTTTTTATAATACTATTTTGAATTTATTTATTTAAAACGTGATAAGCAATTAAACCATCAATTGGTCTTCGTAGAACATTACCAATTTTAATGTCGTATTTGTTTAAGATTTCTTCCAATTCATCTTTTAAATAAAATGCTATAGAACCTACAAAATGCACATATACATCTCTACAATTATCATATTGCATAATGTAGTTTTTGGCAAACTTTTTTAATTCTTTATAAATTATTTTTTTGCAGAACTCAGTATCCTTATGTTTGATTAAAAACTTAGCTAACGTTGCCAAATATGCATTTGGATTGGGTTCTTTGTATAAATTTCCTTTAATATAATCGGCATCTAAATTGAATTCTGTTTCAAATTCTTTGGCTAATTCTTTAGGCATTTTATTAAAATAATAGGCTCTTAACAAATGTCTACCAAAACGGTTTCCAGAGCCATCATCCATAGCGATATAGCCTAATGATTGCACTTTTTGGTGAAGTACTTTGCCATCAAAAAAACTACAGTTTGAACCTGTTCCTAAAATGCAAACAATGGCTTGTTCTTCTTTTGGTGTAGTTGCATAAACTGCTGCATAAGTATCTTCTTGAACATCTACAGTTGCATTTTTAAAATATTCTTCAAAAACTTCTTTTAGAAATTTTTTCATTTTATCTGTTCCGCAACCTGCTCCGTAAAAAAATAATTGTTTGGCTTTGTCTTTATTTTGAGAAATATCAAACTTGTCTTCGAGACGAGTAATAATTTGATCTTTTCCTAAAACTTCAGGGTTTAATCCTAATGTTTGGGTAGTAAATAATACTTTTCCGTTATCATCAATTGCAATCCAATCGGCTTTTGTTGAACCGCCGTCTACTAATAATTTCATGAGGTTTAGTTTGTTTGTTAGAAAAAAAGTCCTGTTATACAAATGTACTAACAGGACTTTTAATGAAAATTATAGTTTTGCAATATGTACAGATAAATCAATCAATTTGCTTGAATATCCGTATTCGTTATCATACCAAGATACTAATTTAAAGAAAGTTGAATTTAAACCGATACCTGCTTTTGCATCTATGATTGAAGTTCTAGGATCTGAAATAAAGTCTTGAGACACAACATCATCTTCTGTGAAACCTAAAATTCCTTTTAATTCATTTTCTGAAGCTTTTTTCAACACAGCCATAATTTCTTCATACGAAGTTTCTTTGGCTACTTTTACTGTTAAATCCACTACAGATACGTCGATTGTTGGAACGCGGAACGACATTCCTGTTAATTTTCCATTTAATTCGGGAATAACTTTTCCAACTGCTTTTGCTGCACCTGTAGAAGATGGAATAATATTTACGCTAGCTGCACGTCCGCCTCTCCAATCTTTTTTAGATGGACCGTCGGCAACCATTTGAGTTGATGTTGATGCATGAACTGTTGTCATTAAACCTTCTACAATTCCAAAATTGTCATTGATTACTTTTGCCAATGGTGCCAAACAGTTTGTTGTACAAGAAGCATTTGAAACCACTGTATCTGTTGCTTTAGCATCTAGGTGATTTACACCCATTACAAACATTGGTGCATCTGCCGAAGGAGCTGAAATAACAACTTTTTTTGCACCACCATCAATGTGTGCTTTTGCTGTTTCTATGGTTGTGAAAATACCGGTACATTCTGCCACGATATCAACGTCAACATCTTTATCATCCCATTTAATTAATTTTGGGTCTCTTTCTGAAGTTACTCTAATAAATTTATCGTTTACAAAAAGTTTTCCGTCTTTTACTTCTACTTTTCCTGCAAAACGACCATGAACTGAATCATATTTTAACAAGTAAGCCAAATGGTCTACATCTAATAAATCGTTTATTGCAACCACTTCTACATTATCTCTGTTGAATGTTTCTCTGAAAACAATTCTACCAATTCTTCCGAATCCGTTAATTCCTAATTTTACTTTTGACATTTTTTGTTTGTTTTTAGCTTAGAATTAAATCTAAACTGATTATTATACTTAATTTATTTTTTAAAAATTTATGTTGACATGATATCTGAAACCCGCAATAATTCTACATCAATTGGATAATGTCCTTTTATTGCTTGTTCTAAAGGTGTTAAAGCAACAACATCTTCGATTAAGCCAACCATAAAGTTTGACTTTCCTTCCATTAATGATTCTACTGCTTTTACACCTAATCGACTGGCTAAAACTCTATCAAAACAAGAAGGTGCTCCACCTCTTTGCATATGACCTAATACTGAAACCCGAATGTCATATTCCGGAAAATGTTGTTCAATGTAATCTTTTAATTCAAAAACATTTTTTCCCATTTTGTCTCCTTCAGCAACCACTACAATACTTGATGATTTTCCTGAATTTCTACTTTTTTCTAACGATTCTAATAGTCTTTCTAAACCTAAATCTTCTTCTGGTATCAAAATTTCTTCTGCTCCAGCACCAATTCCGGCATTTAGAGCAATATGTCCAGCATCACGTCCCATAACTTCGACAAAAAATAATCGATTGTGAGAACTTGCTGTATCTCTAATTTTATCAATGCATTCGACTACAGTATTCAATGCAGTATCGTATCCAAGGGTATGGCTAGTACCAAAAATATCATTATCAATTGTTCCGGGAATTCCCATAACTGGCATACCGAATTCTTTATTAAAAACTAAGGCACCTGTAAAGCTACCATCACCACCAATTACAACAATTGCATCTATGCCTTCTTTTCTAAGGTTCTCGTTGGCTTTTATTCTACCTTCGGCGGTCATGAATTCTTTTGACCGTGCTGATTTTAGAATTGTTCCTCCTTTATTAATTATATTATTAACTGAACGCGGCCCCATTTCTTTAAAATCGCCCTCGATCATACCTTGGTAACCTCTATATATTCCTATACATTCGATATTGTGATACGCACATGTACGCACTACTGATCGAATAGCTGCATTCATTCCCGGAGAATCTCCTCCGGAAGTCAAGACACCTACTTTTTTTATTGTATTATTCATTTTTTTATGTTTATACTGTAAAATTAGCAAAGATTAACGACTTAAAATAGTGCTTTTTTGAGTATTTGACAGATTAATAGAAAATCAAACGTTTTCGTTAATAAGTTTTTGATTTATAAGTAAAAAGGAGAAAAAAACAATATCTAATCAACTATTGTTCAGGAATTTTTTCTGTTTCCTGAGGAGTAGTTGCTTTTTTTACTGTTTTAACTTTTTTTCGCTCTGTGAAATTGATAAATTCAGGGACAAAATCTGAATCGGGAATATCATCTGAATTTTTTTCTTGAGTAAGTTTTGCATTTTTAAAAATCTTGGTAATCAATTCGTTAAAGGTATCAAAATCAACTTGATAAGAAACCCCAATTCCTTGTGTATAGCCAATGCCTTCTCCAACATAATTAATGTCACTTTCTCGGTTAAAAACTCGCATGTTCAATGTTCCATCATCATTCACACGATATAAAATTTCAACATCACCCACTACGGCTGCATCGTTAATTCCTCCAACAGGAACTCCTAAATTTCCATTAACAGAAATACGTTCATTTAAATTAAAAGAGGTAGTTACACCAACATTTCCGTCTGCTTCACGACCAGGCGTGGTATCGGGAGCAACATAATTTACTCCCATAGAAATCTTGCTATCCTCATCATTAAAAATGTTATCAAAAACACCACTAACGGTTTCAAACAAATTGTTGTATAAGGCATTTTGACCTAAAGCACCCTCCGGACTCAGAAAACTTCCGGATGCCAAAAGATACAACGCTTGTGTTTGACGGGTATCTCTATCATCTAATTTTGTTTGGATTTCAGATTTTAAAACGGAGCTAATGGTTGGAAAATTTATATTAAAATCGGGTTCAGGATTACTGATTGTTCCGTTTATTGTAATTCCTACTTCTACCGGTACTTTTTGATTTACCGTAGTATTATTAAGTAACATTCCAGGATTGGCTCTTGTGTTATAGACTGCTTCAAGATTTAAGCGGGCTCGCAAAGGATCACCTTCCCAAATGATGCTTCCGTATTTTTTTACATCAAATCGTTTGCTTACTAACCCTCTGTATTTGAAGTTGTAAATACCTTCATAAACTTGATAATCTCCAAAAATATTGAACTTTCCAAAGGTGTTTATTTGCATGGTAATGATTCCTACTCCTCTACCTTTCATATTATGTCCGATTTCTTTGTCTAAAATCACTTCTATTTCTGCATCTTCTGTTAAGGTTAAATCAAAATCGAGTTCTAAGCCATTATAGTTTCTATTGGGCTTTTTTAGATTTGAGTTGTAGTTATATTTTTCTTCAGGCGTAATAAAACGAATATAATTTTTATCTCCGACTGATTGTGCATTAGAAATTGGGATTTTTATTGCTGTTCCTTTTTTTGAGGTAGCATTAACTTTAATTAACAACGCATCGGTTGGTCCGCTAATACTAGCATTTCCTGCTATAAATGCTTTTCCGTAATAATATGCTTCGTCACTATCTTGAGTATCTAAAGCTATTAAATTATCTGTATTTATTGTTAAATCTAGTTTCCAATCAGATAAATTAGTGTGTCTGATGTTGCCATTTAAAGTTCCTGTTGTTTTATATTTTGAATCGGTTATTTCGATATTTCGGAGTAAAAACTGTCTTTCAGTTAAATCTACAACAGCATTATTTTCTAGTTTGTAATCAACGTTAAGGTAAGGCACTGTTAAGCCTGCCTCATTTAAAAATAGTCTTCCGTTTATTTCAGGATTTGAAATTGTACCTTTAAAATTTGCATTTCCTGTTACTAATCCTCGGATGTTTGAAATAACATCTCCTCCCATGGTACTAAAAGCTCCGATATTGAAATTATTTAATCGTAAATTTAAATCAATATATGGTTTTTCACCTTCAAAAGAAATATTTCCTTCGGTTAAAAAACTTTCTAAATTATCATTTTTAATGATGCCGTTTACAGCAAATGTTTTCAAATCATCATTTCCTTTGACATCTAAATTTAAAACACCAAAATCAATATTATTCACTTTTAAACTGTCAATTTTAATGGCGGCGTAAGGTTCATATAATTCGCCGTTTTGTTTAAAATCTATTTCACCGTTCATACTACCTTCCATCACAAAATTTTCGATTTCGGGAATAATTTTACCAATATTTACCTGATTGAAATTCAGTTTTAAATCTTTGTAATCTTTGCCTTTTATGGTTCCCAAAAAGTTGATTTTTTGTTCTTCATGTGTGATTGAGAAATTTTCAAATACAAAATTGGAGAACTTTTTATCAAACACAATTCTATTTTCGTTATTATTCTCTTCGTTGATGTACCACAAATAATCTTTAAAATTTAATTCAGACTTAAAAATTCCAACCACACTGTTTTTCTCTTCATCGATTGTGTGATAGGCATCAATATTATAATAATCATCTGCTTTGTTTCCTCCTTTAAACTCTGATCTAAAAAACAAAGTATCTCTTTTTGTAACATTAATTAAATTGAAATCTGAAATTTTATAGTAGCTATTTTTAACACTATCAATACTAATATAGGTGTTAAAAAGTGGATTTTTATTATCAACTTGAATATCTACTTTTTCAAATTTATTTGCAAACGCTGTTATTTCTGGCGATTCAAAATCAAGTTTAAAATCGTTTGCATCAGAATTTATACTACCTCGAATAAATGTGTTTTTACTCACTGTTATTTCGGGATAAAAGATTTCGATTATCTTATTAAAAATGGAAAAATTGAATTTTAAATATTGACCTTTTTTAATTTTATTAGGATTATAATTGGCATAAATACTTCCTAATGAATTTTCTAGCATACGAGGCAATTGATTAAAATCAAACTTACCAACCAACTTACCTTCAATAATATCAGGAGAGTTTATAGAAATTGTGCGTTCACGATTTTGATCAAAAGAAGAATTTAAACTAAACGAATCAAAAATATAAATGTCCCGATTGTTTTGGTAAGATGCTTGTTCTACTAAAACATCTCCATGCAAATTATCTAAACTATTTCCCGTTAGATTACTATAAATTTTACCTTTAAAAATAGAAACGCTATCATTTTTAACAAAATTGAGTTTGCTCAAATCTGCATAATCAACCAACGCATCAAATTTATATACATTTTCACGTTTCGAAACATCTACAATTCCATTGAAATCCATGAATAAATTGGGATCATTGATATTGACTTTTCCTTTAAAAATTGGTTTTTTAAAGCTTCCATCTACAACAATTCCTTTGTAATTATATTTATTATATTGAAATCGGCTAACATTTCCTTTAATTTTTGTATCAATCAATTTTTCTGTAAAACCTTTACCATTAACCATTACATTCATGGAAACCAGACCAATATCTTTTTGATTTGCTAAAGCACCTACATTAAAATTGTCTAAAACCACAATTCCCTCATAAGAAGCATTATCAATATTTTGAAGATTATTCATAATTAAATTCGTTTGAAGATTGCCCAAAGCCGAATTCATTATTAAATCTGTTTTTATGGTTTGTAAAGTTAGTTCTGCTTTGCCCTCAATATTAAACTGCCCTAGTTTTTTGAGCGAACTTGGCAACGATTTACCTAAAATATTTGGTAAAATGGATGCTAAATCATCATAGTTTGAAGTCATTTTTTCAAAATCACCTTTCATATAAAACGAACTGTTCTCCTTAGAAAAGATGTTTTTAAAATTAATTTCTCCAATAATTTGTGTGCCATTTAAATCTTCTAGAAAGAGATTTTGGGTTGTAAAATCATTTAGGGTTCCCAACAAATTTGTTTTAAAAACAAACTGATTATTTTTTCCTAATTCATCATAAAAATAGCGAATATCGTTAGATGCAACAGAAGCCGAATCTATTTTTGCATCAAATACAACTTTGTTATTAAAATCTGAAAAATCTTCGCGTTTATATCGCAAAGCAACATTTCCGTTTACATATGATTTTTTTGTCTTGGCTTCAAGCTTTTCAAGTAAAATATTATCCTTGGTATAAGTAAATTGAGTTTTCACATTTTGCACCTGAAGACCACGAAAATCTCTAAAATTCATTTTATAAATTGTGGTATAAACATCCGAACCTTTAATTTTAAAATCATTCAAGGTAGCATTGATGTGTAAAAAATCAACAACTTTGGTATTTTGCTGATTCTCATCTTCCATTAAAAATCGACTATCTGTGAGATACATCGATTCGGCTGTCATTAAAAACTTACCGGACGAAGGTTTTCCATCATCAAAAGCTTCGATGAATTTATCGAGATTAGTGAATTTTTCGCCTTTATATTGTTTCAAATTAAATAATAAAGAAGAAACATTAACATCGCTAAAAAGCAAGTCGCCATCGAGTAAACGGTTAAAATCCAAAATACTGGTTTTGATTCGATTGGCATAAATAAGCGTATCTTTGTGATGATCTCGAATTAAAACTTCTTTGAGTTTTACACCCCCAAATATGTTAAAAGTCACTTGCTCAACATTGATATCTGTACCAAAATCTTCATTGATTGAGTTGGTTAAATACTGACCTATTTTGGTTTGAACTGCGGGTAAAGAAAGTAATATGCCCAAAAAAAGCAATAATAGTAGGAATACCACTACCGTACGCAATACTATTTTTTTAAATTTTTTGATACCCTTAAATGTTATAAATTTGCAGTGTTTATTGAAAAAATTTTTTTTTATGATAAACAAAAATAACTATTTTATCATTGTTAATTCCAATTCAATAACGCTAAAATAATTAAAACAAATATATTCAAAATTCGTGCCTTTTATGACAAATGATTACGTTTATATTTTAGCCATCGAAAGTTCGTGTGACGACACTGCTGCTGCCGTGCTAAAAAATGATAAAGTACTTTCCAATTTAGTTGCCAGACAAAGTATTCATGAGGAATTTGGTGGTGTAGTTCCTGAGTTAGCTTCGCGAGCACATCAACAAAATATTGTACCGGTGGTTGATATGGCTCTCAAAAAAGCCGGAATTAGCAAAAAACAATTGAGCGGAATTGCTTTTACGCAAGGCCCGGGTTTAATGGGTTCGTTGTTGGTGGGAAGTTCTTTTGCTAAATCATTATCTATGGCATTAGAAATTCCGCTTTTGGCAGTGAATCACATGCAAGCTCATATTTTGGCTCATTTTATTGATGAAGAAGGTTTTGATAAACCTACTTTTCCATTTTTAGCACTTACGATTTCCGGAGGTCATACACAAATTGTAAAAGTTTCCGGTTTTTTTGATATGGAAGTAATTGGCGAAACTACCGATGATGCAGTTGGCGAAGCATTTGACAAAACAGCAAAAATTCTTGGTCTACCTTATCCCGGTGGCCCGTTAATTGACCAATTTGCGAAAGAAGGAAATCCAAAAGCTTTTCCGTTTACGAAGCCTAAAGTGGAAGGGTTGAATTTCAGTTTTTCGGGTTTGAAAACTCAGATTCTGTATTTTGTTCAAAAAAATGTTGCTGCAAATCCTAATTTTATTGAAGAAAATAAAGCTGATATTTGTGCGTCTGTGCAAAATATAATCATTAAAATTTTGATGGATAAGCTAAAATTAGCTGTAGAAGAAACGGGAATCAATCAAATTGCTATTGGTGGTGGAGTTTCTGCTAATTCCGGTATTCGCAAAACATTAAAAGAAGCAGAAGCAAAATATGGCTGGAAAACATACATTCCAAAATTTGAATATACCACCGATAATGCAGCCATGATTGGCATTGTGGGTTATCAAAAATATTTACATAATCAGTTTGAAAATGCAGCGGTAGTTTCAAAAGCTCGAATTGAATTATAATGCAATTATTCTACTTTAAAGATATAAACGAACAGTCAACTTCTTTTTCATTTGATAAAGAGGAAAGCAAACATATTGCTAAAGTTCTACGCAAGAAAGAAGGTGATATTTTATTTGTAACCAATGGTTTAGGGTTTCTATTTAAAACTGAAATCGCCATTGCTTCCGATTCAAAATGCACTGTAAATATCATTTCATTTGAAAAACAAGAAGAACCAAAATTCCATTTGCATTTGGCGGTTGCTCCTACTAAAATGAATGACCGTTACGAATGGTTTTTAGAAAAAGCTACCGAAATTGGTGTTCAGGAAATCACACCGATTATCTGCGATCATTCGGAACGAAAAGTAATAAAAACTGAACGATTCGATAAAATTTTGCTTTCTGCTATGAAGCAATCTAATCAGTATTTTTTACCTATTTTGAATGAATCGATTGCATTTAAAGAATTTGTAAAAAAGCAATTTAAAGGACAAAAATTCATTGCTCACTGCGAAGAAACCAATAAAAAAACCTTGAAATCAGTTTTAAAAACAAGTGAAGATTGCACGATTTTGATTGGTCCTGAAGGCGATTTTTCTGTTAAAGAAATTGAAATCGCTTTAGAAAAACAATTTATTCCTATATCTTTAGGCAATACAAGACTGCGAACAGAAACAGCAGCTGTGGTGGCTTGTCATACAGTGGTTTTGATGAATGAATAACTTTTGAATATGAAAAAACTTCTTCTACTTTTTTTATTTGGTTTAACTGCAAACGCACAAGAAATCGCTCTTTTAAAATACAGTGGCGGCGGCGATTGGTATGGAAATCCTACTTCGTTACCAAATTTGATTAAGTTTTGCAATCAAAATATTAATACTAAAATCAAACAAAAGCCGGCTACGGTTGAACCGGGAAGTTCTGATTTGTTCTCGTATCCTTTTGTGCATTTAACCGGACATGGGAACGTGGTTTTTAACGATAATGAAATTCAAAATCTTAGAAATTACTTAACATCAGGAGGATTTTTACACATTGATGATAATTACGGAATGGACAAATACATAAGAAAAGAAATAAAGAAAATTTTTCCGAATAATGAATTGGTAGAAATTCCATCCACACATAAAATTTTTCAAGGTCCGTTTTCTTTTCCTAACGGAATACCAAAAATTCATGAACATGAAAAACAAAAACCACAAGCGTTTGGTATTTTTATTGAAGGAAGACTGGCTCTAGTTTATACTTTTGAAACTGATTTAGGTGATGGCTGGGAAGACGAAGAAGTACATAATAACCCAAAAGAAGTTCGTGAAAAAGCTCTAAAAATGGGTGCCAATTTGGTTCATTATGTATTTGTAAATTAAATTTTCCTATTTTTATAAAAAATAAAAAATGACAGCAAAAACCATTTCATCCGGAATTTTAAGAGCGATTGGAACATTAGTTTTAATTGCTTTAGGTTGTTGGTTTTTATATGCTATTCAATCGATTATAATTTATTTAATTGTTGCACTAATTCTAACCTTAATTTGCAATCCGGTTGTAGAATTTTTAAAAAAGAAATGCAAGTTTAATAATACGTGGGCTGTTATAACTACAATGATTCTACTTCTTATTTTAGTAGCATTATTTATTTTGATGTTTGTACCATTAATCTCTTCGCAAGCACAGAGCTTATCGCTCTTAAACACCAAATCAATTGAAGAAAAAGTCATGGTTCTGTATGCAGATTTAGAACTATATCTATCAAATCATGGTATTCTGATAAAAGATATTTTTAAAGATACAGACATCGCTTCTTATTTGAATATGAATTTTTTACCTTCTATTTTCAATGGAATTTTATCGACCATCAGTTCAATTGGTATTGGTGTAGCTTCGGTTTTATTTATTACTTTCTTCTTTCTAAAAGATAAAGTAACATTTTTAGTTGGAGCAAAAAAAATTATACCGGATGATCATGAAGAAGAAACATTAAATTCAATTTCAAAAATTAATGATTTATTAACTCGTTACTTTATTGGTTTAATTTTTCAACTGTTTATTGTCTTCATTTTATATTTTATTGTTTTGCTTATTTTTGGTGTAGAAAATGCTTTTGTCATTGCTTTTATTTGTGCCGTTTTAAATATTATCCCATACATTGGACCTTTGATTGGAAGTGTTTTGGCAGCCTCACTAACCATGATTGGTGGAATTGGAAGCGATTTTCAAACCGAAATTTTACCAACTGCTTTATATGTTTTAATCGGTTTTTACATTGTTCAGCTGATTGATAACAATATTAGTCAACCCTTAATTTTTTCTAATAGTACAAAATCACATCCTTTGGAAATTTTCCTGGTTATTTTGACTGCCGGTTTTATTTCCGGAATTCTGGGAATGGTTGTCGCAGTTCCTCTTTATACAATTATAAAAGTGATTGCTAAAGAATTTTTTCCAGAATATAAAATCGTTCAAGTACTCACCAGAAAATTATAATTTAGCCTTGAAAAATTTTGATTTTTTAGCACAAAAAGAAGTTCAAGATTTTATAGAAACTAATTTAAATGAAAGTATTTCAAAATTAGCTTTACAAAAAAATCCTTTTCCAGATATAGATTACAAACTAATAATCAATCAATTAGAAACAAAATCGAAAGCAAAAGATAAATTGCCAACTTGGTTTTCTACAAAAAATATTATTTATCCAAGTAAAATTTCTATTGAACAGACATCGTCTGAAAAAACGGCTAAATACAAATCAAATTTAATTTCAGGAGAAAAAATAATCGATTTAACCGGCGGTTTTGGAGTTGATGCCTATTACTTTTCCAAACAATTTTCTAAAGTTATTCATTGCGAACACAACTCAGAATTATCAGAAATTGTTAAACATAATTTTAGTCAGTTAAAAGCTGATAACATTCATTGTATTTCGGGTGAGAGTGAAGTAATTTTAAAAAATAGTAATGAACAATTTGATTGGATTTACATCGATCCATCCCGAAGAAATGATTCCAAAGGAAAAGTTTTTATGTTGCGTGATTGCGAACCAAATGTTCCCGATTTAATGAATTTTTATTTTAATTATTCATCCAAAATCCTCATCAAAACCGCTCCTCTACTCGACTTGACGGCCGGATTAAAGGAATTAAAAAATGTTTCTGCTATTCATATCATTGCTTTAGACAATGAAGTAAAAGAATTGCTTTGGGAAATTCATAATGGTTTTGAAGGAATTCTGAAGATTAAAACAGTAAATCTTACCAAAAATAAAGAAGAAAAATTTGAATTTAATTTAGGTGATTCTTCTGTTAAAGTTAGTTACGCTGAACCCGAAAAGTTCCTTTATGAACCAAATGCAGCTGTTATGAAATCTGGTGGTTTTGATGAAGTTGCTGTTCAGTTTAATTTGAAAAAACTCCATCCGCATTCACATTTATATACTTCAGATGAAAAAATTGATTTTTGTGGCAGAGTTTTTGAAATTATCGATGTAATTCCATACCAAAAAAAAGAAATAAAATTGCATTTAGAAAACAAAAAAGCCAATATTACCACTAGAAACTTTCCGGAAACGGTAGAAAACATTCGAAAAAAATGGAAAATAAAAGACGGTGGTAATTTATATACTTTCTTTACAACAGACCAAAAAAACAACAAAATTGTATTACTTTGCAACAAAATTTAATTAACCCATGAGATTCTTACTTTTCTACTTAGCTTTCTTGTATTTTATACCAACAACTGCCCAAAAAAAATGCGATTATGATGTTGAAGTGAATGACAGCATTGGTTCACTAAAAACCACCAAAGAATTTTTAATGCATGAAAGAAAGTTTGGTAACAACGAAAGTTACGTCTTTTTTTCGCTTTCAAATGATAATGGAACTCCGGTTTTAAATTTTCAATTGGTGCATAAAAATAGTGATTTCATTAAAGCCTATTGCATTGATGCAAAAACAAAACTATACCTTCAGTTAGAAAACGGAAAAATTATTACGATGCTTCACACAGATACCGAGAACTGCGGAAGTTTTATGCGTAATGATGAACGAAATGTGCGAATTTTATCAGCAAATTTTCTATTCATGAAAAACAATTATCAGGAGTTAAAATCAAGTCCGGTTGTTTCGATGCGAGTAAAATATACTACGGAAACCGTCGATTATCTCATTAAAAAAGAATTGCAATCGGAATTATTGAATCAATTTAGTCGTCCGCAAAATTATTTTATGGATTATTTGCATTGTGTAGAAAATTAATTACAATTCCATGTGAAATTTGACACTTTATCTTTTTCTTCTGTTATTAAATCATAATGCCACCATTCTGATTTGATAATTTTAAAAGATGAATCTTCCATCACTTCTCGAAGCAATTTACGATTGTTTAAAACAGTTTCGGATAAATCTTGGTATAGATGTGCGGATTCTTTCCCAAAATGATCAAAATCTGTTCCCATATCTAATTCATTTCCATCAAAATCAACCAAAGTAATATCAACAGCCGCTCCTCGATTATGAATTGAGCCTTTGCTTGGATCGGCAACATAAGAAGGATTTGAAACAATTACCCACATTTTCTTTTGCACATCCAAAGGTCGATAACAATCAAAAATTTTAATTTTATAACCTAATTTGATGAATTTCTGATTCGCTTCCACCAGTTTTTTGATGGTTTTAAAACGCAAATAACATTCGGCACAATCATACACTTTGGCTTTCAAAAAATTATTTTCGGTTGCATACCGCATATCATATACAAAAGCGGATGAATATTCTTTTAAGTTGACAAATGTTGTATCATGCACGCTCTTATCCACTTCTTGAATAATGACTTGAGAAAAAGTAGTTTGAAAAAAAATAAGAAGTAAAATATAAAGTAAATTCTTCATCAATCTTTTTTTATCGAATTTACAAAAATTATTCCAAAAACTCAGACCAGTAAATTTGAATTAATTCTTCGTGTTGCTGATAAAACAAGAAAGCTTTTTCTCTGGATCGAAAAGCTAAAAATTGTGGAAGAATTGAAATACCAATATAAGGAGTAAATTTTCCGTCTCTCAGTTGAGGAAAAATAGCATAATTATCCAATTGATTATGCCAACCACTATTATAAGATTGTAGAAGTTGACTCAATTGAGCTTTTGCTAATGCTGATTTTGCTTGATTTTCTGTTACAAAAACATTCCTATTTTCTTCATTTACAGGACGATTTTCGTAGGATTCAATTTTTGAAAAACTGTCAATATAATAGCCACTTACCTCGTTTAAGTCCATCCAACTCGCAATGAGTTTCGGATTTTCTTCGAGGTATTTCTTTAAAGCTCCAATCTCGTCCAGGTTTCTCTTCTGTTGAAGTTCAAGAGCATTCAAACGGTTAATTATGTTCAATTTTTCTTCAGGTGTCATATATACGACCTTATCTAATCCATAAAAAATTGTGTGTAGTATTTGGGGCTACAAACAAGTACTTCTTAAAAAGCTTCGAAAGTTATGATTTTATTGGGAAAATTTCGCAATTTGCTTGTAAAAAGTAAAAAAAATCGTTTAAAAGTTAATTGTGTACTCAATATCAATAATTTATAAAAATTTAGTTAAAAGAAATATGCATTTAATATGAAATAGATTGTAATTATAATTTTGTTTAACTAAAATCAATATTTAATAAACACTATTTGATTAAATATCCTTTCAGAACACTAAAAAAACCAATAGCATTACTACTAACTAGTTATTTAACAAGTATTTAAACTCAAAAAACAACTGTTAAAAAGATGCCAAATTAAGTTAAAATACTATTTCATATTTTGTTTATTATTAATTTTATAACATTAAACAAAAAACATAAAACTATGAAAAAAATTACTAATTTACTTTGGCTGAGCCTATTGTTCCTGAGCAACATTAGCATAGCCCAAACCGCGAGAGTGCAAGTCATTCATAACTCGCCAGACTTAGCGGCATCTTCTGTGGATGTCTATTTGAATGATGTGTTGCTGTTAAATGATTTTCATTTTAGAACCGCCACACCTTTTATTGACGCACCTGCCGGAGTTGAATTGAGTATCGACATTGCTCCTTCAACAAGCACCTCTTCAGCAGAAAGTTTGTATAACCTAACCACAACATTAGAGGAATTTGAAACCTACATTATTGTGGCAAATGGTATTGTTTCTCCAACAGGTTATTCACCAAACCAACCATTTGCATTAAATGTATATGTGGGAGGAAGAGAAGGAACCGATGTTGAAAATAATACAGATGTGTTAGTAATGCATGGTTCGCCAGATGCACCAACTGTTGACGTTGTAGAGTTAGCGGTTCCCGCAGGAACTATCGTAAATGATATTTCCTACGGAAGTTTTTCCAATTATTTAGAATTGCCAACAAGCAATTATGTATTGGCTGTTCGTGATCAAACCGGAACTACAACAGTTGCAACCTACTCTGCTCCTCTAGCAGATTTATTTTTACAAACAGATGCAATAACTGTATTAGCTAGTGGATTTCTTGATCCTTCTGTAAACAGTGATGGTCCTGCGTTTGGATTGTGGGTAGCTTTGGCTTCCGGTGGCGATTTAATTCCGCTTCCGCTTTTTCATAATCCTACTGCTCGATTACAAGTAATTCACAACTCAGCGGATTTAGCTGCTTCTACTGTGGATGTTTATGTAAATGATGAATTATTATTAGATAATTTTGCCTTTAGAACAGCAACTCCATTCATTGATGTACCTGCCGGAATTGCTTTAAGTATTGATGTTGCTCCTTCAACAAGTTCTTCTTCAGCAGAAAGTTTATATAATTTAACTGCAACATTAGAACCAAGTGAAACATATATCATTATAGCCAACGGTATTGTTTCTGGTTCAGGCTATGCACCCAACCAAGCATTCGCTTTGAATGTTTTAGCTGGTGGTCGTGAAGGAACAGCTGTAGAAGATACAA
The DNA here is from genome assembly GCF_057652995.1 of Flavobacterium sp. T50_26. Taxonomy (NCBI): domain Bacteria; kingdom Pseudomonadati; phylum Bacteroidota; class Flavobacteriia; order Flavobacteriales; family Flavobacteriaceae; genus Flavobacterium; species Flavobacterium sp. T50_26. The sequence continues at coordinate 81,374 of NZ_JBYFCC010000010.1, forward strand.
CAGATGTAATTGTTTTTCATGGTTCAACTGACGCTCCAACAGTAGACGTTGTAGAAACTTCGGTTCCTGCTGGTACTATAGTTGATAATCTCAGCTACGGAAGTTTTTCAGATTATTTAGAACTTCCAACAAGCAATTATATTATTGATGTGAGAGATGAAACCGGGACAGTTACTGTTGCAACTTATTCTGCCCCATTAGCGGACTTATTTTTAGAATTAGATGCAATTACCGTTCTAGCTAGTGGTTTCCTTGATCCATCAGCAAATAGTAATGGTCCTTCTTTTGGACTTTGGGTAGCAAAAGCAACAGGTGGTGATTTGATTCCATTACCATTAGTAGAAACACCAACAGCTCGTTTACAAGCTATTCACAATTCTCCTGATTTAGCTGCAGCTTTAGTGGATGTGTATGTGAATGATGAATTATTACTTGATAACTTCGCTTTTAGAACCGCTACTCCATTTATTGATGTTCCTGCCGGAGTTGAATTAAGTATAGATGTTGCTCCGTCAACAAGTACTTCTTCTGCTGAAAGTTTATATAATTTAACTGCAACTTTAGCTGAAGGTGAAACCTATATTTTAGTTGCTAATGGAATCGTGAGTCCAACAGGATATTCTGTAGGTCCAAACTTTGCAATTAATGTATTTGCTCAAGGTCGTGAAACGGC
>NZ_JBYFCC010000010.1:82146-138960 GCF_057652995.1 Flavobacterium sp. T50_26
TGAGTCCAACAGGATATTCTGTAGGTCCAAACTTTGCAATTAATGTATTTGCTCAAGGTCGTGAAACGGCTTCAGTTGCAACAAATACTGACGTTTTAGTAAATCATGGTTCACCTGATGCTCCAACGGTTGATGTGGTGGAAACTTCTGTTCCAGCCGGAACAATTGTAGACAACATTTCTTTCCCGGAATTTCAAGGATATTTAGAATTACCAAATCTTGACTTTACATTAGATGTTCGTGATGCAACGGGAACAGTTACTGTGGCTTCTTACCAAGCTCCGCTTCAAGCGTTAGGATTAGACGGTGCTGCAATTACTGTTTTGGCCAGTGGTTTCCTTGATCCATCAGTAAATAGTAACGGACCGGCGTTTGGACTTTGGGTTGCTTTGGCTTCGGGTGGTAATTTAATTCCGCTACCGCAAATACCTTTAAGTGTAAATGATTTTGATTTAAGTTCTGTTTCGTTATATCCCAATCCGGCAAAAGAAACTATTTCACTTTCTATACCGTTTGAGTATGAAAATTTTAAAGCAACGATTTACGATTTAAGCGGAAGACAAGTGAAAACCGTTTCAAATCCAAATAATATTGACGTAAGCGATTTAAATAGTGGTATGTATATCTTGAATATAACCCTCAACGATCTTAGTTTTAACCAAAAGTTTGTAAAAAACTAAGCATTTTTCAAACCAATAGTTATTGAAGGGTCATCAGCAATGATGGCCTTTCGATTTTTATGTTGGTCAGAATTACTCGCTTTCTTCTTCATTATACAATAATTCAATGATAACCTGATCGGTTCGTTTCATTTTTGTATCATTGATATCAACATTCATTTCACGCAATGTTTCAATTCTATGCGGAATACCCGGATAAAAATAATATTCAAAAACATTGTTATCATTAATTGTGAAAACAGCGGTTTTAAGCATTTTATCGGCTTCTGCACCTTCAATTTTTAACGTTTTAAAAACATCAAGAATGAGCTTCTTCGTATCTTCCGGATCTAAATTAAGTTCTTGTTTCATGATACAAAAACCTTCTTCATGATCAACGCTTGAAATGGTTAATTTTCCTTTAGCTTTGATAAGACCTCCACCCAATAGATTTGGAATTTCATCATCATATAATAAAGGTTCAGAATAGTCAAATTCTACACCCATTGGGTAATGAAAATACTGAAGTTCTTTTAAAACAAGACCTTCGATACCTTCCTTAGAACTATACATTTCCTTCATAGGTTCAAATCTTTCTTCTAAAAACTTTTTTAGTTTTTTATCCTTTTGTCCTAAAACAGAAATCATATCATTAAACATACCGTTCATGCTTTTGCTTATTTCTTTCCAATTCACAACTTCTACAAAATCACCAACTTCAGAGGTTTTATAAATAATTTCTGTTACCGAATATTTAGAAAATTTTTCTGCTAATTCATCTGGAATTTGATATGTATTTTTGAGTTCATTTTCATATTTCCATCGAATAGTATACGAATCATCCGTTGAATCGATTACGGTGAAATTAGCTACATATTCTTCTCTATCTTCTTTTTCTTGATTGTCCTTATCCCATTTCTTGGTGATTTTGGAGATTTTAAAATCATAACTATCTCCCACTGACCAATAGGAAACAAAGGCTACTTTGGTACTGTCTGTTTGTGAAAATCCTAATATAGAAGTCAAGAAAATAAAAAGGATAAAAATAGATTTCATATAAAGTTAATTTGGATGTTTAAAGAAAATATTAGAACAACTATTCATCAAATACTTTTTAAAAAATAGCACTATCCCCTTTACCCTCTCGAATCACAACCGGTTCGCCATCTGATAAATCGATAATGGTAGAGGGTTGATTATCACCATAACCACCATCAACCACAACTTCAACAAGGTTTTGCCATTTTTCAAAAATGAGTTCCGGATCTGTGGAATATTCCAACACTTCATCATCATCGTGAATCGAAGTGGACACAATAGGATTGCCTAAAAGTTTCACTATTTCAAGTACAATATTGTTGTCCGGTACACGAATACCGACCGTTTTTTTCTTTTTAAATTCTTTTGGTAAATTGTTATTTCCCGGAAGAATAAAAGTATAAGGTCCCGGCAACGCACGTTTCAGAATCTTAAAAGTAGCCGTGTCAATTTGTCTTACATAATCTGAAATGTTGCTCAAATCATGGCAAATGAATGAAAAATTAGCTTTTTCGAGTTTTATTCCTTTAATTTTTGCAATACGTTCCAAAGCTTTGGTGTTGGTAATATCGCAACCCAAACCATAAACGGTATCGGTAGGATAAATTACTAATCCGCCATCTTTTAAAACTTTAACTACTTTAGCAATAGCAGCTTCATTGGGATTCTCCGGATATATTTTAATAAATTGAGCCATAGGACAAATTTAAACAAGTTAATACTTATACAAGATAATTTTTAATGTATTTTTTCAAAATAGAAAGCATAAAAAAACCCTACCGAAGCAGGGTTTTAAAGTTTCATGTGTTTGAATGTTATTGCTCAGCAATAATTTCATATGGCAAATCAATCACAACGTTTCTGTGTAAACGAATAGTTGCGTTGTATTTTCCAGTTCTTTTTACTGTTCCAGAAGTAACAAATTTTCTATCGATTGGTTGTCCGGCTTTTTCCAAAGCTTCAACAATATCAATATTGGTTACAGAACCAAATAACTTTTCACCACCTGCTTTTGCAGTAATTTTAATATCAAGAGCTTTTAATGTTTCAGCCAATTTCTTAGCATCATCAACAACTTTTTGCTCTTTGTGTGCTTTTTGTTTCAAGTTTTCAGCCAATACTTTTTTAGCTGATGGCGTTGCTAATGCAGCAAATCCTTGAGGAATCAAAAAGTTTCTTCCGTAACCTGGTTTTACTGATACGATATCGTCTTTAAAACCTAAATTTTGAACGTCTTGTTTTAAGATTAGTTCCATGTTGTTGTCCTTTTTTTATAGAAGTTAGCCCGCCAATGACGAGGCAACAACTTAATTAATTATTATTTTAATAAATCCGCCACATATGGCATTAAAGCTAAATGTCTTGCTCTTTTAACGGCAACAGACACTTTTCTTTGGTATTTTAATGAAGTTCCGGTTAAACGTCTTGGTAAAATTTTACCTTGCTCGTTTACAAATTTCAATAAAAAGTCTGCATCTTTATAATCAATGTATTTAATACCTGATTTTTTAAAACGACAATACTTTTTAGTTTTGTTAGTATCTATATTTAAAGGAGTAAGATATCTGATATCCCCTTCTTTTTTTCCTTTTGCTGATTGCTCGATTGTTGACATAGTAATTATGCTTTAACTTTTAATTTTTCTCTTCTTCTCTCAGCCCAAGAAATTGCGTGTTTATCTAAACTTACAGTTAAGAAACGCATAATTCTCTCGTCACGTCTTAATTCAGTTTCAAAACTTAAGATGCTATCCGCAGGAGCTTTGAATTCGAATAAATGGTAAAAACCACTTTTCTTGTGTTGGATTTCATAGGCTAACTTTTTAAGTCCCCAATCCTCTTTTGATACCATCTCTGCCCCTTTGGCTGTAAGAAAATCTTCGAATTTGCTTACTGTTTCCTTTACCTGTTGTTCAGATAAAACGGGATTCAAGATGAAAACAGCTTCATAATGATTCATAATAATTTACTTTAAAATTGTTAAATTGGGTGCAAAAGTAAGAATTTAATTTTAATATCCAAGCTTAATACCAAAATAATCGACATAAGGTAAAAAAGTTCGAAAAAAATTAGTTTTTATCGATGAAATGCACTACGTTTGTTTTACCAAATCTATAATAAATCGAATTATGAAACTAAATTGTGTCGTAGTCGATGACAGTTCTATCCAAAGAATGATCATCACAAAGTTAGTGAATAATCACCAGAGTTTACATCTCGTGGGTGATTTCTCTAACGCTATTGAAGCAAAGAGTTGTATGTCTATACACTCTGTTGACCTTATTTTTCTCGATATCGAAATGCCAATTATTAATGGTTTCGATTTTCTTGATGGTTTAAAAAACAAACCACAAATCATTTTTATCACATCAAAAGCGGATTATGCCGTAAAAGCTTTTGATTATGATGCCACTGATTACTTACAAAAACCAATTTCTGTTGATCGTTTCGATTCTGCTGTAAAAAGAGCAATCGATATGCACAAATTGAGACATGAAGTTTCTGAAGAAGAAGGTGATTACATCTTTATTAAAAGTAATCTAAAAAAACTAAAAGTATTCACTTCTAAAATTAAGTGGATTGAAGCGTATGGCGACTATGTAAAAGTAGTAACCGACGAAGACAGCAACTTAGTGCTTTCTACTATGAAATCGTTTGAAAATGATTTGTCGAAAGACAGATTCTTACGTGTACACAAATCGTTTATTGTGAACATCGACAAAATTGAACGTTTCAATAGTAAGTTTGCGGAAATTGGTGTAACCAAAATTCCTTTAAGTAGAAACAAGAAAGACGATTTGAAGAAAGCTCTTGCTATCGCCTAACCAAAATCAACATTTACTACAAGCTTTACAGATCTATATTGCGAAATAACATCAAAACTATTCAATATCTTTTGGATAGTTTTTTTTGTGCCTTGTGGCGAAATATCATCCGGAATTTTAATCACGATGGTTCTGATATATTCATTTCTAATTTTGCTTACAGCCGGTTCTTCCGGCCCTAAAACCGGCATTTTTAGGTGCTGACTCAAAACTTGATACAACCACATCGAACTTTCTTTCACTTTTTCATATTCTTTATGACGAAGTGTGATTTTGATTAACTTGAAAAAAGGCGGATATTTAAAAATCTGTCGCTCATACAACTGTTCTTTATACATTCCAACATAATCATTATGCGTTACTTGCTGAATCGTATTGTGATTTGGATTATAAGTTTGAATCACAACTTTACCTCTTTTCTCCGCTCTTCCTGCCCTACCCGATACTTGTGCCATCATTTGATAACTACGTTCAAAAGCTCTAAAATCCGGGAAATAAAGCATATTGTCGGCATTTAAAATTCCAACCAAACTCACATTATCAAAATCCAATCCTTTGGCGAGCATTTGCGTACCAACCAAAATATCAACTTCCCGATTTTGGAATTTATCGATAATCGTATCATAACCAAATTTTCCTCTTGTGGTATCTTGATCCATGCGGAGGATTTTTTTGTTGGGAAAAAGCGTGGCCAATTCCAATTCAATTTGCTCGGTTCCAAAACCTTTTGTAGTTAAATCGACACTGGAACATTGATGACAATTAGTTGGCTTCGCAATCGAATGTCCGCAATAATGACATCTGAGTTGATTTTTATATTTGTGATACGTTAAACTCACATCGCAATTCGGGCACTGCGGAATGTGGCCGCACGTCATGCACTCCAATAAAGGAGCATAACCTCTTCTGTTCTGAAAAAGTATCACCTGTTCTCCCAAAGACAAAGCAGACGTAATCTCTTCAATCAACGTATCACTAAAATGACCATTCATTCGCTTGCGGAAATACTTATCTTTTAAATCAACTAAAATAACTTCCGGTAAAGGTGTGTTGTTGAAGCGTTCAAAAAGTTCAACCAACGCATATTTTTGATTTTGGGTATTATAATAGGTCTCCAAACTCGGTGTGGCCGAACCTAAAAGCACTTTTGCATTGTGAAATTTAGCCAAAACCGTCACTGCATCGCGAGCATGATAACGTGGAGCAGGATCGGTTTGTTTGAAATTTTGTTCATGCTCTTCATCTACAATCACTAATCCCAAATCAGAAAAAGGTAAAAACATAGCCGATCGTGCACCAATAACCACTTGTGCTTTCGGAGAATTCTGCAAAACCTGATTCCACACCTCCACTCGTTCATTGTTACTGTATTTGGAATGGAAAACGGCTACTTTGTTGCCAAAGAACTTTCGCAAACGAGAAACTAATTGTGTAGTTAGAGCAATTTCAGGCAAAAGAAACAAAATTTGCTTTCCGGTTTGCATCTTTTCCTGAATAAGTTTGCTATAAATTTCCGTTTTACCACTAGATGTTACACCATGTAACAAACAAACATCTTTGGATTCAAAATGCTTCTTAATTTCTTTTAAAGCGATTTGTTGGGGTTGACTTAATGAAAGAACTTTAGCTTTTTCATCATCGTTAAAATCGGTTCGATCATGAATGAGATGATATTCTTCAAAAATTTCTTTTTCAATCAGTTTTTTTAAAACAGCCGATGTTGAAGATGAAAAATCAATTAATTGTTTCGCAGAAATTGGTTTCTTTTCCGTAGCACTTAATTGAAAATAGCCGAGCAAAAGTTCCTTTTGTTTTTCGGCTTTCATGGAATTCAACAGTTCATTCAAAAGTTCATCGGTTGCATAATTTTGATGAAGTTTGATGTATCTGACTAATTTTGGTTTATACGATTCATGCATTTCTTCTTGCAGAGAAACCACGCTTTTATCAATTAATTTTTGAAGAACGGGGAAAACATTTTTCTTACTCAGAATAGAAATGACATCGCTTACTTTTAATGAACTTTGGTGCTGAAGAGCTTCAAATACCAAAAATTCATCATCGGATAATTCTTTTTCATCGACTAATTCTCCTTGCATCAATGAAATAACCGTCTCACTTTCCAACAAAAATCCGGAAGGCAAAGCAGCTCGAAAAACTTCTCCGATGGAACACATATAATAGGACGAAATCCATTGCCAATGCTTCAACTGTACTTCATTTACAATGGAATTTTCATCCAAAATTTGATGAATTTCTTTAGCTTCGTATAAAGTAGGTGGGTTTTGATGCGTTTCTATCGCCAAAGCGGTGTACATTTTACTTTTTCCGAACGGAACAGCAATTCGCATTCCGGGTTTAATATAGTTAAACTCAGCTTCAGAAACTTGATAAGTAAAGGTTTTATCGAGTGCTAAGGGCAAAATAACTTCTACGAAGTACGACATAAATTGGCTATTATTTCATCAGAAAAAGGACTTAATCAAATAGATTTTTCCTTTTTAATTTGTTTATGGTGGCATTCAATTCAAAACCGAGTAATAGAATCATACAGTTAATCCAAATATAAAACATCAGAATTAGCAAAGTTCCAATTGAACCGTAAAGTTCGTTATACTTGGCAAATTTCACAACATAAATTCCAAAAACATACGAAGATAAAAGTATCAAAATGGTTGTAAATACCGATCCGATACTGATAAAAGGGATCTTTGACGTTTCTTTTGCTCCAAATTTGAAGAGAAGCGAAGATGATATTAAAACCATTAAAATTACAAAACTGTATCGGGTAATTTGAATTAGAGTAATATCGGTGTAGGCAAATTGTTGGAATTGAATCTGTTGAATGATTACTTCAGAAATTACAATGGCCGCGACAGTAATAATTAGAATCATCGAAAATAGTAATGACATGATCAATGCAACAAAATACTGTCTGAAAAAACTTCTGGAAATCGTGATGTGATAGGAAGTTTCAAATCCGCCTAAAATAGCATTTATTCCGTTGGACATCAAAAAGATAGACAAAATAAATCCGGAAGATAATAATCCTTGATAACTGTTGTTTAAAATGTCGTCGATGATGGTTTTGATGGCTTCAAAGGTATTTGGCGGAACTCCTTCTTCTACAAATTGCAGAAAATCTTCTTGAAATCCTTCAATGGGAATAAATGGAATTAGATTTAAAATGAATAATGCAAACGGAAATAAAGCCATAAAAAAGCTAAAGGCAATCGCACCTGCTCGATAGGAAAAAGCTCCTTGAGCAATTCCGATGATGTATAATTCCATCATATCATAAAACGACAAGCCTTCTAACCAAGGTAGTTTTATGTTTTTAGTAAATCTAACGATGTGTTTGATTACCGGAATTTTATCGAGTTTTTGCTCTATTTCTACTGACATATTTTTGTCTAAGTCAATTTATTTTATTTAATTTTTATTTTGGAACACGGATTTAACGGATTTGCTAATGCTAAACGCTGCTTTGCACAGATTCTGATAGCTTCGCTATAAAAGATTTTCACGGACTATCTGAAAACTGAAAACTCTCATCTCCCATCTCCCATCTTCCATCTTCCATCTTCCATCTTCCATCTTCCATCTTCCATCTTCCATCTTCCATCTCTCATCTTCCCTAAAAAGCCTTCAAACTCAAATCCATATTATAAACCGAGTGCGTCAAAGCACCGGATGAAATGTAATTCACGCCACATTCTGCATAATGACGAATTGTTTTTTCGTTGATGTTGCCGGAACTTTCGGTTAAGCATTTATTGCCAATACACTTTACGGCTTCTTTTGTCATTTCGTAATCAAAATTGTCTAACAAAATTCGGTAAACGCCGCCACTATTCAGAATTTCTTCAACTTCATTTAAGTTTCTGGCTTCTACGATTATTTTTAAATCCAACTTATTTTCATGTAAATAATCTTTTGTTTTTTGAATCGCTTTCGAAATTCCGCCCGCAAAATCATTGTGATTATCTTTTAACATAATCATATCATACAACGCAAACCGATGATTTTCGCCACCGCCAATCTTCACCGCCCATTTTTCTGCGGCACGAAATCCGGGTGTTGTTTTTCTGGTATCTAATACTTTGGTAGATGTTCCTTCCAACAAATCAACATACATTTTTGTTTTGGTTGCAATTGCACTCATGCGTTGCATTGAATTGAGCACCAACCGTTCGGCTTTCAAAATAGATTGCGAACTTCCGGAAACATGAAAAACAATATCGCCATAGTCTACTGAACTACCGTCTTGAATAAATGTCTCCACTTCTAATCCAGAATCAACATGTTTAAAAATTAGTTTAGCAAATTCTACTCCGGCAATAATTCCTTTGTCTTTTACCAACAATTTTGCTTTGCCAACGGCTGATTTTGGAATGCAAGCGAGCGAACTGTGATCGCCTTCACCAATATCTTCTCTTATTCCGTTTTGGATGATGAGCTGTAGTTCGTTTTGAAATTGGGCTTGTGTAATCATAACTAAAATTTGTATCGAATGGCTAAAATAGGAAATCGTTTTTATTTTTTTGGTAAATTCTTGTATAAAAAAACCACGAAATCCGTGGTTTTATATTTATTGAAATTTCGTTTTTATTTCTTTCTCTTAACTTCACAGGTACTCTTCCCAACCAAAGCATAAAGCGGACAAAATGTAGCAAAGGCTGTGATAATTAAAATCATACTTACACCTAAAACAATCCATTGTACTAAATTATTTTCAATAGCTCCGGACATAAAAAGAATCAAAAGAATAATGCCAAACATTACTCTAACAAATCGATCGGTATTGCCTACATTTTTTTTCATAATCTCTAAATTTTTGGTTTTGGATTATAAAAATAGGAAAAAAAAGCTTTAAAAATGTAATTAATGCAAATTTAGTTTGGCTCAACAATTGGTCCGTTCCATTCTGAAATGCCCCCAACCAGATTAAATGTTTTCTCAAAACCCAATTGTTGCATCACTTCGCATGCTTTTGCACTTCTACTTCCGGCATGGCAATAGACATAATAGGTTTTAGATTTATCTAATTCTTCAATCATATAAATAAAACCTTGACCTTTATAAATATCGATGTTGATTGCATTTGGAATAATGCCACGCTCAAATTCTTCCGGTGTTCGCACATCTAATATAACGGCGTTTTCATCGTTTTGGGCATCTACCCACCATTTTTCTTGTTGTAAATTCATTTTTCTCTGAGTTGCTGAGTTATTGAAATGCTGAGATGCTGAGGTGCTGAGGTGCTGAGAAAAATACTCAGGCACTCAGCAGCTCAGCTTCTCAGCTACTTCCCTAAGCTTTTATCGAGCAGCCGATTGCTTTTGTTGTTTTAATTTTTACTTCTTGTTTTTTTAATAACGCATCCACCGCATTTTCAACATATTTTTGTTCAACAGCCGTTTCATCTGAGTGATTATCGTCTATTGCACCAATATATTTGACAACATTTCCTTTGTCTGTTTTTTGTAAAATGTAAACATGAGGCGTTTTAGTTGCTCCGTATTGCGGATAAATTTTTTGCCCTTCATCAAACAAATAAGGAAAAGTAAATCCTTTTTCTTTGGCACGCACTTGCATTTTATCAAAACTGTCGTCTTTTTGTTTTTCAGGATTATTTGGATTAATGGCAATCACTGGATAACCTAACTTTTTATATTTTTTATCCAAATCCATAATCCTGTCTTCATAAGCAATGGCATACGGACAGTGATTACATGTAAAAATTACAATAAAACCTTTAGCATCTTTATAATCCTTTAACGATACATTTTTATTGTCTACATTTTTTAGGGAAAAATCGGTAGCGATTGAACCAATTTCGTAACCGGCTGGATTGTTTGTAGTGAACGCTGTAATCAATCCGGCTGCAAGTACTAAAAAGGCAATTTTGAATTTTTTCATAGTTTTTAATTTTAGTTGATGAATGATTTTATTTCTGATTCTAATTCTTCTTCTGTGAACGATTGTTCATAAAACTTTCGCCTATCATTTTTATAAATAACTGTTGCGGGAATGGCACCTGACCACTCTTTCGCTACTTTTTCAATCCAGGAATTGGCATCGGGATCATTTAGAACAATAACTTCTGATTCCAGATTTTTATTTTTAATGAATGGAATAACTCGACTTTCAATCATCTTAGGAAAATCTAAACTCACCAAAATCATTTTGAATTTTCCTGATTTGTATTTTTGATTTAGTTTTTCAAAATGAGGTAATTCTTTGATACAAGGAACACACCAAGTTGCCCAAAAGTTAATGACATAAATTGTATCATTCTTTTTATTCAAATACGGTTGTAATCCATCAAAATTATACGATTTCAATTTGATCCCATCTTTCTCATAGACTTTTAATGGTTTTGATGTGGATTTGCTTTGCGAAAAGCCTACCATCATAAAACCAATTAAGAATAACGCTGTTGTTACTTTTTTTATCATACTTTTCATTTACACATTGCGTTCAAATAGAAACTTAATCCTTGCCCAGTTTTTATCCAAACATCCATTGCTTTTTCTCTGTAAAATGCTGTTTCTGTTGCTGAAAGAGCCGTTGAAATGGAAAAATATTTACTTTTTTCATCTTTTTTTAGACTTTCTATCCATTGAATTGTGGCAGCCACATCTTCATTTTCTTTGTTAAGAAAAACATCAAAAGGCTTTAAATCAAAACTATACCATCCGGTGAAATTTTCTTTAACTTCAAAAATAATATCTTTTTCATTTAGTAATTCAGTTGGTAAACCATTTTCAATTTTATAAAAATTAAGTCTGAATTTCAACGATTTAAAATCATTTTGAGTAATATTGAAATTCAAATTTTCAATTTTACAATCTTTTTTCAATTTAAATTTTATTCCAATCTCTTTGCTTAAACGATCATCAACATCTTTTTCATAATACGAATAAAAATTAAAATGCATTAACGATAATCCTTTTACACTTCTTCCAAATCGTTTTGATTTAGGTTGTTTGAATGTTACGACCACTTCTTTTAACTCATTTGAAAGTGGTTCTAATTCAATAAAATTATTTTTTCCAATCAAAGAACTTACGAGCATTTTCTTCGTTTTATAACCAATATGCGAAAAGACAAGCGTATCTTTTAAATTAGATTTATCATTTAATTTTAAGGTAAAAACACCTTTAGAATTAGAAACTGTTCCAATACTTTTATTCATAATTCCAATATTGACATATTGAATTTCTGAATTATTCTCTAAATCTATAACTGAACCACTTATACTTTCGTCTTGTGCAACTATCGTATCAAATAAAAACAGTAAGAAAAAAATGTATTTATACTTAACCATTAAATAAAATTATCTCATAAAATTAAGCCTTCCGCCTTCCTCTTAAAAATCTTTAACAAAAATTTAATAGACATTTGTATATACAATTAAAAAATAGAACTACATTTGTACATACAAATTTTGTAATTACAAATGAAGATAGAAGAAATCATAAAATCCAATTCACCAATAAGCATTGAAAAGCGGACTGTGTTAAACATCATGTTCACTCAAAATGTTATTGCAGATGCTTTTAATGATATTTTAAAATCCTTTGATTTGTCGGTTGAACAATTTAATGTTTTGCGAATCCTTCGTGGCCAGAAAGGAAAACCGGCTAACATGTGTGTGATTCAAGAACGAATGATTGCTAAAACCAGCAACACCACTCGATTGGTAGATAAATTACTATTGAAAGATTTAGTAAATCGTGAAGTTTGCGAAGAAAATAGACGCAAAATGGAAATCACCATCACCGAAAAAGGATTAAAATTATTAGCCGAATTAGATCCGAAAATTGAAGCACATGAAACTTTATTTTCCACTAATTTAACTTCAGAAGAATTAGAAAATTTGAACAACTTGTTAGAAAAATATAGAACGATTTAATTTATTTAAAAAAAATGAGCGACTTTATTAGTAATCAAAATTGGCGTTATGCCACCAAAAAATTTGATGCCACCAAAAAAATCTCTTCGGAAGATTTGGAAACATTAAAAGAGGCAATTCAATTGAGCACTTCTTCTTACGGATTGCAACCCTACAAAGTATTTATCATCGAAAATCCTGAGTTAAGAGCTAAAATTCAACCTTTTGCATGGGGACAATCGCAAATTGTAGATGCTTCTCAATTATTGGTTTTCGCAAATATCACTAACTTTGGAGAAACAGAAATAGATCAGTACATTGCTAATATGGCAGAAACAAGAGGTATTCCTGCAGAGAGCGTAAAAGGATACGCCGATTTCATGAAAATGAAAATTACTGCTTTAACAGAAGAAGACAGAAATAACTGGACATCTAAGCAAACCTATTTAGCTTTAGGAAATTTACTAAACGCTGCAGCCGAACTAAAAATTGACGTTACACCAATGGAAGGTTTTGAGCCGGAAAATGTAAACGAAGTGTTAGGTCTAAATGCATTAGGTTTAAATGCTTCTTTGCTTGCCACAATCGGTTACCGTCATGAAGAAGATGCCACGCAACATTATAAGAAAGTGCGTAAACCAAAAAACGAACTATTTATCAATTTATAATCAATAACCTTAAACAATTAAATCAATGAAAAATTTAAAAACAATTGCATTAGCATTTATAGTAGCTGCAGGATCATTTACTGCTACTGCTCAAAACAAAAAAATCAACGTAGAAAAAAGTAAAATTACGTGGGTTGGAAAAAAAGTAACCGGTCAACATGACGGAACAATCAATTTTAGTTCAGGAACATTGGTTTTTGATGGAAAAAAATTGAAAGGTGGATCTTTTGAAGTTAATATGACTACCATCGCAGTTGCCGATTTGCAAGCCGGAAAAGGTAAAGAAAAATTAGAAGGTCACTTAAAAGCAGATGATTTCTTTGGAGTAGATAAACACCCTTCTTCAACGTTAGAATTCAAAACCATAGCTTCAAAAGGAAGTGATGTTTATACTGTAACTGCAGATTTAACCATCAAAGGAAAAACGCTACCGGTAACATTTGATTTAGCTCTTGGAGCTGGAACTGCGAAAACAGCTTTTAAAGTAAACAGAACTAAATACGGAATTGAATATGGTTCAGGTAGCTTTTTTGATAGCTTAGGTGACAAAGCTATCAATGACGATTTCGAATTAACAGTATCGTTAGTTTACTAAAAAATAAATGGGAAAAATTGCTAAATCCTGATGCGAAAGTGTCAGGATTTTTTTGTTTAAACAAATCATAAAAATTATTAATTTTAAAAAATTCGTTTGCTTATTCAAATTACATCCCTACATTTGTAATTCAAAATAAAACAATGAACACATTTTTAAATACAGCTTGGTGGTGGAACAACTTACGTCAGTCGTCGTGAGCTAGCTACCTATAGTTATATTTTTCAAAATATTCAAAAGGGCTTGTCAAACACGACAAGCCCTTTTTCTTTTTAATTCAATAAAAAAATGAAGCAATACAAATTAAATACTACGTATAAATCGGTTTTAGCCGACACCATCACGCCAGTGAGTGTTTACTTGAAAATTCGGGATAAATTCCCAAACAGTATTTTGCTGGAAAGTTCCGATTATCATACGAGCGATAACAGCTTATCCTACATCTGCTGTAATCCGATTGCGAGTTTTAAGATTGAAAATAGTCTGATTACAACTCATTTTCCGGATGGAAGTTCTGAAAATCATCCTATAAAAAATGAAACTTCAATCACAAATGAAATTTCAAGCTTTATGCAAAGATTTTCCATAAATGGTCCTAATTTAAAATTTGCATACAATGGATTATTTGGTTTTACAAGCTATGAAGCCATTCGTTATTTTGAGAAAATTGAAATTTCAAAAAAGGATGATTCCATTGTAATTCCTGAAATGTATTACGCTATTTATCAAAACGTTATCGCCATAAATCATTTTAACAATGAAGCATATCTTTTTTGCCACAGCATTTCTGACTATTCAAATATTGATGAAATGGAGCAATTGCTTCAAGTGAAAAATTTTGCTTCTTTTTCCTTTTCAAAAGTGGGAAAAACGATTTCTAATTTAACCGATGAAGATTTCAAAGAACACGTTACTTTAGCCAAAAAGCATTGTCATCGTGGTGATGTTTTTCAGTTAGTTTTATCTCGCAGATTTTCTCAAGAATTCAAAGGCGACGAGTTTAATGTGTATCGTGCTCTTCGAAACATCAACCCTTCACCCTATTTATTCTATTTTGATTATGGCAATTTCAAATTATTTGGTTCTTCGCCCGAAGCTCATTTGATTGTAAAAAACGGTGAAGCCGAAATTCATCCCATCGCCGGGACGTTTAAGCGAACCGGAAATGATGAAAACGATGCCATTCAAGCCAAAAAATTAGCCGAAGATGTCAAAGAAAACAGCGAACACGTGATGTTAGTCGATTTGGCCAGAAACGATTTAAGTCGAAACTGCAATCAAGTGAAAATTGAAAAATACAAAGAAATTCAGTTCTTTTCGCATGTCATTCACTTGGTTTCAAAAGTCATTGGCAAGCTAAAACCTGAAGCTAAAACAATGGATTTAGTAGCTTCCACGTTTCCTGCAGGAACTTTAACGGGAGCTCCAAAACATAAAGCGATGCAGTTAATCGAAAAAATTGAAAACACCAACCGAAGTTTTTACGGCGGAGCCATTGGTTTTATGGATTTTAATGGTAACTTCAATCACGCAATTCTGATTCGAACATTTTTGAGTAAAAACCATCAATTGCACTACCAAGCCGGAGCCGGAATTGTAGAAAGTTCTTCCGAAGAAAGCGAAATGCAAGAAGTCTACAATAAATTAAATGCGTTAAACAAAGCCTTAGAAATGGCAGAAAAAATATAATTTATGAAAAAAATTATTATTATCGACAACTACGATAGTTTTACCTACAATTTGGTTCACTATTTAGAAGATTTGAATGCCGAAGTTACCGTTTTTAGAAACGATGAATTTGAGTTGAATGAATTAGAAAAGTTCGATAAAATTCTACTTTCGCCTGGCCCCGGAATTCCAGAAGAAGCCGGTTTGTTGTTGGATGTCATCAAAAAATATGCTTCAACCAAAAGCATTCTCGGCATTTGTTTGGGTCAGCAAGCTATTGGCGAAGTTTTCGGCGGAAGTTTAATCAATCTCGAAAAAGTGTATCACGGTGTGGCTTCTAAAGTAAAAATTACCAAAGAAGATTCTCTTTTCAATGATTTGTCTTTAGAATTTGAAGTCGGTCGCTACCATTCTTGGGTCATCAATCCTGATGATTTTCCTGAAGATTTAGAAATCACTTCCGTGGATGAAAACGGCGAAATTATGTCAATTCGACACAAAACATTGGATGTAAAAGGTGTTCAATACCATCCCGAAAGCATTTTAACGCCGAATGGGAAGAAGATTTTAGAGAATTGGCTGGAGAGTTAGTCCGTTATCTGTTGTCGGTTCTCAGTTGTCTGTTGAAGGTTGACTAATTACCGTTTACTAATCACTAAAAAAACTATGAAAAATATACTCAATCAATTAATCAATCATAAAACGCTGACGAAAGAAGAAGCGAAAAACGTGCTGATTAACCTTTCTTCCGGACAATACAATGCGAGTCAAATGGCTGCATTTATGACCGTTTTTATGATGCGAAGCATTACCATCGAAGAGCTAACCGGTTTTCGGGAGGCCTTATTGGAACTTTGCATCCCAATCGATTTTTCAAACTATGAAACAATCGATTTGTGTGGAACCGGTGGTGATGGAAAAGATACATTCAACATTTCAACATTAGCTTCCTTCGTGGTTGCCGGATCAGGAATTAAAGTCGCAAAGCACGGAAATTACGGTGTTTCATCTATTTCAGGTTCGAGCAATGTAATGGAAAATTTAGGGGTAAAATTCAGCAACCAGCAAGATTATTTGGACAAGTGTTTGGAAGAAGCCAATATTGCCATTCTTCACGCTCCGTTATTTCATCCGGCGATGAAAAATGTGGGCCCAATTCGAAAAGAATTAGGCGTAAAAACATTCTTTAATATGCTCGGTCCGATGGTAAATCCGTCCTTTCCCAAAAATCAATTGGTTGGCGTATTTAGTTTGGAATTGGCTCGAATGTATGCTTATTTGTATCAAAATACGACGACAAATTTCTCTATTTTATACGATTTAGAAGGTTTTGACGAAGTTTCATTGACAGGAAATGTCAAGATTATTTCAAATTCATCGGAAAAAATTCTGAAACCGGAAGATTTCAACACCAAATCGGTCACTTTATATCAAATCAGAGGCGGTGAAACCGTTGAAGAAGCAGCGAACATTTTCATGACAATCCTTTCCGGCAACGGAACACAAATGCAAAACGAGGTGGTTTGTGCTAATGCGGCATTGGCCATTTCGATGATGAAAAAAACGTCGATAGAAGAAAGCTTAGCCATCGCTAAAGAAAGTTTGATGAGCGGAAAAGCTCTCGATAAATTAAAAACACTACAAAACTTGAGTCGCTCATGAACATTTTAGATCAAATAATTGCTTCTAAAAAACGAGAAGTAGCGTTGAAAAAATCCATTATACCAATAAAACAATTGGAACAATCAGTTTTGTTTGAACGAAAAACGAATTCATTGGTTCATCGTTTATTGAATAGTTCAAGTGGAATAATTGCTGAACATAAACGCCGATCGCCTTCCAAATCAGTCATCAATCAATCTAATTCGGTAGAAGAAATTGTGAAATGTTATGAAAATGGTGGTGCAACCGGAATTTCTATTCTAACTGATAATCAGTATTTTGGTGGATCATTAGACGATTTAATTTTAGCCAGAGCCACAACCCATTTACCGCTTTTGCGAAAGGATTTTATGGTGGATGAATTCCAAATCATTGAAGCCAAATCCTTTGGAGCGGATGTAATTTTGTTGATTGCAGCGGTTTTGACTCGAGAAGAAATCAAAAATTTATCTGAATTGGCAAAGTCACTTAAATTAGAAGTATTATTAGAAGTTCACAACCAAGAAGAACTGGATAAATCGATTATGTCAAGTTTAGATTTAATTGGCGTTAACAACCGAAATTTAAAAACATTTGAAGTTAATTTAGACTACAGCAAACAATTGGCAGAACAAATTCCGAATGATTTTATTAGGATTTCTGAAAGCGGAATTGATTCTGCTGAAGAGATTTTAGAACTAAAAGAATATGGATTTAAAGGCTTTTTGATGGGTGAATTTTTTATGAAAAGCCAAAACCCTGAAAGTGAAATGAAGAAATTTATCAATAAAATAAAAATATGAAATTAAAAATTTGTGGGATGAAAGATCAGGAAAATGTACTTTCCATCAGTGAATTGCAACCTGACTTTTTAGGATTTATTTTTTGGGAAAATTCCAAACGTTATTGCGAAAATGTCATAGAAAATATTCCGAGTACAATTCAGAAAGTAGGTGTTTTTGTGGATGCTAATTATAACGAAATTGTAGATAAAATCATTTCTCACAAACTAAATTTTGTACAGTTACATGGTAATGAATCAGCTAACTTTTGTTTAGAATTGAAGAAAACTAACAGTAAAGTAATTAAAGCAATAACCATTGATAACAATTTTAATTTCAATGCATTAGAATACAACGCAGAGTGTGTAGATTATTTTTTATTTGATACAAAAGGAGATTTGCCCGGTGGAAACGGAACTACTTTTAATTGGGAAATTTTAAACCAGTATAAAGAAGATATTCCGTACTTTTTAAGTGGCGGAATCGGGTTGAATGAACTACCAAAATTGGAGAAATTTCTTCAATCTAACGCTGCAAAAAAGTGTTATGCCATTGATATTAACAGTCAATTTGAAGACGAACCCGGCATCAAAAACAAACAAAAAATTAAAGAATTTCAAGAAAAATTAAATCAAATACGATGAATTATCAAGTAGATGAAAAAGGATTTTATGGCGATTTTGGTGGAGCGTTCATTCCCGAAATGTTGTACCCAAATATTGAAGAACTTCGGATAAATTATTTGAAGATTACAGCTGAACCAAGCTTTAAAAAAGAATTTATGGAATTGCTGGTGGATTATGTCGGTCGGCCTACTCCACTCTATTTTGCAAAACGTTTATCCGAAAAATACAATACCAAAATCTATTTGAAAAGAGAAGATTTGTGCCATACCGGAGCACATAAAATCAATAATACGATTGGTCAAATACTGATTGCCAAACGATTAGGAAAAACCCGAATCATTGCCGAAACAGGTGCTGGTCAGCATGGTGTTGCCACCGCAACCGTTTGTGCGTTAATGGGTTTAGAATGCGTAATTTATATGGGCGAAATCGATATTAAACGGCAATCTCCAAACGTTGCTCGAATGAAAATGCTCGGAGCAGAAGTCAGGCCCGCCACTTCGGGTTCAAAAACCTTGAAAGATGCGACAAATGAAGCCATTCGCGATTGGATTAACAATCCCGAAAATACCTATTACATTATTGGTTCTGTGGTTGGACCTCATCCTTATCCGGATATGGTCGCACGTTTTCAAGCCGTAATTTCTGAGGAAATCAAAGCTCAATTATACGAAAAAGAAGGAACAGAATTTCCAAACTACGTGATTGCATGTGTTGGTGGCGGAAGCAATGCAGCCGGAGCTTTTTATCATTTTTTAGAAGATGAAAACGTGAAATTGATTGCTGTTGAAGCTGCCGGAAAAGGTGTTGAATCCGGCGAAAGTGCAGCGACTTCTATTTTAGGTAAAATCGGCATCATTCACGGAAGTAAAACGCTTTTGATGCAATCGAACGATGGGCAAATTACAGAACCATACTCGATTTCTGCAGGTTTAGATTATCCGGGTGTGGGTCCGCTACATTCGCATTTACATCAAACCAAAAGAGCCAAATTCATTGCAATTACCGATTACGAAGCAATGCAATCGGGTTGGAAATTATCACAAACAGAAGGAATTATTCCGGCAATCGAAACTGCTCACGCTTTTGCTGTTTTAGATAAAAAACAATTCAAATCAACTGATATTGTGGTGATTAATCTTTCAGGACGTGGCGATAAAGATTTGAGCACGTATATTGATTATTTTGGTTTGAGTTAGGAGTTGGGAGTTGGGAGTTTGGAGTTTGGAGTGTAGAGAAATTAATACAATGAAATTAATAAAATGAATCGAATAAATAAAAAATTGCAAGAAGACAAAAAGTTGTTATCCATCTATTTTACAGCGGGTTACCCGAATTTGGATGATACCACCAAAATCATATCAGAATTAGAAAAAAGCGGAGTCGATATGATTGAAATCGGATTGCCTTTCAGCGATCCATTGGCTGATGGTCCAACTATACAAACGAGTTCCACACAAGCATTGCGAAACGGAATGACAACTGAAATACTATTCGAACAACTGGCAGGCATTCGAAAAACGGTTGAAATTCCGCTGATTATTATGGGTTATTTTAATCCGATAATGCAATTTGGCGTGGAGAACTTCTGTCAAAAGTGTGAAGAAATTGGTATTGATGGTTTAATTATTCCCGATTTACCACTTGAAATCTACGAATCAAACTATAAAGAATTATTTGAAAAACACAATTTAAACAACATCTTTTTAATCACACCACAAACTTCTGAGGAACGAATTCTGAAAATTGATGACTTATCGAACAGTTTTATTTACATGGTTAGCTCTTCAAGTGTAACCGGAAATCAAATTGGATTTAATGAAATTCAGGAACATTATTTTGAACGAATTGCATCAATGAATTTAAAAAATCCTCAAATTATTGGCTTTGGAATTTCAGATAAAACTACTTTTCAACAAGCAACGAAACATCAAAAAGGAGCAATTATTGGTAGTGATTTTATCAATTTTATCAAAAATAATTCTGTCGAAAGCATTTCTGATTACATCAAAAAATTACTTTAAATAAATAGAAATAAATATTTAATAATCAATTACATAAATTATCACTATAAATTTTGTCTATATTGAAAAATTAACATTTTAAAGCTATATTTTCGTCTTTTTTTAAAAAAAATTTCTCGTTTCAAAAAAAATCTTTCAAAAATTAATTTAACATTTTCTTGTAACTTTTTGTAAAAGTGCACGTATAAAAGTTGTAACCAAACCAAAACTCAATTTATGGAATTTCTTGAAGGATTAGATCCGTTATTAAAAAGCTACTGGTACATTGCGTTGCCAACAAGTTTATTCTTTTTACTACAAACCATTTTAACTTTTATCGGCTTTGGCGGAGCAGATGCAGATGTTGATATGGTAGAAGGACACGATTCGGCAGATGCTCCTTTTGAATTGTTTTCACTTAGAAACCTCATCAACTTTTTATTGGGTTTCAGTTGGACCGGAATTTCGTTGTATGACAGCATCGAAAACAAAACTGTTTTAATTATCATCTCAGTTGTGGTGGGAATTATTTTTATTGCTCTTTTCTTTTTCCTTATCAAACAAATACTAAAACTAGGAGAAGACAATTCGTTTAAATTTGAAAATACCATCAATCAAACGGCTACGGTATATTTAACAATTCCCGAATCAAAATCAGGTGTCGGAAAAGTACAAATAAGTGTAAAAGGTTCGTTTCACGAATTGCAAGCCATGACAGAAGCCTCCGAAAAAATAGCAACCGGAAGCCTCGTAAAAATTAAAAATATTGAAAATAATATCCTAATCGTCGATAAACTTTAAACTCTAACCATATGACCCAGTTAATTATTATTGTTGTTGCTGTTTTTATTGTCTTTGTTCTTTTTGTTACTTTAGTTTCGCGTTACAAGCGATGTCCTTCAGACAAAATTCTTGTTATTTATGGAAAAACGGGCGGTTCTTCTGCCAAATGTGTACACGGTGGTGGTGCTTTCATCTGGCCGGTTATTCAAGATTATCAGTATTTGGATTTAAAACCGCTTTCCATTGAAGCCAATCTAACCAATGCACTTTCAAGACAAAATATTCGTGTAGACGTTCCTTGTCGTTTTACGATTGCCATTTCAACAGAAACAGATAGCATGAATACAGCTGCAGAACGTTTGTTAGGACTTTCTCCAGAGCAAATTCAAGAGTTAGCCAAAGATATTCTTTTCGGTCAATTGCGTTTAGTGATTGCAACAATGACGATTGAAGAAATTAACTCTGATCGTGACAAATTTTTGGATAATATTTCTAAAAACGTGGATTCTGAGTTGAAAAAAATTGGTTTGAAGTTAATCAACGTAAACGTTACCGATATTAAAGACGAATCCGGATATATTGAAGCGTTAGGAAAAGAAGCTGCAGCCAAAGCCATCAACGAAGCAAAGATTTCGGTAGCTGAACAAGAAAAAATCGGGGAAACCGGTAAAGCAATGGCCGATCGTGAAAAAGACGTTCAAATTGCCGAAACACACAGAGATCGTGACGTAAAAATTGCCATCACTAATAAAGATAAAGAAGTAAGTATTGCCGAGGCGTTTAAAGACGAAAGCATTGGTAAAGCCGAAGCTCAAAGAGATACTCGTGTGGCTACATCCGAAGCCAATGCGATTGCGATTAAAGGAGAAAACGAAGCAAAAATTGCCATTGCTCAATCCGATGCAACCCGTCGTGAACGTGAAGCAGAAGCTTTGAGAATTGCCTTAGCTTCTGAAAAAGTGCAAAGTGCAAGAGCATTAGAAGAATCGTATGTTGCGGAACAAAAAGCAGAGCAAGCACGTGCCGAAAGAGAACGTTCTACTCAAAATGCAAACATTGTAATTCCGGCGGAAATTGCCAAACAAAAAGCCATTATTGATGCTCAAGCTGAAGCTGAAAAAACACGTTTGCAAGCCAAAGGAGAAGCCGATGCAATTTTTGCAAAAATGGAAGCCGAAGCAAAAGGTTTGTATGAAATTTTGACCAAACAAGCAGAAGGTTATCGAGAAGTAGTGAATGCTGCCGGTGGCGATCCAACCAAAGCTTTCCAGTTATTATTAATTGAAAAACTTCCTGAGTTAGTGAAAACACAAGTGGAAGCGGTGAAAAACATTAAAATTGATAAAATTACCGTTTGGGATTCAGGAAATAATGGAGATGGAAACGGTTCTACTGCCAATTTTGTATCAGGTATGATGAAAACCGTTCCGCCTTTAAATGATTTGTTTAACATGGCCGGATTGAACCTACCAACGTATTTAAAAGGTGAAGATAAGGTAGAGGATGTGAAATCATCGCTTGATGAATCTTCAACTTCTGAAACGAAATAATTTTTTATACATTATTGATATCCAAGCCTTGATTCATTTCAGGGTTTGGATTTTTTTTATCCTAAAAGCAAATTCCTTTTTCAATGAATTACCGCATTCAACAAGTGATAACTTGCTGTTAATTACTTAAACAGATTTCATCAAATTTTTATCTTTATCAAAAAAACGATGAAATATTTGCTTATTGTTTTACTATTTATGACGACAAACACGATATACGACTTCAACCAAAACTCATCCCCACGCGATTGGCGAATAATTGACGATGGTGTCATGGGCGGTCTATCGCAAGGCAAATTTTCCATTGATGCGGAAGGAAATGGCGTTTTTGCAGGAACTGTTTCGTTAGAAAATAATGGTGGTTTTTCGTCCGTCCGTTATCAATGCGATAAAGTGAAGGTAACCAAAGACAGTAAAGTTCGCATTCGTTTGAAAGGCGATGGCAAAAACTATCAATTCAGAATCAAAGACAAAGCAACTTCCTATTATTCGTACATCACGACTTTTAAAACTTCCGGCGATTGGGAAACCATTGAAATTAAACTGAGTGAATTGTATCCTTCGTTTAGAGGACAAACCTTGAATTTACCGAATTTTGATAGTACTTCTTTTGAAGAAATCTTCTTTTTAATCGGTAACAAAAAGAACGAATCGTTTCAATTGGTTTTGGATAAAATTGAGTTGGAATAAAATTAATTCCTTTTCGCTTATCTTTACGACTCAATTTTAAGCATGAGTCCAACCCTACTTTCTTCGCCTTTGCAAGGTTTTACCGATTTCCGATTTCGGAATGCGTTTCATCACTATTTTGGTGGCATCGATACGTTTTATGCTCCATATATTCGTTTGGATGGAAAATTGGTGATTAAAAATTCGTACCAACGTGATTTGCAACCCGAAAACAATAAAGTCTCTGAATTGATTCCGCAAGTAATGACGAATGATGCCGATGAGTTTTTGTTTGTCGTGAAATACATTCAGGAATTGGGTTACAAAGAACTGAACTGGAATTTAGGTTGTCCCTATCCGATGGTGACCAAAAAAGGAATGGGTTCAGGGTTAATTTGCGAACCTCAACGAATCGACCATATTTTAAACCGTGTGCACAACGAAACCGACGTCATTGTTTCGATGAAAATGCGAATGGGTTACGAACATCCAGAAGAAATTTTAGATGTTTTTCCTATTTTGGATAAATACCCAATAAAAAACATTGCTATTCACGCTAGAATTGGCAAGCAATTGTACAACGGCGGTGTAAATTTAGAAGCCTTTCAACGCTGCACCGAAAACACCAAACATAAATTATATTACAACGGCGATATCACTTCGGTAGCCAAGTTTAAAGAAATGCAAGAACGTTTCCAGAGTATTGATCATTTTATGATTGGTCGCGGTTTGATTGCCGACCCGTTTTTGCCAAGCATGATTAAAAACAACACCACAGAATACCCAACCAACCGTTGGCAAATCTTCAAGGAATTTCATGACACGATTTACCAAGAATACGATGCCGCTCTTTCCGGCCCCACGCCTATCAAAATGAAAATGTTAGGTTTTTGGGAATACTTTTCCAATTCCTTCTCCAACCCACAAAAGACGTTGAAAAAGATTAAAAAAGCTCAAAATCCAAGAAGTTATGTGGAAGCGGTGAATGAGATTTTTGGTGGGGAGAGGTAAGTTTTGTTAATTCATTTTTTGTTTATATTTGAAAGATAATGTATGATGATTATAATATACACAAGTTGTGAAAAATGCTATGACGGAAGAGTTTAAACTACATTGGGAATTATATTATAAAAGATTTCCAACAAATAAAATTAAAGCAGATTTAAAAAATTTGCTGACCAAATATTTGGAATTAGAGAAGGGAAAAGTTATTGATATTGGTTGTGGTCAAAGTCCTTATTTATTGGACTTATTAGAATCAAGTTATGAACTTTACGCAGTCGACATAGAACCTGTCCAAATTGAATATTTAAAGAAGAGAGTTGAAGACTTGGATTTTCAGATAAATAGAATAAATTATTCGACAGATAAATTTCCTAATAACGATTTCGGCAATCTAGAATTTTCTGGCATTATATTGTCGAATGTATTGCAGTTTTATACATTCAAAGAAGCTGAGATATTTTCAAAAAGCATAATTAAATCTTTAAGTAAAAATGGAGTTGTAGTTATAACCGCACATTCATGGAAACATCATGGTAACAAAAAAGAAAAAGATTATTTTAAACATTTTTATTCAAAATCTGATTTTTATAAACTCTTCCCAAAAAAACAATTTCAATATTTATATGTTGAAGAAAAACAATATCAGTTAGATAATGAAAATAGAGAATTTATTAAAGATTGGATTAAACAAATTCATACCAAAATTTGGAATAGAAATGATTCTGTAGCTATTGAGAAAAAACAAAAAGAATATCTTTCAGAGTCGAGGATTGATAACATAACAATAGTCTTAAAAAAAGTATAAGCTCTCCATGGATCTTAACTTATTGCACACTACTCTTAGAATGTCGACCAACTTCACAACAAATCAACTTTTTAAATTTTAAAAAAATAGATATTTTAGTAACTAAAATAATTTGCACAAAATCAAAGTCAAAACGATAGTATTCACAACAAATTACTAAATGAAAAAAAGTAATACTTTAAAATGGATTTTTATTGGCTTAGGTGGAATTATGATGTTCTTAATAAGCTTTAACACTTATCTATGATTTATTGATTCCTGATGTTTGCTATTATCACACAAATGAAATGAATTCATTTATGAGTCTGTTTTATAGTGCCGGACCAGCAGATAATGGACATCCCGCTCCAAATTTATTAAATTGTATAGTTTCTCTTTGTGTTGGTGGGATTTTAGGATATGGAATTTATAAAATTGTTACAAAAAATACTTAGTTTGCCCCACTCGTAACCACATCAAAAAATAATCCTTTATCCAAAAAGCGTGAAAAGACATCGTTAACGAGTGAAAAGCAATGGACAACGAGTGAAAGAACATCCGCCAACTCCGAAAAGCTATCGGTAAACTCTGAAAAGCAATCGGTAAACTCTGAAAAGCAATGGGAAATGTTTGAAAAGCTATCGGTAAACTCTGAAAAGGCATCCGCCACCTCCGAAACGACATGGGAAAAGTTCGAAAAGACATCCGCCACCTCCGAAACGACATGGGAAATGTTTGAAAAGCTATCGGTAAACTCTGAAAAGACATCCGCCACCTCCGAAACGACATGGGAAAACTTCGAAAAGACATCCGCCACCTCCGAAACGACATGGGAAAAGTTCGAAAAGCTATGGGAAAAGTTCGAAAAGGCATGGGAAAGCTCCGAATGAGCATTGGAAAGTTCTGAGTTAATATAGACAAAGTTCGAATAAGTACGCACAAAGTCCGTGATAGTCAGCAAAGCGTATAGGTGAACATACTTAACAACCGCCTTTGCGAGCTGTACGTTTATAAATTAGTTTACCCTCTCGTTCTACATAGTCGCCTGCAATTATTGGATAGGCATACTTTGGAGCATGCGATACATTTTTACTTTTTATGCTAATCTTGTCGTTTACTTTAAGCGTTCGCAAAAGGTCAAATTCTCTTTTTAAGTTCAAACTGTTTTTACCGGGTTGTTCAATACCAAAAGAAAGAATGTAATCTTCCCCTTCGATTTGAACCATTACGCCAAAACCGAGTCTCGAACCTTCAGGGAGAGATAGAGAAGTGACAACGGCTTCCATAGGAGCATTCTTTTTAATAGATTGCATGATTTTAGCTTCAGCAGCATACACTTTTTTACCGGCGGGAGAGTCTTCCCATTTTTTGAATGCAATCCCATCCGGACTTGCCTCCCATTTTTTCAATTCTGCTTTTCTTTCTTCCGCTGAAAGGGGCTTTTGTTTTGACTTATTAGAAGTCTCCGTTTTAATTTCATTACTGGCAATCTTGTCGTTGTTGAACTGAGTAAAGCTAAACACCAGTCCGCCAACTATTACCAACGTAAGGATGGATATTGAAATGATTTTTTTCATGTTATTAATGGATTAAATACTATTTTTTTTCTTATAACTACTGAGAACTGACAACAGACAACTGATAACAGACAACCGATAACAGTTAACACCCATCCATCTTCACACTCAACTTTCCATCCACATACGAGAGAATAAAAGGTACTTTCTCTAACGTGCAACGCGGTTCTATCGTAAATTGAATATATCCATAGACTTCAAAATTTTCTTTAGAAAGTACTCTTAACGATTGTTTGTAATGTGTGTTTTCTCGAACCAATTTTACAAAACCTTCGTTTTCATCTACTTTTGATAAAGGTGCTTCAATGATTGCTCCATTGGTTTGTAAATGTTGTGGTTCAGTAAGTACAATCGTAAATTTTCCTGTAAAAGCTCCACTTTCTGTAGGCGAAACAAAATAGCCATTCTTTTTTAAATTCATTTGGATGGAAAGTAAATGTTCCTTATCGCTTTGTTTGTCAACACGAACGATAGCGGTGTAAAGCGGATCTTCCCGCACCACATCATCGTAAAAATGAGTTTGCCCAACATACACGCTGTCAACCGCTGTGGTGTTTTGGGCCATGTCTTGTGAGTTGACTTCCGCACAATTGTAATTGAACGAAAGAAGGATTAAGCCAAAAAATAACTTGTTGTTCATGATTGATGATTTTAATGATTTATAATAAAATTGTTTATTGTTTACCGTTACCACGGTCCGTTTCTTGTAACATTAACAAAAGCATTGTTTTCAAAACGATATGCTCCTTTAAACCCAACAAACCAAAGTCGCTGTTGTCGGTCTTGGTAGATATGAAAAGGGAAAGGTGAAAAATTACTCCCTTGCTTTTGTTGGTCTTGATTAACTTCAAAGGGCAATACTGTATAATCGCTTATTTTAATTTTAGCTTCAATTTTCTGAAATGTTTTGCCATTATAATTATAGATATCACGCTTATTCGCAGTAAACCAAATCGTACCGGTTTTGTCTTCAAAAATACAGCCTACTCCTTCATCCTTGCCTAATAATTTTTCAGTGATGCTTTTAAACGAAGTTCCATTGTAGAGAAAAAGTCCGTTTACGGTGGAAATCCAATACGTTCCATCTGCTCTTTCAATAATTTGATTTACAAAATTGGAAAGCAATTTGTCTTTCGCGGAGATGTTTGTTAATGTATTTCCGTCAAACCTATACGCTCCGCCGTTGGTGGCAAACCACATATTGCCTTTGCTGTCCTCGGTAATGGCGTGTATCATTTTAGAAGTACTAACTCCAAAGTTTGGGTTTACTTTTCCTTCCGGAATTTCAAACGGAGTAAATGCTTTGCCATCAAAAGTAAAGACACCTTGTGTAGTTCCAATCCAAAGCGTTCCTTTTGAGTCCATTAGCATGCTCCAAAGTCCGCCGGTTGTCAGGATATCTTTTTCATGATAATTGGTAAAATACGTTCCGTCATATTTCGCAATTCCACCGCCATAACCAATCCAAATCGCACCTGTTTTGTCTTCAAGAATAACATGTACCGTTACTTCCTGACCTGTACGGTTTTTAAGACCAAAGTAAACAAGTCCATTTTTATCCTTTCGACAAAGTCCACTTTGTGTCCCAAACCAAAAATTTCCCTTACTATCCTGAAAAACAGTGCGAATCACGCCACTGATTTGGTTTCCTTGGTAGTCTTTGTCATGTATGTCCACTCTAAATTCGGGCAAAGTTTCTGCTTTTAAACTGATACTATCGGCATGTATTTTCGTTTGTTCCGGTATAAATTTTAATGGTGTAGCATTTTTTTCAATTTGCCCGGCACACGATGTCATACATAACGAACATAGAGATGTCATACATAACGAACATAGAATTGAGAGACAAATTGATTTTGTTTTGAAAATAGTTAATTGAATGTGTTTCATTGTTGTTTCTTAATATTATAGAGTGTGTGTAAAATGAAGTTCATCTATTCGATCAAACTTGATGTAAAACTAGTCGTATCAATTGTTTAAAATGTAAAAAATAGGTAAAAAAAGTGTCAACAGTTTTAAAAAATCACAAAATTGCTTGATTTAAGCAGTTGATTGATAGTCTACAAAGCGAATCATCACAGTTACTTACTATTGTTTATTAGTTTCAAAGTTTGCTTCTTTACAATATCGTTTTTATTTAAATAATCATCAATACTTTGCGAAACATAAATATCCGGTAAAATTCCTTGGTTATCCTTCAATGCTGTCGCAGTAGAAATATGTGTATTGTTGGCAGTAGAGATGACATATTTTGTATTTTTTAATCGAAAGAGCGTTTGTCCTGCTGTACAAAATTGATTAGACCCCAACTCCTCTCCTATTATCGTGCCTAAATTGTGTGCTTTCACTAAACTCATGAAATGACCGGTGGTTGAATTTCCTTTTCCATCAATTAGAAAATAGACGTTCCCCTTAAAACGATTTTTATGTGGATAAAAAACTTCCTCTCCATACAAGTTTTGTGTTTTCCCTTCAAATTCTGCTTTAGAATAATACGTAAATGATGTATCAAAAAGATGTTGAAGCAAGTAAATACTCGGGTATTGAGAACCACCACCGTTGTATCTTACGTCAATAATTAAATTTTTAATTTTCTTTTGATGCATTTTTTGAAAACTTTTGTCTATGAAAGCATTGAATACCAGATGCTGATCATTCCAGTCATAATAATTAAATGAAGCTATCGTAAGAACGGCGGTGTTTGTATCAATAATTTCAAAGCACAAATTGTCTGAACAAGTATTCAAAGAAAGGTCATTCAATTCCGATGCAAAATTTTCTGCAGATTTCAAGGTAATGGAATCGTTACTCCCTTTTATTTGTACTTTAAAGGTTTCCGGAAATCCTACCGCATAAGGAATCATCAAAGCAAAATGCGTATTGAATTTTTGGCGTTTGTAGGTTTGAATATTCGCTTGTGCAGCAATGTGAACAAAAATATCTGCTATAAGTTTTGGTGTTTCAACACCATTAATACTTAAAATTTCATCTTTTACTTTTACTTGATCAGCATTATTCATTGGGTCTACAACAAACAACTTGCCTTCAATAAACCTCACTCGGAGTGGAAAAGTTTTCTCCAAAGGAACGATTCCGAATTCGTGGTAATCATTTTGCATAGTGGAAGAAGTCGTGTGCGAACACCCAATGCTAGCAATAATTGCGTTGCAATGCCATGCAAATTCTGCGTAAGTAGTATTTTCTGTAATCAATAACTTTTTGGCTTCAATGTTTTTAAAAAAATTCTCCTTTGAAATAAACTTAAAAGGATGAGAATGAACAGTGCTTAATTTTTGTCCCAGCTGATCCAAATCATCCCAATACTCTTTTTTAGAATAGACCTTTGAAAATTTTTCTACGCTTGAAATCGGTTTAATCGACGGATATTTAATTTGTCGAATAACATCTTCCGCATAAAAATTATCAGGGTTCATCCGGAAAGACTTTTGATAATTCTCAAGTGATTTACTACTGTCTTTTGCCTGAAGATAAGCTTCTCCCAAACTGTCATAGGCATTGGCAGAAGAGGGAAATTCAGCCACAATGAGTTCAAAAACGGCCAAAGCATCAACCAAATTGTTTTCCCATAAAAAATTGTAACCATATAATGTCAATTCTGTTTCATTTCCAAAATCATACAATTCAAAATGGTCTTTCTTCAATTGATAATACAATGCAATTCTTTCATTGACAGGCAAATGATTATTTTCTTTTAGTTTTTCAACAATGGATTTCTTCTTATTTTGTATATCAATTTCTTGCAAATGGTTCACTGAAGTGGTATTTGAAGTATTTCTTCCACAAGCAGAAAACATACAATGAATTAAAACTATGAAACTAATGATACTACTTTTTATCATACATTGATTTTTTATATTTATCGATTTACACAAATTCCTTTGAATTCAATGTAAAACTACCCCAATCAATCTGTTGAAATGCAAAAAAAATGTAAAAGAAGTGTCAACAGTTTTAAAAAATCACAAAATTGTATGTTATTTGCAGAACTTATGAATCAACGAAAAATTTATTTTTATGGTAGTCTTTTGATTGCCATTTCATGTGCTTTACTTCTTGTCATTTCTCAAAATAATAATGAAGTAAAGACAGCATTGACAAAAATTGCCTTGCGAGATGTGGGCAATAAATTGTTGTTAGCCAATGGCGATAGTACTTCGCTCATTTTGCCGGTAAAGAAAATAGAACAGTCAAAGTACCAACTTACATTTGAAAAAGAACTAATCATTCATCCGGACAGTTTAGTTTACATTGTAGAAAAAAGTTTCAAAAAAGCTAATCTCTCACCACTTTATCAAATTGAAGTGAAACAATGTCAAGATTCTGAAGTGTCCTATAGTTATCAAAAAAGTAATGCGTTAATTCAAGATATTATCCCGTGTAGCGGAAGGATAATACCAAAAAAATGCTATTCAATTGAAGTACAATTTTTAAACGTAAAAACCAATACAACACAATACTATTGGATAGGTTTACTTATTGTTAGCCTAATTTCATCTTTTGTTTTCTTCCCCAAAAAGAAAGAAACGAAACAACTTGATTCCACTAACGAACGTTTTATTCCTTTGGGCAAATTTCAGTTTTATCCTGAAGAAAGTAAATTACTACTGGTTTCAAATGAAATCAGTCTTTCCAAAAAAGAGGTGGAATTGCTTTCGCTATTTATAGAAAATCCCAACAAAATAATCAAACGGGAAGAACTCTCCAAAAAAGTCTGGGAAGATCACGGTGTTTTTGTGGGAAGAAGTTTGGATACGTATATTTCTAAATTGCGAAAAAAACTGAGTGACGATGAAAGCATTAAGTTGACCAATGTGCATGGGATTGGGTATGTACTTGAAATTAAAGAATAAGGACGATTTAATGTACAACTTTATGATCTAATAACCATAATGAATCATTTGCCTTGGTTGTATAATTCCAAATTAATTCTTTATCAATTTTCTTGTGAATATAAATTTTACCATCAATCAATTGATAATCTTCTCCATAATAATCAAGCACATCAATTAAATTATTGATTTGTTTCTCATTGAATGACTTTGACATTTCAACTAATTCATCTCCATTGAAATATAACGGCTTAAACTCAACGTAGTTCGAACAAGAAACAAATAATCCTAAAAACATAAATAAA
The DNA here is from genome assembly GCF_057652995.1 of Flavobacterium sp. T50_26. Lineage (NCBI taxonomy): Bacteria > Pseudomonadati > Bacteroidota > Flavobacteriia > Flavobacteriales > Flavobacteriaceae > Flavobacterium > Flavobacterium sp. T50_26. The sequence continues at coordinate 114,074 of NZ_JBYFCC010000010.1, forward strand.
ACTATTTTCTTCATTTGATACCTTTATTTTGATAGTATTTCAATTTAAAATTGTTTCAGAGATTCTTCCTTCGTCAGAATGACAAAATTGAGTGAAAATTGGGACTGATAACTGCGACTTGAAACCTGAAACTTGAAACAAAATTATCTAGTAAAAACCAACGTATTCCCCTTACTCAAATTCCCATCAAAAGCATACCCATCATAATTAAAACCTTTTAAATCATCAATGGTTTCAGCATTTGTATCGATGATGTATCGCACCATCATCCCTCTCGCTTTCTTAGCAAAAAAGCTAATCATTTTTAATTTTCCGTCTTTGTAATCTTTGAATTCAGGTGTGATTACGGGAACTTTCAAAGCTTTTACATCAACGGCATCAAAATACTCATTACTAGCTAAATTGATAAAAAGTTCCCCTTTTGTCAGTTCTTTATTTAATTCTTTAGTGATTTTTGTTTTCCAAAATTCATATAAGTTCTTGCTTTTGCCAATCGGAAATTTAGTTCCCATTTCCAATCGATACGGTTGCATCAAATCCAATGGTTTCAACAAACCATACAATCCGGAAAGAATGCGGAGTTTGTCTTGCAAAACCTCTAATTTTTCAGTTGGTAAGGTTTTAATATCCAAACCAATATACACATCTCCGTTAAAAGCATAAATCGCTTGTCGTGAGTTTTCTGCCGTAAAATTATCCAAATCACGTTCTTGGTTGCGTTGCCAATTCAAATCGGCCAATTTATCTGAAATGTCCATTAATTCCATCAACTTTTTCGGCTTTTGCTTTTTTAATTGACGGTTTATTGTGTTTGCTTCTTTCAAAAAGCAGGAAATAGTTGATTGAGTGGTTGGTAGCGGACTTTCGTAATCCAATGATTTGGCAGGAGATATAACGATTTTCATAATTATTTGATTTGTTTTCTCGCAAAGACGCAGAGACGCAAAGTTTAGAATGTATTCTTAGCGACTTTGCGTCTTTGCGAGAAAATTATTTTTTATATTTAAAAGTATCAGAAATGAATTCAAAAATACAAATTGATTCCCAAAAATCATCTACGCAAAAATGGAAAGTATTGATTGTTCCATCAACTAAAATTATATCGGCATTTCCTGCACTTGAACGAAAAAAATAGGTGTTGGCAATTCAATTTTCTACATTTGAGTGTAAATTACTTAATAATGAGAACCTTATCAGCTATACTTCTATTGCTTTTTTTGCCGATTTTTGTGGCGGGTCAGACTCATTTTGAAGAAGTGTCAAAACCTTTGACAATCAATAATGAACTAAAAGGAAATTCAATTTTGCATAACAGCCAAAAAATCCGTGAAGCAAAAAATGCCGGAATGGCTTTTCTTGGGTTTGAGGTGAAAAACATAGCACTTGACTATTCGGAAGAAATGATTCCAACTTCTATTGAAAAAATAGTATTAGAAGAAAATCATTGTTTAGTAAAATTTAGTGCTCCTAGCAACTGCGGCTATTCCTTTTTAGGCGAAATCGAAATTGTAGACGATACGCTAAACCTCATCTATCAAGGCTACGGAACAAATTGTTTTGGAAATTGTTTATTTTCTTTTCAATATGAAATTCAGAAAGATATATCGAACGAAAATATCCTGAATTTAAAGTATTTTATGATAAACGGAAATCTTTCTACCAAAACAGAGCTAAGCAAAAAACTTGTGGATTAAATCCAATACCAAGTCAAATTGCTCCTTTTTAGTTAAGGTAGAATTATCAATTTCAATTGCATCATGAGCTTTTACTAATGGAGAATCATCACGATGTGTATCAATATAATCGCGTTCTTGCACGTTTTGAAGCACTTCTTCATACGTCACCAATTGCCCTTTTTCTGCCAATTCATCAAAACGGCGTTTCGCTCGCGTGTGAGCACTGGCAGTCATGAACAATTTCAGTTCTGCATCCGGAAAAACGACCGTTCCAATATCCCGACCATCCATCACAATACCTTTATTTTTGCCCATGGCTTGTTGCTGCTCAACCAATTTGGCTCTCACTTCCGAGATTTCGGCAATCTTGCTTACCAAACGCGAAACATCGATGGTGCGGATTTCATTTTCAACATTTACATCGTTCAAAAACATTTCGCCAAATCCTAAATCGGCATTAAACTGAAAATGAAGTTTGATTTCAGGTAATTTTTTTATCAAACCATCAACATCAAAAAAATCTTCTGAAACCAAATTATTCTGCATAGCAAAATACGTCACAGCACGGTACATTGCACCTGTATCCACATAAACATAACCCAAATGGTTTGCAAGTTGTTTGGCTAAAGTACTTTTCCCTGTAGAAGAAAATCCGTCGATGGCAATGGTAATGTTGTTCATTTTTTGAGATGCTGAGTCGCTAAGTTTCTGAGTGGCTAAGATACGTTTTTTCAAAAATCAATAGCAATTTAAAAAATCAAAATTTCTCAACTTTTTAAACTTTAAACCTTAAACTTTTAAACTAATTTTTAAGTGGGTGTGCCCCTCCGACAAGCTACGGGTCGGGCTTTCCGCTGCAAGTCCTCGTTCGTCGTGCCTCCTCTCTGTGGGCTTTCCGCTGCTATCCCTCACACAATTCAGTGAAACTTCGCATTTCAATGGAAATCCTCTTCACTAAACATAAAAATGGAACGCTGATCTGACTGATTTGCTTTGCAAAACGCTGATTTTCGCTGATTTTAATAGCTTCTTATTAACCCGAAACTCGTAACCCACAACCCGCAACCAGTATTACTGCAAATTAATCATCAACCCAAACAAACTCGTATTAGCCGCCACAGTATATCTGGAGTAAGAATAATCAAAACGAACTTTATTAAATCGCAAGCTAAAACCTGCAGAAATACCGGAGAAATGGCGTTGATCTACAATTCGTAGTTCTTCACTTCTTCTAAAATTATAACCTACACGAAGGTTAAATGCTCTTCCCGGAAATAATTCGGCACCTAAAATCACGTGACGAAGTGCGTTATTGAAAAAAGAAACTTTTTCTTCCTGCTCACCCCCATCTAAGTTACCTTCCGCTCGGGCAGGATTGGAAAATGCAATATTCCATTGTTGTAAATTCTCTAAAGTAATATGCCATCTAATCGGAACATTTTCAACTTCCTGCGAAATTCCGGCTAAGATTTCTAATGGTAATTTTTCTTGTGTTCCGGCATAGGTTGTAAATTGAGTTCCAATGTTTCGGATTACTAAGGCAAAATTAATATCGTTTCGTTCATCAATATACAAAGCACCAAGATCCAATGCTCCACCAAACGAATTATAACTTTCTAAGGTTGAGGTAATTAATTTGGCGTTAGCTCCAATATAAAAATCGGTAAAAGGTAAATTATAAGAATATCCGAAGGATAGAGCAGCTTCACTTCCTGTAAAATCGGCTGTTTGTTGTCCGTTTTCATCATAACCTTCAAAAGTTCCATAGTTCACATAACTCACGCCTGCATGAAAAGTTTGCACATGACGATCGTACGTATAAGCGTAAGCAGCTGTTCCGTATGTAATCTCGCCAAAATAATTTCCATAATTAACCGAAAGATGATTATCCATTTGATTATTGATGCTTGCTGGATTAAAGATTCCGGCATTTACATCATAATCATAATGAGTTATAACTTTTCCGCCCAAAGCTGCTTGTCTTGGAGAAGTAACTAGGTTCAAAAACTGATACACGGATTGTCCACCAATTTGGCTGTAGCTCACAGAACAAAAAAGAACAATGAAAAGACGTAAAAGGTTTTTAAACATTATAAACGGAACTCAGTTAGCTTAATGATAACGGTAATGCGAAGATATTATTTTTTGCTCAGTAAATTAATCTTAAAATAAAAATAAGCCAATAAAAAAGTTGGTGCTTTTTATGACACCAACTTTTTAAAATAGTATTTTATTTATTAAAGTGTTTTAGCGTTCTTAGCTTTTTGATTTGTGATTGCCAAAGCTACGACTTCACTCATTTCTTTCACATAATGAAAAGTCAAACCTTCTAAATATTCAGCTTTTATCTCATCAATATCGTACTTATTATCTGCACACAAAATAATCTCTTTGATGTTTGCTCTTTTGGCAGCCAAGATTTTTTCTTTAATTCCGCCCACAGGAAGTACTTTTCCGCGAAGCGTGATTTCTCCTGTCATAGCCAAACTCTTTTTCACTCTTTTTTGCGTTAAAACAGATACTAACGAAGTTAGCATTGCGATTCCGGCACTTGGTCCGTCTTTTGGCGTGGCTCCTTCCGGAACGTGAATGTGAATATTATAATTCTGAAGAATTTCTTGGTTAACACCCAGTAATTCCGCATTCGACTTAATATATTCCATAGCAATCGTAGCCGATTCTTTCATCACTGTACCTAAATTTCCGGTTAAGGTAAGTGTTCCTTTTCCTTTAGAAATCAAGGATTCAATAAATAAAATATCTCCACCTACGCTTGTCCATGCTAAACCAGTAACAACACCAGCCACTTCATTTCCTTCGGATTTATCTCTTTCTAAACGAGGTGCTCCTAACGTTTTGATGATGTCTTCATCGGTAACTTTCACGTTATATTCTTCCTCCATGGCAACTGATTTCGCTGCATTTCGGATAACTTGTGCTAATTTTTGTTCTAATGCTCTAACACCGGATTCACGAGTATAACCTTCAATTATTTTTTCTAACTGACGTTTTCCAATAGTTAAGTGTTTGGTGGTTAAACCATGTTCTTTTAATTGTTTTGGAAATAAATGTTGACGAGCAATTTCCACTTTTTCTTCAATCGTGTAGCCTGTCATTTTAATTACTTCCATTCTGTCTTTCAACGCAGGCTGAATGGTTGTCATTGTGTTGGAAGTAGCAATAAACATCACTTTAGACAAATCAAATCCCATTTCAAGGAAATTATCATAAAATTCCTTGTTTTGTTCAGGATCCAGTACTTCTAACAAAGCAGAAGACGGATCTCCGGAATGGCTGACAGACAATTTATCAATTTCATCTAACACAAAAACCGGATTAGAAGTTCCTGCTTTTTTCAAACTTTGCAAAATTCTTCCCGGCATTGCTCCAATGTAGGTTTTTCTGTGACCACGAATTTCTGCTTCATCTCTCAATCCACCTAATGACATGCGAACATATTCTCTACCCAATGCTTTGGCAATCGATTTACCAATGGATGTTTTTCCAACTCCCGGAGGACCTGTTAAACAGATTATTGGCGATTTCATATCATTTCGCAATTTCAAAACTGCTAAATGCTCGATGATACGCTTTTTTACATCTTCAAGACCGAAATGATCTTTGTCTAATATTTTTTGAGCTCTTTTTAAATCAAAATTATCTTTGGAAAAATTATTCCATGGTAATTCCAGAAAAAGTTCTAAATAGTTACGAAGTATACCAAAATCTGGTGATTGCGGATTAGTTCGTTGTAATTTGGAAATTTCTTTTTCAAAATGTTTTTCAACTTTTTCGTCCCATTTTTTTCCTTTTGCTTTTGCACGCATTTCATCAATTTCCTGATCATAGGAAACACCACCCAATTCTTCCTGAATGGTTTTCATTTGCTGATGAAGGAAATATTCTCTTTGCTGTTGGTCTAAATCAACACGAACTTTGGACTGAATATCGTTTTTCAATTCTAACTTTTGCAGTTCAGTATTCATGTACCGCAAAGTAGAAAGTGCTCGTTCTTTCAATATATTCATCGATAATAAATCTTGTTTTTCTTTCACATCTAAATTCATGTTGGAAGAAACAAAATTTATCAAGAACGATTGACTTTCAATATTTTTGATAGCAAAAGTAGCCTCGGATGGAATATTCGGACTCTCTTTGATAATCTTTATAGCAATTTCCTTGACAGAATCAATAATGGCACCGAATTCTGTATCGGTAACGCTTGGTCTTTTTTCAGGAACTTCTTTAATCAACGCATTGATATAGGGTTCTTCTGAAATAACTTTACTGATTTGAAAACGTTTTTTTCCTTGTAAAATCACCGTTACATTACCATCAGGCATTTTCAATACACGAAGAATTTGAGCCACTGTTCCAACTTGATGAATGTCATCTCGGGTTGGATCTTCAATATCTTCGTCTTTTTGAGCAACAACACCAATTACTTTTCCTGCAGCATTGGCATCGTTAATCAATTTTATCGATTTATCTCTTCCTGCTGTTATTGGAATTACAACACCCGGAAAAAGCACTGTGTTTCTAAGCGGTAAAATAGCAATTGAATTTGGCAATTCTTCATTAGCCATTTCTTCTTCATCTTCGGGTGTAAGAAGCGGAATCAAATCGGCTTCGGCATCGAAATCATGAAGTGACATTTTGTCAAGAGTTTTTATATTGTGGTTTGACATATACTAATTAGGGTCAATTTGTCATTAATAATTTTCTGATAATGGATATCAAATATAATTCATCTTGTTGATAATGAGTTACAAAAACTTACAAAAACGATGAAATGCATTTTCTATACTTTAAATAGTCAAAATACATGCCATAAAAAAATCCCGACAGGCGGGATTTAAATATCAATTTTTAATCTTTAATCCTCGTATTGGACATCAAAAGCTCCCTGAGTAATTGAATAACTTGTTTCTCCATCTGTAACAACTCCACTAAAAGTACATTTTAACTGAGTAGCGGTTCGTTCTTCAACGGTTACTGTTCCGCTCAAACATCTTTCCCAAAAATCATCTCCTTCTCTTTCATAAAACATTTGAACTAAATCTGAATTACTCCCTGTAATTTCATAAGTTCCCGGTGTAATATTGCTTCTCACACTCACTGTTATAGAATTATTTCCAGCATCATGACCTGCAACTGAAATCAATTCTACATCTCCCGCAGAAGAAATAGCCGTAAATATATCAACATCTACAAAATCTTGTCCGTTAACTTTGGCAAAAAAAGTATCTTCCGTAAAATTTTCACTAGTGAATGGGATATTATTAAAAACACCGTTTGTAAACGCAATTGGTAATACGCCTTCTTCATCTAAATCAGACCAATATCCGGTGAAATTAAATGTTCCGGAAATCGTATTGTTTGTGGTATTTATAGACGTTATAACAATTGATCCCGTATTTGAATCTGGATTAGAATAATTTATCCCTACATATCCGTATTCTGTACCGGCTGGTTGATATATAATAATATTTTCATTGGCAGAATAAGAACCTGTTGTTGTTCCATCAACAATAAAAGAAACGCTATCGCCATTGGACGCTCTAATTCCCGAAACAACAATTGAACCACCGGTAATCACTGCTTGGTAAGTACTTGCAACAAAGGTTGATCCATTAAAATCAACACTAAAAACAGCTGCCGTGTTTCCAACTCCGCTCGGAATCTGAATTGCCGGATCAATAGGCTCAAATTCTTCCGTACATGAAGTGAATAATGTTGTACAAAAAATAAATAAATAGGTCAGTAAATTATGCTTCTTCATTGTATTAAATTTTTCCAAATATAAAAATTACTTTCAGCTTACTAGGAAATTTTAATATTTTATTTTTACAAAACTGTAACATTTCAAAAAACAGGCAGTCATTATATCAAATCAAAGTCAACCGATTGAGTTTAGCAAACGAAAATATTGAGCAACTGATATCGCTCTGCAAGCAAAATAACCAAAAAGCACAACTAGAAGTGTATAATCGCTATTGCAAAGCGATGTATAACGTGGCTCTTCGCATTGTGAAAGACGAACATTTTGCCGAAGATGTGATGCAAGAAGCTTTTTTGAAAGCGTTTCATAAACTCGAAACATTCAAAGGTGAAGTCGCTTTTGGAGCTTGGTTAAAACGAATTGTGATTAATTACAGTATTTATTTTTATAAAAAAAACAGCTTTTTTAACCACGATGATTATGAAGCAAAAGCATACAAAATTGAAGATGTAAAAGAAGACGAACCAATCGATCATAGCAATTTGAAAGTTCAGGAAATTATGAACGCGATGCAAAAACTAAAAGAAAGTTATCGGATGATTTTGACTTTGGTTTTAATAGAAGGCTATGATTTAGAAGAAGTTTGCGAGATTATCAACATCAGTTATGCCAATTGTCGAACAACTTTGAGCAGAGCAAAAGAAAGTTTACGAATGCAATTAGCATCAAAATAAAAGACTATGAAAGAGAAAAAAGATTCAATCGAAACGTTGTTTAGTCAATTAGAAAATCAGTGGGATACCGAAACTCCACGGTTAGGTCATTCTGATCGATTTTTGAAAAAACTAAACGCAGAACAAGTTCAAACGAAAAAGAAAAATTGGATGCCGCTTTCGTTGGCAGCTTCACTCCTATTAATTGCCGGAATTATCGGTTTTTATCAACTAAAAGATGTCAATCAGCCAACTAATCAATGGCAGAATGCATCGGCTCAGACCAAAGAAACCCACGATTACTTTGCTTCTGTGGTTGAAAAAGAGTTGACCGATTTAAAATCAAAACAAACTCGGGAAACGGAACAAATTATCAATGATGCTCTCACTCAAATGAAAGTATTTGAACAAGATTATCAAAAAATCATTAACGAATTACAAAAAAACGGAGACACCAAACAATTGCTTCACGCTATGATTCTGAATTTTCAAACGAGAATTTCATTTCTGGAAGAAGTAATTAAAAAAATTGAAATTATTAATCATCAAAAAAACATCGAAAATGAAAAATCTATATAGTTTATTACTAATTTGTTTTGTTGTTTCATCAAGTTTTGCAAAGGAACACAACGGAAAATATACGAAGCAAAAAACGGCTAAAAAAGCAGTAATCGTAAATTCTGATGCTACTGTTGACATTGACAACAAATACGGAAATGTGTTTGTAACTACTTGGGCAGAAGATCAAATTGAAATTGACGTAGTCATTACCGTCAGCGGTGACGATGAAAGTTGGGTTGACAAAAAATTGGCTTCCATTTCAATTGAATTTGGCGGAACTAAAAGTCTTTATTCGGCTAAAACGATCTTTGATAAAGTAAGTAGTTCAGGCAGAAGAACCAGTATGGAAGTGAATTATACCGTGAAAATTCCGAAAAACGGAAGTGTGAAAATTGAAAATCAGTACGGTAATATTGTCACGCACGATTTAAACGGAAGTACCGATATTCTTTGCAAGTACGGAAAGATTTCGATGGGAAAATTAAATAATTCTTCCAATAACATCAAAATTGATTATTGTTCAAAATCAACCATTGAGAGTTTAAAAAATGCAGTAGTTACTGCTAAATATTCGAGTTTAAATGTTGGCTCTTTTAACAATTTAGATTTGAATTCCAGTTACACGGATGTGGTTGTTCTTAACGGAAATAACTTAAAATACGATAGTAATTACGGAAAAATTGCCATGGGGAAAGTGAATAATGTGGAAGGAAGCGGGAATTACTTAACCATTAAAATTGATGAAATTGAAAATAATTTGAAACTAACTACAAATTACAGTAATTTTTCATTGAATGGCGTTTCGGCAAAAGCGAGTAACATATCAATTTCATCGGGTTACACCAATATTAAAGTGAATCATAGTGTCAATTATCATTTTGACTTTGATGTTTCTACTAAATATGCCAATTTTAAAAGTGAAGCCCCGTTGGAATATAGTGCAAGAGTGGAAACGCAATCCGCCAAATCATACAAAGGTTATTACAAAAAAAGTGGATCCAATAAAATGACAATTTCATCAAACTACGGAAATGTAAACTTAAATTTATCTAATTAATCAATCAAAAATCAAACAAAATGCAAAAATTTATCACATTAGTAGCTGTTTTTACCGTTTCAATTGTTTCGGCACAATGGGGACAAGAAAAAATTAATGGGAATGGAACTGTAGCTTCCAAAGAAATTACAACTTCTGATTACGAATCGATAAGTGTCGCAGGATTTTTCAATGTGACTTTAGTGGAAGGAAAAGAAGGTAAAATATCCATTAAAGGAGAAGAAAATCTACTTGAATTTATAATTGTTGAAAACGAAGGAAGCGACTTGAAAATTCGTACAGAAAAAGGATATAATCTAAATCCTTCTAAAGGAAAAAAAATTGAAATTACAGTTCCGGTTCAAGAAATTTCAAAAGTAAGTTTGGCTGGTTCTGGTGGAATTGTTTCTAATTTTATAATCAATGTAGCAAATTTTGAAGCAAATTTATCAGGTTCAGGAGATATTAAATTAAGTGTTAATTCGCAAAATATAGAAGCCCGATTATCCGGTTCAGGAGATATTGTTCTAAACGGAAAAACTAAAAGTTTAGAATTAGCTGTTTCCGGTTCAGGAGATATCGAAGCGTTTGGTTTACAATCTGAAAACAGCAAAGCAACGCTTTCCGGTTCAGGAAATATCTCAACCACTTGTTCAGAATTAATTGAAGCCCGTGTAGCCGGTTCAGGAGATATTGAATACAAAGGAAATCCTAAAAAAATTGACACAAAAGTGGCTGGTTCGGGGAAAATTAAGATGATTTAAGTTCATCACTAAAAACTTAAAGCATATCAAGTTTTTTGCCACGAATTACACAAATTACACGAAATTGAATAGATTAATTCGTGCTAATTCGTGAAATTCGTGGCTTATTTTATTTAACATTTGTGAACTATCTTCTGAAAAATTATTCTACTTCAATAGTTTCATTTTTTGGTACTCGTAGCAACAATAACAATCCGGCTACAAAGAAAACCATCAAAAATACAATGGCATTTCGCATACTTCCTGTTATTTGATCAATTGTTCCATAAATCGCCATTCCAATCACAATTCCGATTTTTTCGGCTACATCATAAAAACTAAAGAAAGAAGCTGTATCTTCTGTTTTTGGTAAAAATTTAGAATAGGTAGAACGAGAAAGTGCTTGAATCCCGCCCATCACTAATCCCACAAAACCTGCTGTGACATAAAAATGAATGGGTTCAGTTACAAAATAAGCAAACACACAAATGATTGCCCAAATGGCGTTAATCACGATCAACGTTGGAATATTTCCAAATTTTTCTGAAGCTTTGGAAGTTAAAGTCGCACCCACAACAGCAACCAATTGAATCACTAAAATACTAATGATTAAACCGGTTGTTTTTTCACTATCGGTTGACCAATTAATTTCTTGTTCTCCAAAATAAGTCGCAACTAACATCACCGTTTGTACTGCCATACTATACACAAAAAAAGCAACCAAGTAGCGATAAAGTCTTAGGTTTTGGTATAATTGACTTTGGACTTTTTTCAGTTCTCGAAATCCGTTTAAAACAACATCTTTCGTAATTTTATCTTCGTTTTTATTTCCTTTCGGAAGGAAATAAAAAGCATATTGAGCAAAAAGAATCCACCAAATTCCGGTCATTGCAAATGCCATTCGCATGGCTTGTAAGGCTTCTTCTCCATCTTTACCTAATATCATCATCAAATTAATGACCAGTAAAATAACACTTCCCACATATCCAAACGAATACCCTTTTGCACTCAAACTGTCTTGTTGTTCTTTGTATGCAATATCGGGTAAATACGAATTATAAAACACCAAACTTCCCCAAAAACCAATCAATCCAAAAAAGAAACACCCTATTCCAAAATAAATATTATCCGCTGTAAACCAATACATTCCAATGCAAGAAATGGCTCCTAAATAGCAGAAAAACTGCATAAATCGCTTTTTGTTCCCTGCAAAATCGGCAATTCCTGATAAAATGGGAGAAATAAAAGCAACACATAAAAATGCAAACGCTGTGACAAAACTAATGAGTGCCGTACTTTTAAACTCATACCCTAAAAAAAGAATATTCGGATTTTCTTTCGGAAATAAAAACCCGTAATACAACGGAAAAATGGATGATGAAATAACTAATGGATAAACCGAATTGGCCCAATCATAAAAAGCCCAAGCGTTGGTTAATTTCTTACTTCCTTTTGCAAGTATTGCCATAGATGAAATTTTTGGTCATAAAAAAAGCTGCTCTTTTCAGAACAGCTTCGAAGATACTATTTTTTTATTTGAAAACGACACCGTATTTTGCAGCTTCCGCCTTTGCTTCAGGAATCCATTTTCTTAGATTTGAAACTCTAGTGTTATGTGAAGGGTGCGTACTCATGAATTCTGCCGGAGCTTGTCCGCCCGACGCTGCTCCCATTCTTTCCCAAAAAGGAACCGATGCTTCGGGATTATAACCAGCGATTGCCATTAATATCAAACCAATTTTGTCGGCTTCACTTTCGTGACTTCGGCTAAATGGTAACATCCCAAACATTTGAGATCCAGCTCCATAAGCCGTCATAGCAATGGCCTGAGTTTGTTCATTTTTTTGACCAACAGCCAAACCAACTCCTACTGCTCCGGCTTGTTGTAACATTCCTGCACTCATTCTTTGCTGACCGTGGTTTAAAAGTGCGTGAGCAACTTCATGACCCATTACTGTTGCTAAACCTGCTTCATCTTTCGTAACAGGTAAAATTCCAGTGTACACAACAATTTTTCCTCCTGGCATACACCAAGCATTTACAGCGTCATCTTTTACTAATTTGTATTCCCATTGATAATCCTTCAAATAATCTGATTGACCTACTGCAGCTAACCATTTTTCGGCAGCTAATTTAATTTTTATACCAACAGCTTCTACCCTCTTTGACTCCGCAGTTCCAGTGACCACTTTATTTTCTTTCAAAAAAGTGTCGTACTGTTGAAATGCAGATGGAAAAATAGAACTATTATCCACCAAAGCTAATGTGCTTTTTCCGGTTAACGGATTGGTGGCACACCCCATAGTTAGTACTAAAGCACTAAACGAACTAAACGCAATAATTCTTTTCATTTTATTCATAATTTGGCTAATATTTTTACAAAATTAGTAATCTATTTGCCAACAATATGCAATTCCGTAAAGAATTTATCAACTAACAACGAATTTTTTCCATCATAAGAAGCCGATTCTAATGAAACCTTCTCATTATCAATTTCGATGGAAGAAATTTTAAACGGTAAACCAATTATATTAATTCTAAATTTTGAATAATTAGTCAAAAATTCTCCCACCTGATGCAACTGAATAATGAGTTCTTTTTCTTTTCCGGTAAGGTTGAACGTCTTTAATGAAAACCTTCCTTTATTATAATCGTAACCATCTTGAGCATCTTCATATAAAACGGATTTTTCTTTGCCGAATTTATAATAAACATCCAATGTTATTTCTTCAAACTCTTTTTCTCCTACATATTGTTGAACAGGATATTTTGGAATGATGGCTCCTTCTTTAATGAAAATCGGAATTTGATCATAATCGGTCGCCACCCATAATTCCCTTTTACCTTCAACAACTTCATTAGTCCAAAAATTATACCAATTTCCTTTCGGAAGATACATTCGTCGTCCTACTGCATTTGGTTCTAAAATCGGACAAACCAAAATTTGATTACCGAAAATGAATTCGTCTGTTCTATATAAGGTTTGAACATCTTCCTGATCAAAGTAAACTAAAGGTTTCAGCATCGCTTCGCCTTCATTCACATATTTCCAAAACATCGTATATAAATATGGAAGCAATTGGTAACGAAGATTGACAAATTTTCGAGTAATATCTACTACTTCTTCGCCAAACGACCAAGGTTCTTGTTCGCCGTGATCTCCTGAAGAATGTGTTCTGCAAAACGGATGAAACACGCCTAACTGAATCCAACGAGCATATAATTCGCCCGAAGGTTGTTCGGCAAAACCGCCAATATCAGAACCGGTAAAACCCATTCCGCTGATTGACATGCGTTGCATTTGAATATTGGCAATCCACAAATGTTCCCAAGTTGCTACGTTATCACCTGTCCATGATGAAGAGTAACGTTGAGCACCTGAATAAGCCGAACGAGTAATGATGAACGGTCGTTTTGGATAAGCAAATCGCTTCACACCTTCATAGGTTGCTCTTGCCATTTGCGTTCCATAAATATTGTGAGCTTTTCGGTGACTACACGGATTTCCATCGTAATCATGACGGACATCCATTGGAAAGGTTTTTCCCGGAACATCCATTACGGCTGGCTCATTCATATCGTTCCAAACACCTTTTACACCAATATCCGAAATTAATTCTTTGAATAACCCTGCCCACCATTCACGGACTTCGGGATTTGTATAGTCTGGGAAATTACATTCGCCGGGCCAAACTTTACCTTTCATATAAGGTCCGTCGGCACGTTTACAGAAATAATCTTTTTCTAAAGCTTCTTGATAAACCCAGTAATCCTTATCAATTTTAATTCCGGGATCAATAATTACAACGGTTTTAAATCCGTCTTTCGCCAATTCAGCGACCATTCGTTTTGGATCGGGAAAATATTCTTTGCTCCAAGTGAAACAACGAAATCCTTCCATATAATCAATATCCAAATAAATGGCATCACACGGAATTTGCAATTTTCTGAAAGTTGAAGTAATTTCTTTTACTTTACTCTCAGGATAATAACTCCATTTACATTGATGATAACCCAACGTCCACATTGGCGGAAGCTCCGGTTTTCCTGTTAAATGCGTATAATTTGTGACCACATCTTTCATTTTCGGACCGTAGATGAAATAGTAATTCATCTCGCCACCTTCAGCCCAAAAACTGGTTACATTTCTGCGTTCGTGACAAAAATCGAAAAATGTTCTGAAGGTATTGTCAAAAAATATTCCGTATGCATTGTTATGATGTAAACCGATATAAAACGGAACTACTTTGTACAAAGGTTCTTGTTCTCTATGAAACGCATATTGATCGGTTGCCCAGTTTTCAACTCGTTTTCCTTTTAAATTAAGATGCGTAGCTTTGTCGCCCATCCCATAATAACATTCGCCATCATTGGCTTTCTTACTCATTTTTACTATGTTTCCACCAAATTCATAACTTTCTTCCCAATGAAAACCAATTTCATCATCCAAAATTTGAAAACCTTCTAAATCAAAAATCGAAACTTTTGCATTCTGTTTATTGATTTTGCAAACTATTTTGCTGGTCGTAATCGTATAAAAAGCTTTGTGTTCCTCCACAGCCAATTCATTGTAACCATGCGACTGACCTTTGTCAATAGCATACGAAAAGTCTTTGTTGAAATAACCTTTGGTTGTATAGCGAAATCGAATCATACTATCACGAAGAATGGTGATTTTAAGTACCACATTATTTTCTGTGTAGAAAAAAACATTGTCAACATCTTGATTGAATGACACTATCTTGGAAGGAAACTGATCGCCTTTATGTTCTAATTCAGTATTTGTAATCATAGTAATTGGATTATAATTGTCAAATTTACAAAGTTGAAACTTTTAATCACTTTTTAATTTGAGGTTTTATTAACTCAAACGTTTGCGTTTATGGATAAAATGGAAATCCCTCTTATTCAGAGGGATTTTATACATTATGATATTTTAAAAACAGTAACACCCAACGGCGGCAAAGTCAATTCTGCCGAAAAATCTCTACCATTCCAAGGTTCTTTTTCAATTTTGATTGCTTTTTTATTGTTGATGCCGCTTCCGCCATATTCAACTTTATCAGAATTAAAAATTTCAGTTAGTTTTCCTTTGGAAGGCAATCCGATTCGATACTTCTCTCGAACAACCGGTGTGAAATTACAAACCACCACTAAATTTTCTTTTTCATTTTTTCCTTTACGGATGTAACTCAGCACCGCATTTTGATGATCGGAATAATTAATCCATTCAAAACCTTCGGGGCTAAATTGATTTTCAAATAAAGCGGGATTCGTTTTATACAATTCATTCAACTCTGAAATACATTTTCGTGTACCTTCGTGATAACCGTATTCTAACAGATGCCAGTCTAAACTTCCGTCAAATTTCCACTCGGCACGCTGACCGAATTCAGATCCCATAAACAATAAATTTGTTCCCGGATGCGTGAACATATAACCGTAAAGCAAACGTAAATTGGCAAATTGCTGCCATTCGTCGCCTGTCATTCGTCCTAAAATGGATTTTTTTCCGTAAACAACTTCATCGTGCGAAAGCGGTAACATAAAATTTTCGGAAAACGCATACGTCATCGAAAAAGTCAAATCATTTTGATGGTATTTTCGGTAAATCGATTCGCGTTTGAAATATTGCAGTGTGTCGTGCATCCATCCCATCATCCATTTCATACCAAATCCTAATCCGCCCACCGATGTTGGTCTGGAAACCATTGGAAACGAAGTACTTTCTTCTGCAATTGTCTGAACTCCTTCATAATTGGAATAAACCGCTTCGTTAAAATCTTTTAAGAAACTAATCGTGTCTAAATTTTCTCTTCCGCCAAAAATATTCGGCTCCCACTCTCCTTCTTTTCTGGAATAATCCAAATACAACATCGAAGCTACGGCATCAACACGAAGACCATCGGCGTGATAATAATCCAACCAAAATAAGGCGTTGGAAATCAAAAACGAACGCACTTCATTTCTACCATAATTAAAAACTAAACTTTTCCAATCGGGATGATAGCCTTTTCTTCGATCGGGATGTTCATATAAATTGGAACCGTCAAAAAATCCTAAACCGTGAGCATCGTCGGGAAAATGCGACGGAACCCAGTCTAAAATCACACCAATTCCGGCTTGGTGCAATTTATCGACCAAAAACATAAAATCCTGGGGTTTTCCAAATCGGGAAGTTGGGGCAAAATAGCCAATCAACTGATAACCCCAAGAAGGATCATACGGATATTCCATAATTGGCATAAATTCCACGTGCGTGAAACCGGTTTCTTTGACATAATTCACCAAATCTTCCGCCAATTCTAAATACGTCAGCGAACGATCTTGCTCTAAATTGCGTTTCCACGAACCCAAATGCACTTCATACACCGAATACGGTTTGTCTAAACCATTTTTATCCTTTCGGGAATCCATCCATTTTTTGTCTTTCCATTTGTATTCCAAATCCCAAATAACTGACGCAGTTTCCGGTGGTTTTTGACAATACAACGCAAACGGATCCGCTTTTTCAGTGATGATGCCGTTGTTATTGGACTGTATTTTATATTTGTATTTTGTTCCTTTATCAATGTTTGGAATGAATCCTTCCCAAATTCCGGAAGCATCCCAACGCACATTCAGCTGATGTTCGCCCTGAATCCAATAATTAAAATCGCCCACGACAGATACCGAACGTGCCGACGGTGCCCAAACGGCAAAATAAACGCCTTTTACGCCATTGACTTCTGTGAGATGAGCTCCTAATTTTTCGTATAATCTAAAATGTTTTCCGGCTTTGAATAATGCGATGTCAAAATCGGTGAATAAGGAATGTGGTTGTACTTGGTTCATATTATTGTTATTAATATTCATATCTATTTTTCAATTTAATAGATACTTTATAGGATAAAAATGTACTTATTGATGTAATAATCCATAAAATAAATACAAGTTTAGGAGAATGTAAAAAGTTCAATGATGTTATGAGTAATAGTAATCCAATAAAAACATAAACTACGGTAAAGTTGAGTTTATTTAATAGATAAAATGTAAAATTTATTAATACGGACAATAATATTACAACATAAAAAAAATAGTGAGAAGTTATTCCAAGAGATAAATTAAAATTAAAAATTTCTAATGATAAAAATAGATAGTAGAATATTATATATATAAATATTTGAGTGAAGGTGTATAATATGTAAAAATACTTTAAATCCATTTCTAAATTCTGATTTCTAAATTCTGATTTCTAAATTCTGATTTCTAAATTCTGATTTCTAAATTCTAACTTAATAATTCATAATACTCTGAATCCCCCGCAACGGTATCACTGCCCATCGTGGTCTCGAATTCAATTCGTAACCCAACTCGTAAACCGCTTTTTCAAGCAAACAATACTTCAATAAAAAGTCGATTTCGTGGTTATAACCAATGTTTAAATTGCCGGATTGAGCTTTTTCGATGTAGGTTTCCAAAAAGACACCCACAAAATATTTATACAGAATTTCTCCGGCTTTAAACAATTCTTCTTGTTCAAACGGATATTTTTCCTTGTTGTTAAAAATCGTCGCATAAATGGCATAATGAAACGAACGGAACATTCCTGCCACATCTTTCAACGGAGGTTGTTTTACTTTTCTGTCGCGAATAGTGCTTTCAGGTTCGCCTTCAAAATCTAAAATATAGAAATCATCGCCATTCACTAACACTTGTCCCAAATGATAATCGCCGTGAATACGAATGCGTTCCGATTTCATCTTTGTCCAATCGAAATCAACAAAATGTTTCCGAACTAACTTCTTATTTTCCATAAACTGATGAGCCAATTCCAACGCCAATCCATCTAATTTATGCAAACTGTTTTCAATGATATTCAATCGGTTTTGAAACTGATACAACATTCTGTTCTTTAACCAAACCGTATAATCACCGTTGTAAGTAGTTGGTGTAAATGCCGTTTCGTGAATATCGCTTCCCAACGCAATGTGCATTTCTGCTGTTCTCAAAGCCAATGTTTGAATGCGTAAAAACAAACTCAATCCCACCCAATCAATAATTTCGGGCGGAATTTCATTTATTCGCAACCGCTTAAACATCGCAATATCGGGTAATTTATCGATTTTGATTTTTTTGCGTTTCAAATTATCAAAAACACCATCAATTTGTTCGAGCATAAATTTCCACGCATCGCCTTGATTCGAAACCAATTCTTGCATCAAACCGAGCGTAATATTTCCTTCGGCCAAAGCCAAATTAATACTTCCGGTATAGCGTGGTGTATTTTCAAAATGCATGCGTTCCGTCAAAAAACGACTGATTTCATAATCGGGATTTGTGCTGACATAAATGCGTCTGAAAATCTTCAACACAAACGAATCATTGTAAATAATTGACGTGTTGCTTTGCTCCAATCCCATAAAACGAGAAGATTGATAATCCTCTTTTTCTATAGTTGAACCTTTGTGAAAAACCAATTTCAATCCGGGTGTTTCTTTTGACTTTACAATATTATCAAACAACAACTTACGAAAATCTTCTTGATGTAATGCATCAACTAAATAACCGGTTTGTTTTCCCATTACAACAGGAGCAATTACAGTGCTCGTATCCAATTCATCTTTGGACATAAAAGCCAACGGCATAAAATAATGTTGGTAAAAAGCTTCTTTGAAATTCACTTCCAACAACACACCATAATAGGTGTTTTTCTTTGAAGTTATCTTAAACTGATCAACCACCTCGATGTACTTTAACGTACTCGCTTTTCCGCCATACCATCGTTTGTTGATGATATAATTTTCTAAAATATCCGAAGAAAAAACCTTGACAAAATCATCATCTTCAAAACAAGTTTCCCACGTTGTTTTAAATTCGAATGTACTGGTAAAAGTATCTTGGTTGGTTGTATTCATTATCGTTCAATTTTAAATAAATGAAAAGGTAAGGCAGGATGTAATTCAACAAAATTCCATTCTCTATCCCAATAATAACTGTTTCCGGTGATTAAATCAGTAACTTTAACCGGTTGATTTCCAATTTCATCCAAAGGTAAACGAACCACAGCTTGCAATGGATTTTGTGCATTCAAACTACAAACCATCAACGTATGATCGGTTTTGGCATCATTAAATTTATAATACGCAATCAACTGTTCGCTATCCGTTTTACAAAACACAATATTATTGGTTTGTTGCAATGATTCTTGCTGTTTTCGCAGGTGATTGATGCGAGTAATCAACGTAGTCAATTTATTTTTCGCTTCCCAATCCCAATGATATACTTCGTATTTTTCTGAATTCAAATATTCTTCTTTTCCTTTTGCCATCGGTTGATGAACCAAAAATTCATAAGCCGGACCATAAATCCCAACACTTGAACTCAAGGTAGCCGCTAAAAAATATTTCTGTAAATAAACCGATTCATTTCCGGTTTGCAACGCAAATGGCAGGATATCAGGCGTATTTGGCCAGAAATTCGGTCGAAAAAATTCCTTTTGTTCGGTTTGCGTTAATTCAGTAATATATTCAATCAGTTCAGCTTTCGTATTTCGCCAAGTAAAATAAGTATATGATTGCGAAAAACCTTGTTTCGCCAATTCATTCATAATTTTCGGACGCGTAAAAGCTTCCGACAGAAACAACACATCCGGATGTTTTTTCTTAATCTCTCCAATCAACCATCCCCAAAAATAAAAGGGTTTCGTGTGTGGATTATCAACACGATAGACTTTAATTCCGCATTCTTCAATCCAAAACAAAGCCACGTCTAACAATTCTTTCCATAAATTTTTCCAATCGCCGCTTTCAAAATAAATCGGTTGAATATCCTGGTATTTTTTAGGTGGATTTTCGGCATATTGCACCGTTCCGTCCGGTCGCCATTTAAACCATTGCGGAAAATCCTTCACATACGGATGATCAGGAGCGGCTTGCAACGCATAATCCATCGCAATTTCAATTCCCATCGATTGGGCTTTTTTAACCAATGCCTTAAATTCATCAATTGTACCCAATTCCGGATGCGTCGATTTATGTCCGCCAAACTTTGAACCAATTCCCCACGGCGAACCCACATCGCCTTTTTCAGCCGTAGTAGCATTATTTTTCCCTTTGCGATTTACTTCTCCAATCGGATGAATCGGCGGAAAATACAACGTATCAAAACCCATTTCCACCACTCGTGGCAACAATCGTTCGCAATCTTTAAACGTTCCGTGCTTGCCGGGAGTTTCTGAGGCCGAACGCGGGAAAAATTCATACCAAGTGCTGAATAACGCTTTTTTTCGATCTACATAAACCTTCAATTCTGCAGAAGAATTTGCTAATGTTCGAGTTGGATATTTTTTAAAAATTTGATGCAATTCATCCGACAACGCAATGGCTATCGCTGAATCGTATAATTTGGCATCTTGGAACGCTTTGATGGCTGTATTCAAATATACTTTTTCTTCTTTTGTAACTTCTTTCAAAATGGCTTGGCAGTACTCAGCTCCTTCCAACAACTCCGATTTAACGTGTTGATTATCGTTAATTTTTCGTTCCGTTCCGTGTTGCCAATTTAACGCATAATCTACCCAACCTTCAATAAAATAAGAATAAAAACCTTGTTTTTCAACCGTAAATTCGGCTTCCCATTCATCATTTTCGGTGGGTGACATTCGCACTTCGCTCCATTTCTTATCTTTTTCGTGTTTAAATTTCACACAACATTCCACCACATCGTGACCGTCGGCAAAAAGGTGAGCTGATACAATAACTTTTTGATTTACAATACGTTTAATATAAAAAGAACCTCCATCTAACTGAGGCTTCACACTTTCAATAATGATACGCGTCTGATTTTGCATTTTAAGTAATTTTTATGAACTCTAAATTTATAAAAAATAATTTTAAATCATACCTTGCGTTAAAATTTATTGAAATGTCAAAAAAAACCAAATCTGACAATCAATCCTTGCAGATTCCGAAGCCAATTCTCATAACCGCTAAATTTTTGCAAGCAATTTCACCAAAATTAGCCACTCTATTTGCTGCAAAACTTTTTACAACACCCATAAAACACAAAATTCCGAAACGTGAATTTCAAATGGATAAACAAAGTATCCAACACGATGTTGTAATTCCGTCCATCAATAAAACCATCAAAACTTACCAATACGGTAACAGCCCGAAAAAGATTTTGCTCGTTCACGGTTGGTCAGGTCGTGGCACACAATTAGTCAAAATTGCTGACGAACTCATTGAGCAAGGTTATTCCATCATCAGTTTTGATGCTCCGGCACACGGCAAAAGCAAAGGAAATTCGTCTATTATGACCGAATTTATCGCCAGTATTCTCGTCCTCGAAAAACAGTATGGTCCGTTTGAATTTGCCATCGGTCATTCGTTGGGCGGAATGGCCATCATCAACGCCATCAAACAAAACCTGAATGTCAAAAAAGCCGTAATTATAGGTAGTGGTGATTTAATTCAGGATATTATCTCCGATTTTATTCGAAATTTAGGTCTAAAACCACAAATTGGCGACAGAATGCGAGAACATTTTGAAAAGAAATTCGGCGAACCAATGAACAATTATTCCACATCGGTCGTGTCCAAAAACATCGAAACACCGGTTTTTATCATCCACGACAACGACGATCACGATGTAAATGTAAAATGTGCTCACAACATTCATAGCCATTTAAAAAACAGTAAATTAATGATAACCAATCATTTAGGACATAGAAAAATACTAGGAAACGAAAAAGTAATCAATGAAATTAGTAACTTTATCAGAAGCTAATCCAGCTTTTCGCTGCAACTCCTCGGCCTTCAAGCCATTTTTCTAACGCTTTTTCGTGGCTTCTTTGGTCGCCCCAAAAAGCGAAGAAAAATTGGCTTTCAGTCCTGCGGGGTTTCCGCTACTATCTGGGCTAGAATATGTGCTAAAAAGGACTAATTATGATAATTTAGGTTTAGCCACGAATTACACGAATTTCACAAATTTTATTCGTTTTAAATTAGTGCTAATTAGTGTAATTCGTGGCTAAATAAAAAAGTTAAGCTCTATGAAATTTTAATCCGTGATAATTAGTGACCCGAGCAAAGCGAACAAACGAAGTAAATCCGTTTAAAAAATATAACCAAAGCTAAGCTCTGTGAAATTCATAATCCGTGTCAATTCTTGAAATTCGTGTCAAAAAAAATAAAAAACTATGAAAAAATTAATTTTAATCCTGTCAATCTTTACCTTAACAGCGTGTCAAGGACAAAAAAAAGAAACTAAAAAACCCTTAAAAGTTGTCAAAACCGAAGCCGAATGGAAAGCCGAACTCACTCCCGAACAATACGAAGTAATACGTAAAAAAGGAACAGAAAGAGCTTTCACCGGAGAATACTGGAATCACTTTGAAGAAGGACAATACGTATGTGCCGCTTGTGAAAATCCATTATTTGTTTCCGAAACCAAATTCGAATCCGATTGCGGTTGGCCATCGTTTGACCAAGCCATCAAAGGTTCTGTAATCTATGAAAATGATTACAGTTATGGCATGTCACGTGTAGAAGTCATGTGTGCAAACTGTGGCGGTCACCTCGGTCACGTTTTCAACGACGGTCCAAAAGAAACAACCGGAAAACGTTTTTGTACCAACTCTGTTTCTGTCAAATTCAAACCAAAAACCAAATGAGTTACAAAATCCAAAAAACCGAAGAAGAATGGAAAGCCCAATTAGGCTTAGAAAAATATAAAATCCTTCGTCAAAAAGGAACTGAATTTCCGCACACCGGACATTACAACCTCCATTTTGAAAAAGGAAAGTATGGTTGTGCAGCTTGTGGCGAAGTTCTATTTGAAAGCGATTCCAAATTCGATGCTCATTGTGGTTGGCCATCTTTCGATCAATCCATCCCAGGAAAAGTAGAATACATCAAAGATGCATCACACGGAATGATTCGTACCGAAATTCTTTGTGCTAGCTGCGGAAGTCATCTCGGCCACGTTTTCGATGATGGTCCTACAGAAACCGGAATTCGTTATTGTGTAAATTCGTTGTCGATTGATTTTAAGGAATAAACTATGAATCTTTTTGAAGAAACACCTAATTGGAAAGAAAAATTAACCCCTTTAATTAACCAATACAAAGGAAAAAAGCATCCATTGGATTACCAAAATGCATATCAATTACTAATTATGGTTGTGCTTTCTGCTCAAGATTCAGATGCCAATATCAACAAAATCGCACCAGAGCTATTTAAAAATTTTCCTAGTATAGATGTGTTAGCAGAATCAAATCCGGAATCTTTATTTCCATTTATTAGCAAAGTTAGAAATTATGGTACTAAGGCAAACTGGCTCATTGAAATTGCCAAAACAGTCAAAGAAGATAAAAATATCCCAACAAATCTTGATAATCTAATAGCTCTAAAAGGAATCGGCAGAAAATCTGCCAACGTAATTCTCCGTGAAACCAATCAAAAAGCAGAAGGAATTATTGCGGATTTACACGTTATCCGAGTCGCTCCAAGAATTGGTTTAACTGACGATAGTAAAGATGGTATAAAAATCGAAAAACAACTCATGAAAGTTCTTCCATCTGAAATATGGAACGAAATCGGAATGGCAATTTCTTTTCACGGAAGAGAAACTTGTCGTCCAACCAATCCAAAATGTGATCAATGCATTATTGTAAAAGATTGTCAGTATCCATTTAAGACAATATAACCAAACTAAAACTTTTACTCTTTCAAATTTATGAATGAAGAAAAACCGCAATATTTACTAGCTGTTATGCCTAGTGCAGAAATTTCAAGTTGTGTGAAGGAGTGGAAACAATTATTAGGAAAAGAAATTGGTAGATTTGGAAGTGATAATTCTCTAGCCCATATCACTATAATGAGTTTTAACTCCGATTCAAATCAATTACCTCATTGGATTAATGGAATTTCAACCTTTTGTAACAATCAACCTAATCATGATATTGGTTTCAATGGTTTTGCTTCCTTTGGTTCTTATGCATATTATATTAAACCTGATAATAGTTCAGAAAAATATCTTAATAATTTAATCAGAAACATCCATCATCATTTTGGTTTTAAAATAAAAAATCCTAAATCACACATGACCATAGCTCGTGAGTTGGATGAAGTAAGAATGGAAAGAGCCTCTAAATTATTTAAAAATCACGATGCAGATTTTAAATTTTTATGTGATGGTTTTACACTCAGAAAATTCAATGAAACTAACAAACAATATTCTGATTTCATAGCTGAATTCAAATTTAGTGAACAGCAATTAAAACTTTTTTAATAAAAAGTAAACTCCAAAATGGTTCGCAGTTCTCAGCTTTTAATCATCCTTATCTTTGTGCCTTCTTAACTTAGTGGCAAAAATGTAAAAACAAAAAACCCCTCATCGTTAGATGAAGGGTTTCTAAAAGAAGGCGGCGACATACTCTCCCACAAATTGCAG
>NZ_JBYFCC010000011.1:0-128485 GCF_057652995.1 Flavobacterium sp. T50_26
CAGGATTAAGAATTATATTTGTATAACTATAATAGGATTTATTTATTAATTTGTATAGTTATTTTAGGACGGGTCATGAAACTTGAAACCTGAAACTTGAAACCTGGATACTCCGTAGATAGTCCGTAGATAGTCCGTAGATAGTCCGTAGATAATGTATAGATAAAGCATGGATAAAGCATCAATGGTGACAGAATTGTTTAGTGTAAAGCTTCAATAAAAAACACTTGTACAGCAGGTTTAGTACTAACTAGTAGCACTATCATTGGATTTATTCATTAATCGGTATAGTTATTCTTATAGGAGTTAGTCATTTCCACATCTTGTCGCCCCTTTCCTTAGGTGAGTCCCAAAGCTTCATAGGTACGTGCGGTTTATATTGATTCCTCCTTCTATCAACATGATAAGATTGTGATCAATTGGCTCTTTGCCACATTGTCCAATTGACTAATTGCCACATTAACTAACTTATCGTTTAAAGATTTTTTCCACATGCACTGTTTCTCCGTTTTGAAGGTTTAGCTGCAAGAGATAGGCTCCTGGGGCTAGTTTGTTTAAATCTAACGAGGTTGGGTTTTGGGTGAGCATTAGCGGGGCAGAATGTATTTTTTTGCCGGTGTAATCGTAAATGGTGGCTATTGTTTGGTTTTCGGTGGCGGCTTGCAGTTGTATGGTTTCTGAAAAAACAGTTGGGTAAACCAGTACCGTTGACGGGTTGGTGAGTGTGGGTAGTTGCAACGAATTGTCATCGGTGTAACGGGCTAACGCAAAATAGCGATTGGTGGGAAAACTACTGGTGGAAGCAAAACCCGCTGTTAGAATTTCATCGCTACTGATAATTATTTTATAGCCAAAGTCGGCAAAGCCAAAAAAGTCTGTGATTAAAAAGCCTTCTTCGCCAAAATCGTTGACCTGCGTGCCATCTAATGTATATTTTGCTAACGTGAAGTTTTCATTCCCTACGTTTGTTTGATAGGAATAGCCTACTGCAAATAGGTGTGATTCATACTGCACCAATTGATTGATTGTTGAATAGTGCGACGGAATTAACGAAATTACATTGCCTTGGGTTCCAAAAGTTGTGTCGAATTCGCCACTTTCTGTTAACTTGACCAAAGCAAAATTGCGGATTACACCAGGATTGTTTGGCGAATAGCAAGAGCCACCAATAATCAAACTATTGTCTGGCATGAGCACATGCGAATCGCTGCCGGATGCTCCTATTGTTTCTATATTAAAATAGGTGTAACCATCTTCTGAAAAAGTTGTATCCAGGTTACCGTTTGCCAACAAGCGGACTGCACAAATTCGGTTTTGATTTGAACCTGTTGTTAATGTTACCTCTCCGGTACCCACAATTCGACCATCGGGAAGAATGGAAACCGCATTTAAACGTTGACGGTGATCGATCATTTCTACAAATACTTTTCCGTCTGTGCTAAACGTCGTGTCGTAATCTCCATTTGGCAAAAGACGAGCAACAAAAATTTGTGTTAATGAATTGTTGCCAAATGATGTATGACCTACAACTACCATATTTCCGTCCGGTTGAAGCGTGAAATCGGCTGCAATATCGTCTGAAAAAGTGCCTAAGTTATATTCTCGCAAACCATTGGTTCCGAAAGTTGTGTCTAAATTGCCATTGGCATCCATTTTTCCTATGACAAAATTGTAATACGAATCTGTACCTTTTTTAAGAGCTAAAATATAATATTCGGTTTGCGATAATTGAATAAAATTGAGGATGCTCATAACGGGTAATTGCAGAATGCCGTTGTTTTGAAAGGTTGTATCCAACGTTCCGTTTTGGTTATAGCGAACTATAAATCCATTGGTATTGTCTGTGCCTCCTGCTAAAATTTGTTGGTTTTCTAACACCAAAAGGGCTTGTAAAGTTTCAATATTTAAATTGGGATTTACGTTGGTGGTAACCAAACCATCTGTTCCAAATGTTTCGTCTAACACTTGTGCTTGTAAAGTTACAAAGGCAAAAAGGAAAACAACTAACCAATTGAAGCTATATCGCATATTTTAAAATTGAAAGATTAAAATTCGTTTTATGAAATGCAAATGTATTGAAACCATTACGTTATAAAAAGTACAGTTCTACTTTTGTTTGAAAATGTGTGAGTTAAAAGCCTGAATTATAAAGACGTGAAAAAACAACTGAAACCCAACTACATCTCCTTTCTAGCCCCGAAAGAAGCGGCATCCCCGCCTCGGCGGGATAGAGCGGATTGCGGGAAAATGGATTGCTGAAAATGCCCGAGCCATTCGCTCTCAAAAAACTAAAAACAACTTTAAAAGTCTGATTTCTTTGAATTTTGCCAACACTTTATTATCTTTCGCCATTATTATATGAACATTACCCTTTATTACAATGTTAGAAGAAAAGAATGATAACCTGTCACCAATTGAGAATGAGACAGATGGAAACCAAGAAAACGTTTTGAAAAACGAAGTGGAAGAGACTGTAGAAGCAGTTTCGGAAGAAGTTGATACAGAAAATTCTACTCTGATTGAGGAAGAATCTGTAGTTGAAATTTCTGCCGAAGAATTGGCTGACGATTCTCCTGAAACGGAAAGTGAGCATCAAAAAGCGTTGAATGCTATTGACGATTCGAATGCAGAAGAAAGTGAAGATGAAACGTTGAAAGACCGCCATGATATTCCGTTGTTGGATTATCACTCGATGTCGATGGAAGCGTTGGTTGATGAACTTGAAAAACTTTCTACAGTTGAAAAAGTCATGTCTATCAAGGAACATGTTGAGGAAATAAAGAAAGAATTTTTATCGAAATATACTCATTTTATTGATGAAAAAAGGGATGAGTTTATAGCTGAAAATCCGGATACTACGGAGGAGTTTGAGTATCATTTGCCTTTGAAATCAAAATTTGATTCGTTATACAAACTGATTAAAGGAAAGCAAAATGCTCATTTTAAAAGTTTGCAAAACAATTTACAAGCTAATTTAAACAGACGATTAGCAATTGTTGAAGAGATTAAAAACCTCATTAATCCGCAAGAAAACATTAAAGACACGTTGAAACACTTTAATGAATTGCGTGAAGAATGGCGAAATATTGGTCCGATTCCGAGAGATAAGTATAACCATGTTTGGAATAATTATCATTTTCATGTAGAAAATTTTTATGATTATTTGCATTTGGATCGTGAAGCCAGAGATTTAGATTTTAAACACAATTTGGAGCAAAAACAAAAAATTATAGCTCGTGTTGAAGAGTTGGTTAATGAAGAAGATGTGACCAAAGCTTTCAGAGAATTACAAGATTTACATCGTCTTTGGAAAGAAGAAATCGGACCGGTGGATAGAGAACACCGTGAAGAAATTTGGAATCAATTTAGTGCGTTAACGAAACAAATGCACGATAAACGCGAAGGTTTATTTGCTAATCAACGTGAAAAAGAAGTTGCCAATTTAGAACGTAAAAAAGCCATTATTGCTGAAATTGAAGAGTTTGCAAAAGTGGAAGTTACTGTTCACTCGCAATGGCAAGGTTATATTGAAAAAGTAGAAGCTTTACGCAATTCTTTCTTTTCTGCCGGAAAAGTTCCAGCCGAAGTGAATGAAGATACTTGGGCAGAATTTAAAACTGCTGTTCGCAATTTTAATTCGCACAAAAATTCGTTTTATAAAGATATTAAAAAGGAACAAAGCGATAATTTGAATAAAAAATTGGCTTTGGTTGAAAAAGCAAAAGCCATGAGTGCAAGCGAAGATTTTGCTGCCACTACTCCGCTAATGAAACAAATTCAGGAGGAATGGAAACAAATTGGTCATGTTCCGAGAAAATATTCTGATAAAGTTTGGAAAGACTTTAAAGATGCTTGTAATGAGTATTTTGACAGAATGAAAGCAACTAGAAATGACGCAAATTCGGAGGAAATTGAAGCCTTTGACAAGAAAAAAGCGTATTTGGATTCGATGAAAGATTTTGAATTGGTTGGCGATCACAAAACCGATTTAGATGCAATTAAGGCTCATATAGAACAATGGAAATCGTTTGGAAAAGTTCCGTTTTCAAGAAGACATATTGAAGGAAAGTTCAATAAAATTCTGGATGCGTTGTTTGAAAAACTAAGTTTGAGCAAGAAAGATGGCGATATGATGCGTTTTTCTAACAAATTAGAACAATTAGCCGGATCGGATGACAGTAGAAAATTGGAAGGCGAAAAGATTTTTATTATTCGTAAAATTGAAGAAGTACAGTCAGAAATTTTTCAGTTGGAAAATAATATACAATTTTTCACGCATGCCAAAAAAGATAATCCGCTTGTGAAAGAAGTTTTCAAAAACATCGAAAAACACAAAGATGAATTGCAAACGTGGAAAGATAAATTGAAACAATTGCGAAATTTATCGCAGGAATAGTTTCAAAACTTTTACATATAAAACCATTCTATTTCAGGATGGTTTTTTTTTATGGAAAAAATAACAGATTGATTAAAAGTAAATAATACATTTGCATCGTGAAATGGTTTAAAAATAGTATTGCGTTAGCCAGTCTTTTGATGCTCTTTGTTTGGAGTGCAAAAGACAATACTTTTTTTGCAGAAAATAGTGCTCCAGCTTCGCAAACTGTTCGTTCTATAGAAACGGTTAAAGTTGTTGGCACGAAGCAAACCATTGCAGAACATCAATTTCAAAGCGTTGTTAAAGAAAGTTCTACTTTTTTAATTTCGTTTTTACCTTTTGTATTTGAGGAAAGTAAAACGTTTTTCCTTTCAAAATTTACTTCATTTTTATCGAGACAAGACCACAATCGTTGTGAGAAAGTATCGAGACTCTTGTTTCCTTATCATTTTTTTTGGTGATTAAATCTGTTTTATCAGTTTAATTTCAGCTGCTTTACATTATTTGTTTAGCAAACTTCATTATCATTCAATAATTTAAAAAATCAAAAAAATGGAAACATCTACCACATTAATTGGGTTGGGATTAGTATTGATTACAATTCTACCTATCGCTTTGTTATTACGAAATCAAAATATCAATAAATCTAAAATTGAAAACATTTTAAAACAATATAGTCAAGGAAATTCAAAGGCTTTCACTGTTCGCGAGAGTATTAATAACAAAATTGTTGCCTTTGACGAACAAAATAAAAAGTTAGTCTTAATTGATTTGAATGCAAAACCTGAACTGGTAACTTTTGCCGATTTAAAAGAAATTGGTCACTGTGAAATTCACCGAAAAGTTGAACAATCGCAAGCTGCAACCAGAAAAGAATTGGTAACAAAAGTTGAAGTTGTATTGGAAAAAAAATCAGACAAAACCAGAATTCCTTTTAAGTTTTATGATTTTGAATATGAAAAACCAATTCAAATCACACATTTTAGAGATAATCAATTAGCAGAAAAATGGCTTGATGTGATTAAAAAAGCAATTTAATAGTAGTTATTTGTTTGTGGAAATTTCCTTTTCTGATTTACATCGGAAAAGGATTTTTTATTTAAATTAAAATCAACACTGCAATTAGTATAAAAACCACAATTTGAAACCATTTCAAAAAAACAGCAAAATTCTGATTAGAGCGAATAAAAATAGTTAGTTTATCGGCTAAAATACTTACCAAAGAAAAAATAACGAATGCTTGAAGCATAAATAAAAAGCCAAGTAGATAGATTTGCTGTGTTACGTTTCCTAATTTTTCATCGATAAAACCAGGAAAGAAAGCTAGGAAAAATAAAGTTACTTTTGGATTAAGCACATTCATTATAAAACCTTGCTTGAATAATGAAAGTAAGTTGCTCTTACTATTGTTATTGGTTTTCAAATCTATAGAGGCGGGAGCTTTGTAAACTTGAAAAGCAATCCAAAGTAAATAACATGCTCCAATTATTTTTATTCCGGTGAAAATTAGTTCAGATTGTTTAATGACTGCCGAAACTCCTAAAGCAATTAACGTGGTATGCACCAAAATTCCGGAAACTAAACCGGCAGCTGTGGCAATTCCGAACTTTTTTCCGTTAGAGATGCTTTGGGTTAAGACGTACAGTATGTCTGGTCCCGGTGAGAGTGTTAAGGCGATGGATGCGAGAAGGAAAGTAGTAAACATAGTTTGCAGTTTGTAGTGGCAATATTCAGTTAGGGTTTACGGTCAACAGACAACTGAAAACAGATAAATTTAATTATTACTTAAAATCCGCTCATTAATCTTCTTAATCAAACTTGGTCCTTCATAAATAAATCCGGTATAAAGTTGCACCAAACTTGCTCCGGCATTCAACTTTTCAATCGCATCATCGGCAGAGTGAATTCCGCCAACGCCAATAATTGGGAAGGATTTATTGCTTTTTTCACTCAAAAAACGAATCACTTCAGTAGAACGGTTGGTTAATGGCTTTCCGCTGAGTCCACCCATTTCGGCTTTGTTTTCGGATTGTAATCCTTCTCGTGAAAGCGTCGTATTCGTGGCAATTACACCTGCAATTTTGGTTTCATTGATGATATCGATAATATCCAATAATTGTTCGTTGGTTAAATCGGGTGCAATTTTGAGTAAGATTGGTTTTTGTTTCGGTTTTTGTAAATTCAGATTTTGAAGAGTTTGCAATAAGTGTGTCAACGGTTCTTTGTCTTGTAAAGCTCTTAAATTGGGTGTGTTGGGCGAACTCACATTCACCACAAAATAATCAACATGTGGAAATAAAGCTTCAAAACAGATTTCATAATCCAACGTTGCTTCTTCGTTGGGCGTGTTTTTATTTTTACCGATATTTCCACCAATTAAAACGCCATTATTTTTTTTCAATCGTTCAACCGCTTCATCAACTCCGCCATTGTTAAATCCCATTCGGTTAATTATGGCCGAATCTTCTTTTAATCGAAACAAACGCTTTTTAGGATTTCCTTCTTGTGGTTTTGGTGTTAAGGTTCCAATTTCAATAAAACCAAAACCAAAATTGGATAATTCTTGGTATAATTTGGCATCTTTATCAAAACCGGCAGCTAAACCAACCGGATTTTTAAATTTTAAACCAAATACTTCTCGCTCTAATTTTGGGTTTTTAACTTCATAAATTAATTGAAAAAGCTTTCCAAAACCCGGAATTCTATTTAAAAACCGAATCAGTGAAAACGTAAAATGATGCACTTGTTCCGGATCGAAACAAAATAAAATCGGTCGAATCAGTAATTTATACATAATGGTTGTGTTGTTGGGCAAAATTAATCATTCTGACTTACATCGCTGCTAGACACGAAATAAAATAATCGATTTCTTCTCTGGTATTTTGATGATTGAACGAAATGCGAAGACTAGGTTTTTTGAGTTCTTCTTCCGATAAAATTTCGGCCAACACGTGCGAAGGCTTGATACTTCCGGATTGGCAAGCACTTCCTCGTGAAACGGCGATTCCTTTCATATCCAATTCAAATAAAATCATCGCTGTTTTTTCTGGAGCTAATGGTAATTGGACATTTAGAATTGAATAAAACGTTTCATATCCACCATTGAATTTAATGGAAGGAAACTGATGCACTAATTTTTCAATCGTATATTTTTTCAACTCAAAAATAGTATTTCTTTCCTCATCCAAATTTTGATAAGCTATTTCTAATGCTTTAGCCATTCCGGCAATTTGATGAACGGCTTCGGTTCCGGCACGAAGGCCTTTTTCTTGTTCGCCACCAAAAATCATAGGTGAAATAATTGTATTTTTCTTTACGTAAGCAAAACCAATTCCTTTTGGACCGTGGAATTTGTGAGCACTCGCTACTAAAAAATCAACTTGAATTTCTTGTAAATCAATTTCAGTTTTACCGATAGATTGCACTGTATCTGAATGAAAATAGGCATTGCGTGTTTTGCACAACTCTCCTACTCGATTCAAATCGACCACAACTCCGGTTTCATTGTTCACGTGCATTAAACTTACTAAAGTAGGTTTTGGATCTTCCAACAAAGTGGCTAATTGCAAATAATCGATTTGGCCGTTAGACATGATTGTTAGAAATTCAACTTCAATTCCAAATTCTTTTTGTAATTCTAAAATGGGATACAAGACTGCATGGTGTTCAATTTTGGTTGAAATGATTCGTCGAACACCCATTTTTGTTACCGCATTTCGCAGAATCCAGTTGTTTGCTTCGGTTCCGGAAGAAGTGAAGATTATTTCTTGTGCCGAGCAATTTAATTGTTTTGCAATGCTTTTTCTGGCGGATTCCAAAATCACTTTTGCACCACGACCAAAACTGTGTGTGGAAGATGGATTTCCGAATTCAGTTTGCATCACATTGGCCATTTCCTGAATTACTTCGGGACGGATGGGGGTTGTTGAGGCGTTATCGAAGTATATTTTGTTCATTTATTGGTTTGCTGTTTTTTGACCCGTCTTGGCGGGAGATTCCTCTTTTCGACTTCGTCATCTTTCGGAATGACAAAAAATTGAATTAAGATTCTCTTCCTTAATTTTTCCCTGCTTCGCAGGAGATTGCTTCGCCAGTTCGCTATCGCTCGTGTCCTATTTCGACTTCGTCATCTTTCGGAATGACAAAAATTAATTCAAGGGAAAGAAACTAATCGCTGTTCCGCCACCGGCTGCTAAATTTAATTTTAATTTGGATTTAGAAGTTACTTCGATGGTTTTGATGGAATAGGATTTCGGATTTTTTTCCCAATGAGCATCTTTTCCATCTTGGTAAATGGTGGCTTTGTATTTTTTTCCGGGAGTTAGAAAGTTCAGCGAAATTTCGGTGTTTCTCGGATTTTCATCAGTAATGGCTCCTAAAAACCACGATTCTTTACCTTTTGTTTTTCGGGCGATTGTGACATAATCTCCGGGCTCAGCTTCTAAAATTTCGGTTTTATCCCAATCTACTTCCACATCTTTGATGAATTGAAATGCATCGGGATAACGTTCGTAATTTTCCGGTAAATCGGCTGCCATTTGTAACGGACTATAAATCGTTACATACAACGCCAACTGTTTTGCTAACGTGGTGTGAACTTGTTCTTTTTTTGTGGCATCATAATGACTCATTTTGATTTCAAAAATTCCCGGCGTATAATCCATTGGACCACCAAGAAAACGTGTAAATGGTAAAATCGTTTCATGAGCTGGTGGATTTCCAACACTCCACGCATTGAATTCGTTGCCTCGAGCCGCTTCTGCCGCAATGTAGTTGGGATACGTTCTATGGTAACCAGTTGGTCTAGATGATTCATGTGAATTAACCATAATCTTATATTCAGCGGCTCTCTCTACGGTATAATTAAAATGATTCACCATTGCTTGACCGTCATGCCATTCGCCTCTTGGAATGATTTTGCCAACATAGCCACTTTTCACAGCATCATAATTATGTTTTTTCATAAAGGAATACGCACGGTCTAATCTTCTTTCATAATTTGATACAGAACCTGATGTTTCGTGGTGCATAATCATCTTAACTCCTTTTGATTCGGCATATTTTTGTACTTCTTCCACATTAAAATCAGGATAGGAAGTGACAAAATCGAATACATTTTCTTTCCAATTGCCAAACCAATCTTCCCAGCCAACGTTCCATCCTTCTACTAAAACACCGTCAAAACCATGTTTAGCAGCAAAATCGATGTATTTTTTAGTATTTTCTGTGGTCGCTCCATGTTTTCCGGTTGGTTTTAATTCGGCATCCTGAGCCATTTGTGCATTTTGTGAACCGGCATAATCCCAAGTGGCTTTGCCGACGTGCATTTCCCACCAAATTCCAACATATTTCATTGGTTTAATCCAAGAAGTATCTTCAATTTTGGATGGTTCATTCAAATTTAAAACCATTTTTGAGGCTAAAATAGTTCGTGCATCATCACTCACCATAATAGTTCTCCAAGGTGAATTGGCCGGAGCTTGTAAATAGGCTTTATCGCCAATGGCGTTTGGAACCAAATGCGATTGCATTAGAAATGTTTTTGTATTCACATCCAAATGCATAATTGGATAATTGACAACTGCAGCTTCAAAAATATTGAGGTATAATCCATCGGCAGATTTCATCATAACCGGCGATTGAATTCGGGATTTGGTCATTGGTCCTTTCATCCCAATTCCGTTATTCATTTCTAATTTATCAACATCAATTTGCGATAATTTTGTTTCATTATAGTTGTATTCTTGGCTATCATAATCACCCGGAATCCAAAATGCTTTGTGATCTCCTGTTAATGAAAATTGCGTTTCTTCATCAGAAATTACAAAATAATTTAACTTTTCTTGTGAAGGAATTTCGTAGCGAAAAGCCAATCCTTCATTAAATAATCGAAAAACTAAATTCATTTTTCGACCGGTTGCTTTTTGAAGAAGTTCAATCTTTAATTGATTATGCTGATTTAAAATTTCTTTTTCTTCGCCTAAAACCGGAGACCATTTTTCTGAAAAACTGGTTGTTTCTGTATTTATTATTTCAAAGCCTTCATTCAAAGGTTCAGTGTTTTTAAGGATCAACCCTAAGTTGCTATTTTGAACAACCATTTTAGTTTTATATTTTAAATTGTATGTTGGTTTTCCCTTTGCGTTAAGAGAAACATTCAATTCAAAGTTTTTGTCAGGTGATTGTAGTGGTTGAGCGAAAACGGCTAGTGTAAAAAAAAGAGAGAAACAAACGATAGAATTTTTCATTTTTATTAATTTATATGAAGTTATCAAAGATAAGAAATATGGTTAAAATCATACTAATTAAACTTAAATGCTTTTTAGTGAAATTAAAAATCCTATTTTTGCTTATAATTTTGACATTTCTATGAAAAAAATAGTCGGTTTTTTTGTGCTTTTGCTTTCGTTAAACGCTTGTGATGATGGTGATTTTAACATTGAGTCATTTGATTTTGCTGATGCCAACTCTACCTCGTGCAATACTGGCGAAACCGGTTTTTTTATTTATAAAATTAATGATAATGAAACGCTTATAATTCAAATTCCTGAAAGCAGTTTTATAAATACGATTACGCCTACAGAACCTAGAATTATCAACATTTCTGGAGCAAACAGAGTTATTTATAGGCTTTATAACGGTGTTTTAACGAATAATGTTATTTGCACCACAATACCTCCCGCTACACCAACAGTTTCTGCAGAATGGAATGCACTTTCCGGAAATATTGAAATTACAACATCTGTAAACAAGGAAGTTGATGAAGAGACAAATGCAACTGAAATAAGCGGATATACCCACACTGTAGTATTGCGAAATGTGAATTTTGATACCGGAAACGGAAACCAACAATTGTTTACTGAGTTGGTTTTTGGAGATTATGTTACATCATCTTTGCGACAAGGGGATTTTGATGTAAATATTGCTAAATGTGGCAATGACAATTCGTTTTTATTTAAAATACCCGTTATAGGCTCAACAACTCCTGCAAATATCCCTCCGCAGGCAATGACACTTCGTATTGATCCAAACTTATTTATAGCAGAAGTTACGCCTGAAGATCAACCAAGAACAGCCTTGATGAATGGCACTTCTAATTTTCTTAAACTTATTTTTTATAACGGAATTATTAGTAATGAGTTTTTATGTTTATCAGCAACCCCAACCTTTCCTACTCCCATTGAAGAGTTTTATGCTGAAAATGGTGTTTCAGGAACAAGCGGAATTATTGAAGTTACAACAACCATTGAATATGAAATTCCGACAGATAACCAGAGTCCGGTTATTGGTCATCGTCATAAAATCACACTTAAAAATGTGACGATGACAAAAGTAGTTGGTTCGCCGGAATTACAAATTTCATTTAATTTGGGTGATACTTATGAGTTTGGAGAGTTTGTAATTCTTCTTTAAAAACTAGTTAAACCATTTTCTTTTGAATAAAATACACCTCGGTTGCACCCAATCCGTATTTTTGATAATTGGCATCTTGAAAAGAAATATTGTCATATCGACCTAATAAAAAATCGAGTTCTGCTTTTAAAACGCCTTCGCCAACACCGTGTATAAAAACGACTTTGGGTATGCGGTTTTTTTGAGCAAATTCGAGTTGTCTTTTTGCCGTTTCCATTTGAAGATTTAGAATATCATAATTGTTCATTCCGCGTTTGGAAGGAACTAATTTTTCGATATGTAAATCTACTTCCAACACAAATTCATCCTTCTTAGATTTCTTTTCTTTAGTGAAATTTCGCTTGATTGGCTCGGTCTTTTCTTTGATAGCATTACTTACTTTTTCTCTTGATATAAAACCACTTAATTCACTGGTATTGTTTTCTTTAATCAACTCGTTGACAAAATATGTCATCAAGAATCCATCAGCAGTTTCTAGTTCAATTTGTTCATTTTTGATTGAAACTACTATGCCTGAAACAGCTTCGTCTAAAGCAGCTACTTTATCACCAATATTAAATTTCATCATCCTTATTTTCTTGATTTCTACTTGGCACTTTTTGCATTAATTTCATTACCCCTATCATGATAATTACAATAGCCACTACTTTGATATAAATAGAATAATTACTACTTTCTTTGGGTGTATAAAAAGCAAAAAAAACTGCAATTAGAATGATTGGAATAACTATTTTTTTCATCTGGAAAAGTTTTGATTTCAAAGGTAAAGATTAAAATTAAAAATGGAACAATGAAAAATCAATCTCTTTTTTTTGTAAAATTGTATTCTTAAAATTATAAAATTATGGAAGATTATATGCTTCCCTGTTTATCAAAAAAATTATTTGGCGTCGATTGTTTTGGATGTGGTATTCAACGTTCTTTGGTTTTACTAATGAAAGGAGAGTTTGAAGCTGCTTTTTATATGTATCCGGCAATCTATTCGATGATTTTGTTTTTTTTATTCATCGGTGTTAGCTTGATAGATAAATCAAGAAGTTATCATAAAATAATTGTCTTTTTTGGAATCGTAACAGCATTTATAATGGTTTTTTCTTATTTTTATAAACTCTTATATTATTAATCAACCAATAAATTAAAATTAAATTATGGAAAAACAAAAATTAC
Source organism: Flavobacterium sp. T50_26 (assembly GCF_057652995.1). NCBI lineage: Bacteria > Pseudomonadati > Bacteroidota > Flavobacteriia > Flavobacteriales > Flavobacteriaceae > Flavobacterium > Flavobacterium sp. T50_26. The sequence goes on from NZ_JBYFCC010000011.1 coordinate 12,959, forward strand.
CAAATCAAACAGCAATAATGATTTTAGGAATAACTTCATTTATAGGCTGTTGTTGTACAAATGGAGTACTTGGGTTAATCTTAGCCGGAATTGGGTTGTATTTAGCCAACAAAGACGAAAAATTATATGCCGAAAGTCCTGATGTGTATGATCTTGGTGCTTTAAAAACCTGGAAAATAGTTAATATTATCAGCTTAGTTATTAGTGCAATTTTTGTGATTTATTTAATTTTCTTATTGGCTACCGGTAAATTTGCCGAAAGCATGGAACAATACGAAGAATTAATAAATCAACTTCAAAACCAATAATATCGTTTTACTAAAAAAGCCACTTTAGAGTGGCTTTTTTTTATCTTTCAAATTCTTTCAGTGTTTTAATTATTATAGAAACACAATCCAGCAATTGTTCTTCGGTCATTACTAAAGGTGGTGCAAAACGAATGATGTTTCCATGTGTAGGTTTTGCTAGAAGACCGTTTTCGGCTAGTTTCATACAAATATCCCAAGCGGTTGAACTTTCTTCGGAATCATTGATCACAATGGCATTCAAAAGACCTTTTCCTCTTACTAAAGTAACAATGTTACTATTTTTAATATATTTGTTTAATTCACTTCTAAAAAGTTTTCCTAATCTACGTGCATTTTGAATTAACTTTTCGTCTTGAATCACTTCTAACGCTGCTGTGGCAACTGCTGCTGCTAGAGGGTTTCCACCAAATGTTGAGCCGTGCTGACCGGGTTTAATAACGTTCATAACATCATTATCAGCCAAAACTGCCGAAACAGGATAAACTCCACCTGAAATTGCTTTTCCAAGAATCAAAATATCAGGTTTTGAATAGGTTTCCGGATTTCTTTCACATTTGCTTTCACATCCACAATCACCACAAACCGATAATAAAGAACCCGTTCTTGCAACTCCGGTTTGCACTTCATCAGCAATGAATAAAACGTTATGTTTTGCACATAATGCTTTGGCTTTTGAAATAAAATCTTCAGACGGTACATAAACTCCTGCTTCACCTTGAATTGGTTCAACTAAAAATCCTGCTATATTTTTATTATTCTCTAAAACACTCTTTAGAGCATCTAAATTGTCGTAAGGAATTTTTATAAATCCTTCGGTATAAGGTCCAAAGTTTTTGCGTGCATTTTCATCATTTGAAAAAGAAATGATCGTGGTAGTTCTTCCGTGAAAGTTGTTTTCACATACCACGATTTCGGCTTGATGTTCATCGATACCCTTCTTTTCATACGCCCATTTACGGCAGATTTTAAGTGCGGTTTCAACGGCTTCTGCACCGGTATTCATCGGCAAAACTTTATCAAAACCAAATAAATTTGTGATAAACTTTTCATATTTACCCAACTTATCGTTATAAAAAGCTCTTGAAGTCAAAGTTAAGGTTTGAGCTTGTTCTATCAAAGCATTCACGATTTTTGGATGACAATGACCTTGATTAACAGCCGAATAAGCTGAAAGAAAGTCATAATATTTTTTTCCTTCCACATCCCAAACATAAACTCCTTTTCCTTTGCTCAACACAACCGGTAATGGGTGATAATTATGAGCACCATACTGATCTTCTAAAGCAATTAATTCTTCTGAATTGATTTTTTCTAAAACTGACATTGTAATAAATTTTAAATGCGATACATATCAATTCCTACTTGATGGAGAGAAATCATCCAAATAAGTAACAAAAATAAACAATATTCTTTGAAAACGTTTGCGTACAAAACAAAATAAAATTATAATAACGAGTTTTTCATACCGTTTGTCGAATAGATTTTTAAAATTTATGCTTTCTTGGTATTTTTATAAAAACCAATAAAACATGAGAAATATTTTACTTATCATTCCGATTCTTTTTCTTTTTACAGTTTCATCTTGTTCTGATGAGGATGACAACATTCCATCAACAGTTGAATCAAACAGTGTTACTGCTTCAATTAATGGCGAACTTATTAAATTTGAAAACCTTGTTATTACAAAACAACCTTATACTAATGAAGAAACCGGTTTTGAATGGACAGATATTAAAGTCTTAGGTTACAATACTCAAAACACTCTTAATGCCATTGAGTTTATTGCAGAAGAAGGATTAATGGGAGCAGAATCTATTTGGCGTTTCAACATTACTGTTAATGGTTTTACTTACGTTCAAGATAATAGTGCCTTTACAACTTTAGTTACAGAAAGTTCTGGAAACAAGTTAAAAGGAACTTTTTCAGGAGTTTTAATAGAGCCCAACAATGGTCAAACCATTACAGTTATCAATGGCATTTTTGATATAGATCATTAATAACATTTTTTATCAGATGTATGTTAAACAATTCATAAGAAAATACTATATTTGTGTTACTAAATAAACTTTTTTATGAAAAATAAAATTTTATTAATATTAACTTTTGCTCTGATTGGAGTATATTCTTGTTCGTCTGACGATGATAAATCAGAAGTTAATTTTATCCGTGCAAAATTTAATAATGTTGAACTAAAATTCAATATTATTAGTGTAGATATTGTTCCTGAAACTGATCCTGAGACAAATATTTCATACAATGACATATATGTAACTGCAACAATGAGTGGTGATGCCACTAAAACTCTCGAACTTAGATCACAGTACGATGTTACAGGAGATATTATTTGGGGTGTTTATTATATTAATGAAGGAATTTATTATGGAAATGACACACAAGGCTCAAACGTAACTGAAAATTCAAACGGCAAGTACAAAGGCACTTTTTTCGGCTCTTTAAGTAGTGATGGTGGCGGGACTATGAATATAACCGAAGGTTCCTTCGACATTATATATTAAAACCTAAAAACAATATAAATTTAAACGTCTTTTTAGCAAAGGCGTTTTTTTATTGTAAAAAATTCACAACACCTTAAAATTTTAGTATCTAATAACTTATTTTTGCCCCATGGGAAGAAAGAATACAGACAAAATTATATTTACGGAAGTACCCGTTTTAGATGCCGGAGCAAAAGGCGTTTCTGTTGCCAAAGCTGAAGATGGAAGAGTTATATTTATTCCGAATGTCGTGCCGGGCGATGTGGTAGATGTGCAAACATTCAAAAAAAGAAAATCCTATTTTGAAGGCAAAGCAATTCATTTTCACAAACTTTCCGAGCATCGTGTTGAACCGCAATGTCAGCATTTTGGAGTTTGTGGCGGATGCAAATGGCAAAATATGAAATACAGCCAACAATTATTTTATAAAAACAACGAAGTTTTTAATAATCTAAAGCGAATAGGAAAAATTGAATTACCGGAATTTGAACAAATTCTAGGTTCAGAAAAACAGTTTTTCTATCGAAATAAAATGGAATTTTCTTTTTCAGATAGTCGATGGCTTACCGAAAATGAAATTCAGAACGACAATGAAATTCAAGACAAAAATGCATTAGGATTTCATATTCCAAAAATGTGGGATAAAATTCTGGATATTGAAAAATGTCATTTACAACAAGATCCTTCCAATGCAATTAGAAATTCATTAAAACAATTCGCTACACAAAATAACATTCCGTTTTTTAATGCTCGAAATCATGGCGGTTTGTTGAGAACGTTGATGATTAGAACTACTTCAACCGGTGAAGTCATGGTACTGATTCAGTTTTTCAAAGAAAACAAAACGCAACGTGAATTGGTGTTGAATTTTCTTTCGGAAAAATTCCCTGAAATCACCTCTTTGCTTTATGTAATTAACGGAAAAGCAAATGATACTTTGTACGACCAAGATATTAAATTATTCAAAGGTAGAGAATACATTTTGGAAGAAATGGAAGGATTACAATTTTCTATTAATGCCAAATCTTTTTATCAAACCAATTCTGAACAAGCGTATGAACTTTATAAAATAACCCGCGAATTTGCCGGATTAACCGGAAATGAATTGGTGTATGATTTATATACCGGAACCGGAACAATTGCTCAATTTGTTTCTAAAAAAGCGAAAAAAGTAATTGGTGTAGAAGCCGTTCCTGAAGCGATTGCCGATGCCAAAGAAAATGCAAAACGCAACAACATTACCAACTGCGAATTTTTTGTGGGTGATATGAAAGAGGTTTTTAACGCCGAATTCATTACCACTCACGGAAAACCCGATGTCATTATTACAGATCCACCACGAGATGGGATGCACGCAGTAGTTGTAGAACAAATTATGAAAATTGCACCAGAAAAAGTGGTCTACGTAAGCTGTAATTCGGCCACCCAAGCTCGTGATTTGGCTTTAATGGATTCGTTATATAAAGTTACTCGTGTTCGCCCTGTGGATATGTTTCCGCAAACGCATCATGTTGAAAATGTTGTACTTTTAGAAAAAAAATAATGAAAAACAGATTGAAAATTTTCTTTTTATTACTCATAACCATCTTTTTTTCAGGTTGTGAAAAGGATGACATTTGTGCAGATGGAACGCCAACCACTCCTCGATTAATCATTGAATTTTATAGTATCGAAAACAGCACAGTTAGAAAATTAGTTGCTAACTTAAAAGTACAAGGCGAAGGTGTTGCTACTTCAATTGATTTTAATCAGGTTGACACGATTGAATTACCTCTAAAAACAAATGAAAATTTTACAAACTATAGTTTTACTATTAATTCTACTGCGAGCACGGCAGCCAACAACACCGATTTAATTCGGTTTAATTATAGCGTAAACGATATTTATGTGTCTAGAGCCTGCGGATTTAAAAGTTTTTTTAATCTAAACCTAGCAAATGGTCTACTTAAAGAAAATCCATTAGGAGACACTATCTATTGGATTGAAAATTATGAAATAGTAAAAACTAATGTTGAAACCGAAGAAGATGTCCATATCAAAATGTATTTTTAGTTTTTTTTTGTTTTTGTTTTCACTAGCTATTTTTGCACAGGAAACAAAGAAAGATAGCCTAATTACTCCTGTAAAAACTGAACGTTACGGACTTCGTATTGGTATTGATGCGTTTAAATTAGCCAGAAGTTTTTATGAAGATGATTACAGAGGTCTTGAAATTGTTGGAGATTATCGTTTAACAAAAAACTATTATTTAGCCGCAGAAATTGGTAATGAAAACAAAACAAAAAATGATGATCGTGTAAATTTTACAACTTCAGGAACCTACTTTAAAGTGGGATTTGACTACAATGCTTATGAAAATTGGTTAGATATGGAAAACCTTATCTATGTAGGTCTGCGATTTGGTGCAAGCACATTTACTCAAGAATTAAATACTTATAAAGTATATAATCCAAATCCATATTTTGGTGAAACACCAACCATTACTTCAGGTAGAAAATTTGATGGACTATCTGCACAATGGGGAGAATTTGTTGCTGGGGTAAAAGCAGAAATGTTTTCAAATTTTTATGCCGGATTTAGCTTCAGAATAAATTATTTAATTGCAAACAAAGAGCCTTCTGGATTTGACAACCTTTATATTCCCGGATTCAACAAAACTTATGAAGGCAAATTTGGAGTTGGTTTTAATTATACACTTTCCTATTTTATACCAATTTATAAGAAAAAAATTCAACCAAAAGCAGAAGAAATCAAAAAATAATTAAATTGATCTTACTCCTCTTAAAAATATCCATTTCATAAATAATTGTTCGCCGTCTTTTGTTTTAGCAACTTGAAACTTCGGGGCTAGAATTAGCGTAATTATAAAAGCAATAAAAGGTGGCCAAAATCTCTCTAAGCTAGTAAAATAATCAATTGCAATGCGTAAAGGAATGAAAAATAGTGCAAAAGAAATCAATTGAAATACAAATGCTTTTGTTTTAAGACTCATAATTTTTAATTTCAACAAAGCTACAAAATTTTAAATTTATCCTTTTGTCGTAATTTTTATAACTTTCTGTGAAGATTAAAAGTTTTATTTTACTTTTACGAATCAGTTTTAATGATTTTTACCAAAAAACAATTCTATTCGATGCACTATAAAAGTTTAAACAAGCTTGCTCCAACTGTTTCCTTTGAAGATGCTGTAATTTTAGGTCTAGCCTCTGATAAAGGTTTATATTTTCCGGAAGAAATAAATCCACTACCTGCTTCATTTTTTGATAAAATTGAAACATTCACTAATGTTGAAATTGCATTTGCAGCGATAAAACAATTTGTTGGAAACGAAATTCCTGAAAACGATTTAAAACAAATTCTTGCTGAAACTTTAAATTTTGAATTTCCATTAACCAAAGTTGACGAAAATATTTTTTCATTAGAATTATACCACGGTCCAACAATGGCTTTTAAAGATGTTGGTGCACGTTTCATGGCGAGATGTCTGGCTTACTTTAACAAAAAAAAATCAGAACAAAAAAATACCATTTTGGTAGCAACATCAGGAGATACCGGCGGAGCTGTAGCTAGTGGCTTTTTAGGAGTAAAAAATGTTGAAGTCGTTATAGTATATCCAAGTGGAAAAGTAAGTGATGTTCAAGAACGTCAATTAACTACACTGGGTCAAAATATTACCGCATTAGAAGTTGATGGTGTTTTTGATGATTGTCAAGATATGGTAAAAAAAGCTTTTTTGGATGAAGATTTAGCTCATAAAAATTTAACTTCTGCCAATTCTATCAATGTTGCCAGATGGTTACCACAAATGTTTTATTTCTTTTTTGCTTATAAAGAGTTGAAAAAGCATAATAAACCACTTATTGTTTCTGTTCCAAGCGGTAATTTTGGAAATATTTGTGCCGCTATTTTAGCAAAAAAATTAGGCTTACCAATTCAACATTTTGTTGCTTCAACCAATGAAAATGATACAGTTCCTCGATTTATGACAACCGGAATATATACTCCAAAAACTTCTAAAGCTACTTTATCAAACGCAATGGATGTTGGAAATCCGAGCAATTTTATTCGAATTCAGGAATTATACAACAATGATATGAATGCTTTTAAAAATGATTTTTCATCGTATCATTTTTCAGATGATGAAACAATAGAAATCATGAAAAAAATATATTCAAAATTCAATTACATTACAGAACCTCATGGTGCAGTAGGTTATTTGGGGCTAAAGAAAGAATTAGCCAATAAGCCAAATTGCATCGGAATATTTTTAGAAACAGCACATCCCATTAAATTTTCGGATATTGTTGAATCAACTTTAGAGTTAAAATTACCTATTCCAAAACAGATTGAAAGTGTTTTAAATAAAGAAAAAAAGAGTCTAAAAATCAAATCTTACGATGATTTAAAAGATTTTTTAATCTGATCCAAATTCAAATTCCAAAACAACTAAATACCACATTTTTTCATGATTCAAATTAAACAACAAAAAGTACATTGCCCATTCGATGTAAAAAAGAAAATAATTTTTTTATATTTGGGTAATGAAAAGTAAATCAAATATCATTTCTTTTGTTTTTATCATTGCTTCGCTTTTTTTAGCTATCATTATGCATTTGGTATTGAGAGGAAGTTTTAAAAATGATTTTCATAGCTTAATAACTTTTCACTTCATCAAAGACGTAAGTTTTATTATTGCAGCTGGTTTGCTTCTTCGCTTTGTAATTGCACGAAACGACAAAAGAAACATCTCTATTCTAGAGCAACTTCAGACTATTAACAGTGAAATTAAAGATTCTAATGAACGGTATGACATTGTAGCAAAAGCAACCAGTGATACGATTTGGGATTGGAAAATTCAGGAAGATGAATTCGTATGGAACAAAGGAATTCATGGGATTTTTGGTTATAAAAAAGAAGATGTAGGCACAACTTCCAGCTGGTGGTTTGATCGAATTCATCCTGAAGACAGTTTAAAAATGTCTGTAAAACTCTATTCTTTTCTCGAACAAAAAACAGAACGATGGCAAGACGAATACCGTTTCAAATGTGCAGACGGAAGCTATAAATATGTTTTTGACAGAGGATTTTTAGTAAAAGACAAAGACGGAAAAGCCATCCGAATGATCGGAGCGATTCAAGACGTAACAAAACAAAAAGAAGAAGAACAACGCTTAAAATTATTGGAAACGGTAATTACACAAACCAAAGAAGCTGTGGTAATTACAGACACCGACACTTCAAATAATCCAATTCCCAACATCATATTTGTAAATCCCGCTTTTACTAAAATGACTGGTTATAAAGCACATGAAGTAATTGGAAAATCTCCAATAATGTTTTCTGGTGCAAAATCAGACATGGCCGAATTAGAAAGACTATCAACATCAATAAAGAACAACAAAGAATGTTTTATTGAAACTATTAGCTACAAAAAAAACGGAGAAGAATATTGGGTAAATTTTTCAATGATTCCGGTTACAAATAAAGAAGGAGAACACTCACACTGGATATCAATTCAACGTGACGTTACTAAAGAAAAAATTCAACAACGAGAACGTGAACAGTTGATTCGAGAATTAACACAAAACAATAAAGATTTAAAACAATTTTCATATATTACGTCTCACAACTTTAGAGCACCACTTTCAAATTTAACCGGGCTGCTACATTTATTAGAAGACGTTCCTATTGAAAACGAAGAGTTACAAGAAATTCTTAATGGTTTTAAACGCTCTACACATTTATTAAATGAAACAATTGAAGATTTGGTAAAAGTGGTTATAATCAAGGATAATCCGTCTATTTTGAAAGAAGATATTTCAATTAAAGAAATTTTTGAAAATGTATTTTTTCAATTAAATAACCAAATCAATCTTTATAAGCCAACAATAAAATTTGATATCGATGAAAATGTAACGATTCATATCAATAAAGCCTATATGGAAAGCATTATATTAAATTTAATGTCAAATGCTTTGAAATATAGATCATTGGATAAACCACCAAAAATTTCAATTAAAGCCACTGAAAAGGAAAATTTCGTAAATTTGATCATCAAAGACAATGGAATTGGCATTGATTTGAATAAAAATGGGGACAAAATTTTTGGTCTGTATCAACGATTTCATAATTATCCCGACAGCAAAGGCTTAGGATTATATCTTGTGAAATCACAAATTGAAGCCATGGGAGGCACAATTGAAGTTGAAAGTCAGGTTGGAAAAGGAACCCAATTTACACTAACCTTTATTAAAGAATAATGCTAAAAACCATACTGTGTGTAGACGATGACCCAATTACTTTAATGCTTTGCAAAAAAGTGATTAAAAAGGCTGAATTTAGCGAAGAAGTTTTGTTTGCCAACAATGGTCAAGAAGCAATTGATTTATTTCAAGCACTTGCTGATAAAAATCAAATTAATGAAATTTCTGAGCTTCCACAACTTATTTTTCTCGATTTAAATATGCCTGTAATGAGTGGATGGGAATTTCTTGACTTATTTAAAAACACTATTTCTAATAAATTTTCACAAACAAAAGTAATCATACTTTCATCAACGATTGATCCTGCAGACTATAATAAGGCTAAACAATATGATATTGTATCACATTTTTTATCAAAACCAATAACGGTAGAAATGCTTGAAAATTTAAAACCAATATATTCCTAAAACAAAAAAAGCTTTCCAAATAAATGGAAAGCTTTTTTATGATATATAACCTTGTAATTAATTATAACTTGGCAACGTGCTTAGTTAATTTTGATTTTAAGTTTGAAGCTTTATTGTCATGAATGATATTTTTCTTAGCTAATTTATCAATCATAGAGATTACAGCAGATAATTTTCCGGCTGCATCAGACTTTTCAGTTGCTAATCTTAATGCTTTGATTGCATTACGAGTAGTTTTATGTTGGTATCTGTTTAATACTCTTTTCTTTTCGTTGCTTCTGATTCTTTTTAAAGCTGACTTATGATTTGCCATTTTGTTTTTAATTTTAGATGTAATAATTTATAAATACTAGTTAAAAAAGAAAAACCTCCCACAATTGCAAAAACAATCACTTTGGTTTTAACTAATAAAATAGAAATCGAGACACCAATTTGTATTTTATAAAACTAATTTACAACTAATTTGTAGTCCGTAGGGGAATCGAACCCCTGTTACCAGGATGAAAACCTGGCGTCCTAACCCCTAGACGAACGGACCATTGATTCCTCTAGTTTAAGCTTTTCAATCTGTTCACTGAACTTGTAGCCCGTGGGGGAATCGAACCCCCCTTACCAGGATGAAAACCTGGCGTCCTAACCGATAGACGAACGGGCCAATTGCTAATTGCGAGTGCAAAAATACAACTATTTTTTATACTCGCAATAGTTATAAATTATTTTTTTAATTTTTTTTAATAAGCCTTAGCAAAAAGTACCCTTCCAACTGATGGTTTCCCACTAAACATGCAGACTCCGGCCTCTTCTACTCTATCCAAAGGAATACAGCGAATTGTTGCTTTGGTTAACTCTTTAATTTTTTCTTCAGTTTCCGGAGTTCCATCCCAATGAGCTGCAAAAAAGCCAGCTTTAGAGTCTAATAATTCTTTGAATTCTTCAAAACTATTTACCTCTGTAATGTGACTATTTCTATAATCTAATGCTTTGGCAAACATACTATTCTGAATAGTTTCTAATAAATTTTGAATATACGTTTCAATACCATCTTTTGCAACAACTTCTTTGGTTAACGTATCTCTTCTAGCCACTTCAAAAGTACCATTTTCCAGATCGTTTGGTCCAATTGCAATTCGAACAGGCACACCTTTTAATTCATATTCATTGAATTTAAATCCGGGTTTATGAGTAGTTCTGTTATCAAATTTTACAGAAATTTTTAATTTGCGTAGAGCCGAAACTAATTTATCAACTTCAGCTGTAATTGCTTCAAGTTGTTCGTCTGATTTATAAATTGGAACAATTACCACTTGAATTGGAGCCAAATTTGGAGGTAAAACCAAACCATTATCATCAGAATGCGTCATTACTAACGCCCCCATTAATCGAGTTGAAACACCCCACGAAGTTCCCCAAACATGTTCTTGCTTTCCTTCAGAATTAGCAAATTTCACATCAAATGCTTTGGCAAAATTTTGTCCTAAAAAGTGTGACGTACCCGCCTGAAGTGCTTTTCCATCCTGCATCAACGCTTCAATACAATAGGTTTCAACTGCACCTGCAAAACGCTCAGATTCAGTTTTAACTCCTTTTACAACCGGAATTGCCATGAAATTTTCTGCAAATTCAGCATACACATTCATCATTTTTACAGATTCTTCAATAGCTTCGGCTTGTGTTGCATGTGCTGTGTGACCTTCTTGCCACAAAAACTCAGCAGTTCGCAAAAACAAACGCGTCCTCATTTCCCAACGTACCACATTGGCCCATTGATTTATTAGCAAAGGTAAATCTCTATAGGACTGAATCCAATTTTTATAAGTACTCCAAATAATCGCTTCACTGGTTGGACGAACGATTAATTCTTCCTCCAATTTAGCATTAGGGTCAACCATTAATTTTCCTTTATTATCAGGATCGTTTTTAAGGCGATAATGCGTCACAATGGCACATTCTTTAGCAAATCCTTCTGCGTTTTTTTCCTCAGCTTCAAACATGCTTTTCGGCACAAATAGTGGAAAATAAGCATTAGAATGTCCAGTTTCTTTGAACATTCGATCTAATTCGGCCTGCATTTTTTCCCATATAGCATAGCCATAAGGTTTTATCACCATACAACCTCTAACACCCGAGTTTTCAGCTAAATCTGCTTTAACCACAAGTTCATTGTACCACTTTGAATAATCTTCGGATCTTTTCGTAAGGTTTTTGCTCATTTTGAATAATTTGGCATAAAAATTGTTTAACTAAAATTAACTAAATAGTTCGGCAAAACTAACTATTTTTGTAATAACAACAATAAAAATGCTACGATTATGAAAACTAATTTTTACTTCTCATCAAAAAATATTGCCCGCTCAGTTTTATTCTTTTCGGGAATGTTGTTAGTTTCTTGTGGTTCCTATCAAAATTCGTCTTACTATGACAATGATGGTGTTTACAGAGGTCCGGAAGGTAACAGACAAGTTGCAAATAACAATGATGAACAAAATAATACCAATCAAGCTTATCAAAATTATTTTAAATCAAAACAATTAAATGCTGAAGAGGAAGTATTTACAGATGTTGAAAGTTATTCTTCTGTGGAAGACTCTACTGTAACTTCTGAGAGAAATTATGATTCTTACGCGGCTTGGGGCTCAAATCCTTCCTCTGTAACTGTTAATGTATATGACAATAGTTGGGGATGGAATTATTGGAATAATTGGTATGGTCCAGGTTGGGGTTGGAACTCATGGTACGGCGGTGGCTGGGGATGGAATGTTGGCTGGGGATGGAACAATTGGTACGGCCCTGGATGGGGAATGGGATGGAATAATTGGTATGGTCCGGGATGGGGTTATGGCTGGTATGGAAATAGCTGGTATGGAAATGGTTGGAATAACGGTTATTACGGAAATAATTATGCCCATGTTAGAGGTAGAAGAACTGGCGGATATTACGGAAATAACTACCAAGGAAGATACAATAATAGAACATCCTATTCAACAAATGGCAGAACATCAACAAGAGATAATTTTGGCACTAGATCAAGAAATTCTTCTACCAGAAGCACACAAATTTCTCCAAGAAATTCAAATGGAACCCGAGAATATAATCCAGCTAACACCGGAACTCGAAATCCTTCAAACGTAGGAACAAGAAGCTCTACTCGCACTTCTACTCCTGCACCTAGAGTTAGAAATGATGCACCAACAAGAAGCACACCAAGCTCTTCACCTACATATTCAGGTTCAAGATCGAATTCAGGTGGATCATTTGGAGGTGGTCGTTCATCTGGCGGTGGCGGTGGCGGTGGTCGTTCATCCGGTGGCGGAGGCGGACGTGGCAGAGGTTAATCTAAAAAATAATCTAAAATACCTATGTTAAAACTTATCTTTTTACATGGGTATTTTTATGAAAAAAATAAAAAAATATGAAAAAGATTTTTATTACTTCCAGTTTACTTTTTGCAAGCTTTGTTTCTTTTGCACAGGAAATAACGCCGAATGAAGGATTGCGATACGCAATAGATAATTTAACGGGTTCTGCTCGCTTTAGAGCTATGAGTGGAGCTTTTGGTGCTGTTGGTGGAGATTTATCTGCTATCAATGTAAATCCTGCCGGTTCAGCTGTTTTTAATTATAACCAAGCAACCATTTCACTTAGCAATTACAACATTAGAAACAGTTCTACCTATTTTGGAACAAATACCATTGAAAACGATCACGATTTAGATATAAATCAAGCGGGTGCTGTTTTTGTTTTTAAAAACAATAATCCGTCAAACGGATGGAATAAGATTAGTTTTGCATTGAACTACGAAAATAATTCTAATTTTGATAATCAGTTTTACACTCGTGGTGTCAATCCAAACAACTCCATCGATGGCTATTTTCTACGATTTGCAAATGGATTGCCTAATGAAGGAGGCATTCGTTTAGAGGTTCTTGAAAATGCCTTTTTTGATCAATTAAGTTTCATAGATCAACAAGCTTATCTAGGTTATAATGCTTATATGTTCAATCCTGTTGATGGTGAAAATCTAGACAATAGTGTATACTTTTCAAATGTCCCAACAAATGGTAACTTTTACCAGGAAAATTACACTGTTGCAACTGGTTATAACGGAAAACTCACCGGAAACATTGCAACATCATTTAAAGACAGACTTTTTATCGGACTTAATTTGAATGCTCACTTTACAGATTTAACCAACACGATTTCCATTTATGAAGGCTATAATAACAATTCATCTACAGGACTTCGTTCTGTTCAATTTGATACTGAAACGTATACATACGGTGGTGGATTCTCTTTTGGTGTTGGAGCCATCGGGAAAATAACCGAAAGTTTACGACTAGGTTTAGCCTACGAATCTCCTACTTGGTATAATTTGAGTGATGAAGTTAGACAAAGAACAATTACTTATTGTGCAGACTGTGATCCAGATTTTAACCCGGTAATTTTTGATCCAAATGTAATTATGGTTTTTGAATCGTATAAAATTCAAACACCAAGTAAATTAACAGGGAGTTTTGCTTATGTTTTTGGTGAAAAAGGATTGATTAGTGTTGATTATTCTATGAAAGATTACAGCAATACAACATTTAGACCAAGAAGTGATGCTCATTTAGAATCTCTAAATAGCTTTATGACTGATAATTTAGACACAGCAGCCGAAATTAGAGTTGGTGGAGAAATTAAACACAAACAATGGAGTTTTAGAGGTGGTTATCGTTTTGAAGAAAGTCCATACAAAATTGATGTGGCCATGGGAGACCTTACGGGTTATTCCGGTGGTATTGGCTTTGATTTTGGCATTTCAAGATTAGATTTGGCTTATGCATATAGTAGAAGGAAAATGAATTTTGATTTAATTAGCTCGGGTTTGAGTGATGCTTCAAGATTAACGGCTATCAATAATAATGTAACATTGAGTTATACGATAAAATTCTAATGAACTTAAAATAATTCTGAAAAACCATTTGCGTAATGTGAATGGTTTTTTTATTTAATTCGATTAATCACAAATAAAACCGTAATTTTGCATCCCTTTTAAGATTAAAAAGAGAATAAAACAATGAGAACCAAATCGTTAAAGAAAAATAAAATCAACGTTATCACCTTAGGATGTTCTAAAAACGTGTATGACAGTGAAGTGCTGATGGGTCAACTAAAAGCCAGCGGAAAAGATGTTGTTCATGAGCAAGAAGGAAATATTGTAGTAATTAACACCTGTGGTTTTATTGACAATGCAAAGGCTGAATCGGTTAATACGATTTTGGAGTATGTTGAAAAGAAAAATCAAGGAATTGTAGATAAAGTTTTTGTAACCGGATGTTTATCAGAACGATACAAGCCGGATTTAGAAAAAGAAATTCCGAATGTTGATCAGTATTTCGGTACAACAGATTTGCCAATTTTACTAAAAGCATTAGGAGCCGATTATAAACACGAATTATTAGGTGAACGATTAACCACAACGCCAAAAAACTTTGCTTATTTAAAAATTGCCGAAGGGTGCGACCGTCCGTGTAGTTTTTGTGCCATTCCATTAATGCGTGGAAAACACGTTTCTCAACCTATTGAAAAATTGGTTAAAGAAGCAGAAGGTTTAGCAAAGAATGGTGTAAAGGAATTAATCTTAATTGCTCAAGATTTAACGTATTACGGTTTAGATTTATATAAAAAACGAAACTTAGCCGAGCTTTTAGAAAACTTGGTTAAAATTGAAGGAATTGAATGGATTCGTCTTCACTATGCCTTCCCTACCGGATTTCCGATGGATGTGTTAGAATTGATGAAAAACGAACCAAAAATTTGTAATTATATTGATATTCCGCTACAACATATTTCAGATAACATTCTGAAATCGATGCGACGTGGAACAACTCAAGAAAAAACAACCAAACTTTTAAAAGAATTTAGAGAAGCTGTTCCCGGAATGGCTATCAGAACCACTTTGATTGTTGGATATCCCGGTGAAACGGAAGAAGATTTTCAAATTTTGAAAAATTGGGTGGAAGAAATGCGTTTTGAACGTTTAGGATGTTTTGCCTATTCGCATGAAGAAAACACACACGCCTATTTATTGGAAGACGATGTTCCTGCCGAAGTGAAACAACAACGTGCTGCTGAAATCATGGATATTCAATCTCAAATTTCATGGGATTTGAATCAAGAAAAAATTGGTCAGACATTCAAATGTATCATCGACAGAAAAGAAGGACCATATTTTGTGGGAAGAACAGAATTTGACAGCCCTGATGTGGATAATGAAGTATTAATTGATGCTTCAAAATTTTACTTAAAAGTTGGCGATTTTAGTATGATAAAAATTATTGACGCTACTGAATTTGATTTGTACGGTGAACCTTTAAATACTTAGAATTATGAAAAAAATTGTATTAATACTATTCCTAATCGGATTTATTTTGCCTTCTACTGCTCAAATGAATAGAGGAATGAACCGTAGTGGAGGACTAAATGATATGTCGAGATATAGCAAAGGAGATCCGCAAAGAGAAAAAAAAGATCCGGTAGTAGAAACGATGAAATACTTAAAAGAAGAACTTTCGCTCGATAGTTTTCAGGAAGCTGCTGTTAAAAGTTATCTACTTGAAAACATTGCTGAAAGTGAAAAAATGAATGCGATTATGATTAATCCTGAAGAAAAAAGGGTGAAATTTGAAGAACTAAGAAAAGTCTTCGATGAAAAAACTAAAAGCATTTTAAGGCCGGATCAAGTAGAAAAATTTACAAAACTTTCTGAAGATGCTAAAGGAAACAAAAAATCAAAAAAGAAGAAGAAAAAAGAAGAGGAAAATTAGTTCCTCTTTTTTTATGAACTGACAAATATCATTAAATAGTTGCTTTTTACTAAGTAATTTAGAGGTATAAATTAATATCTAAAACTTTTACTTATGATTAGCAAACATCCTATACTAGAAGAGTTTCCTGAATATTCAGAAAAAATTAAAGATTTATATCATCACAATGAAGAATTTCAGGTTCTATTAGCTTCTTATCATTCTTTAGATAATGAAATTTTTGAAATTGAAAAAGGTGAAATCCCACTTAACGATGATGAATTAACCCACAAACGAAAAGATCGTGTTTTCTTGAAAGATGAAATTTATACTTATCTCCAAAAAAACTAAAAAAAGTCAGGAAGAAAATAAAATCTTCCTGACTTTTTAAAAATTTTATTTCAATTTTCTACAAGGGAATATTACCGTGTTTACGTTTTGGTAATTCTACTTCTTTGTGTTCGAGCATGCTAAAGGCTTTGAGTAATTTTTTACGCGTTTCATTCGGCAAAATTACTTCATCAATAAAACCACGTTGAGCTGCACGATAAGGAGTAGCAAATTTTTCGGCATATTCTGTTTCTTTTTCAATCAATTTTGCAGCCGGATCTTGAGCTTCGGCAATTTCTTTTTTAAAGATGATTTCACTGGCTCCTTTTGCTCCCATTACGGCAATTTCGGCAGTTGGCCACGCAAAATTCATGTCGGCACCAATGTGCTTGGAATTCATAACATCATACGCACCACCATAGGCTTTTCGTGTAATAACGGTTACTCTTGGCACAGTTGCTTCGCTTAAAGCGTATAATAATTTTGCTCCGTGACGAATGATTCCTGTCCATTCCTGATCAGTTCCGGGTAAAAATCCGGGTACATCAACCAAAACCAATAACGGAATGTTGAAGCAATCGCAAAAACGTGTAAATCGAGCCGCTTTTACGGAACTGTTTACATCTAAAACTCCTGCTAAATATAGCGGTTGATTAGCTACAATTCCAATACTTCGTCCACCTAAACGAGCAAAACCAACGATGATATTTTCGGCATAATTTTTATGAATTTCAAAGAAAGAATCTTCGTCAATTATTCCTTGAATCACTTCGTGCATATCATACGGCTTGTTTGGATTATCCGGAATAACATTCATCAATTGTTCCCGAATTTCATCATTCAAAACAAATGGAATTTTAGGCGTTTTTTCTTTATTGCTTTGTGGTAAATAACTCAATAATTTTTTCACATCTTCCAAACATTCTACATCATTGGCTGAAGTGGTGTGAGCAACTCCAGATTTAGTTGAATGTGTACTTGCTCCGCCTAATTCTTCGGAAGTAACGGTTTCGTTGGTTACGGTTTTCACAACATTCGGACCTGTAACAAACATATAACTGGTGTTTTCTACCATCATTGTAAAATCAGTCATAGCAGGAGAATAAACCGCTCCGCCTGCACATGGTCCCATAATTGCAGAAATTTGTGGGATGATTCCACTTGATTTTACATTACGAAAAAAGATATCGGCATAACCCCCAAGCGAACGAACTCCTTCTTGAATTCTCGCACCACCGGAATCATTCAACCCAATCATTGGTGCTCCTGTTTTGAGTGCCATGTCCATCACTTTGCATATTTTTTCGGCATGTGTTTCAGATAAAGCACCACCAAAAACAGTGAAATCTTGTGCAAAAACAAATACTAATCGGCCATTGACAGTACCATAACCGGTGATTACTCCATCGCCGTAGTATTGTTCGTTTTCCATACCGAAATCGGTGGTTCGGTGTGTGACTAATGCATCAATTTCTTCAAAAGAACCTTCGTCCATTAAATAATTTACACGTTCCCGAGCAGTTAATTTTTTCTTAGCATGTTGGGTTTCAATTCTTTTTTTACCGCCACCTAATTGTGCTTCGGCTAATTTATCTTGTAATTCTTTTATCTTATTTTCCATGCTTATTGAATTGGTAAACGAACTATTTTTTGGTCTTCAAGGTATTGTTTTAAGGCAATTAGAGCGGCAATTTCGGCTTCTTTACTATGTTGTTCGTTCAATTTATCGGTATCATAATAATTTTTGACAAAATGAGTATCAAAATTTCCGGAACGAAATGCTTCATGTTCACAAACTAATTTCCCAAAAGGTAAAGTGGTTTGAACTCCATGCACTTTATAATTATCTATCGCATAAATCATTTTTTGAATGGCTTCTGAACGTGTTTCTCCGTAGGTAATTAATTTGGCTAACATGGGGTCATAATAAATTGGAACATCCATTCCTTGCTCATAGCCATTATCCACACGAATTCCTTCGCCTTCAGGCAATTTATACTCTTCTAAATGCCCAACACTTGGTAAAAAATCATTCAATGTATCTTCTGCATACACTCTCAATTCTAATGCATGACCTTTTATCTGCAAATCTTCTTGTTTGATTGATAAAACTTCACCTCTAGCCACTCGAATTTGCATTTCTACTAAATCAACACCAGTAATTAATTCCGTTACCGGATGTTCCACTTGCAAACGTGTATTCATTTCCAGAAAGTAAAAATTATGATTTTCATCTAACAAAAATTCAACTGTTCCGGCTCCTAGATAATCACATGATTTGGCAACCAAAACGGCAGCTTCGCCCATTTTTTTTCGCAATTCCGGTGTCAACACAACTGAAGGAGCTTCTTCCACTACTTTTTGATGACGCCGTTGAATGCTACATTCTCTTTCAAATAAATACAAAATATTTCCGTGAGCATCGGCCATAATTTGAATTTCGATATGACGTGGAGATGCCACATATTTTTCGACAAACACAGAACCATCGCCAAAGGCAGAAGTTGCTTCACTGATAGCACGGTTCATTTGCGATTCAAAATCGGCTTCTTTTTCAACTACTCGCATCCCTTTTCCACCACCTCCGGCAGAAGCTTTGATTAAGATTGGGAAACCAATTTTTGCGGCTACTTCTTTTGCTTTTCCAACATCAGTAATTGCTTTATCATAACCGGGAACCATCGGAATATCATAGGCTTTCACCGCTTCTTTTGCGGCTAATTTGCTTCCCATGATGTGAATGGCTTTTGATTTTGGTCCGATAAAAATGATGTCATTTTTTTCTGCTTCTTCGGCAAAAACAGCATTTTCACTTAAAAATCCGTATCCGGGATGAATTGCATCAACACCTAATGATTTGGCAACTTCTATGATTTTACTTCCCAATAAATACGATTGATTGGAAGGTGACTCGCCTATCCAAACTGCTCCATCGGCAAATTTTACGTGAGGAGCATTTCTGTCAATTGTAGAATAAACAGCTACGGTTTTAATTCCCATTTTTTGAGCCGTTTTCATCACTCGAATCGCAATTTCTCCTCGATTAGCAACTAATATTTTTGTTATTTTTTTCATTTGTCTTTAATTTCTTCTGAATTCTAATTTCTGAATTCTACCTTATAAATTTACTCAAACTCAATCAACAATTGTCCTTTATCTACTGCATCGCCTTTGGCAACTGAAATAGATTTGATTTTACCATTTCTTGGTGAAGCAAAACTATTTTCCATTTTCATGGCTTCTAAAATGATTAGGTTGTCGCCTTCTTTCACTTCTTGGCCAACCGAAACATTGATTTCGAGAATCAATCCAGGCATCGGAGCTTTGATGGCATTGATTTGTTTAGTTTTACCAACTTCAAATCCCATTTCTTTGATTAAAATATCCAGTGGATTTTCAATTACAACGGTATAAGAATTTTGGTTAACCTCAACAGTATAGGTTTTTTTTAGAAAATCTGTTTCTAAAATTATTGCTGTAAACGGTTTGTGATTATGAAGAATGTGAAATTGTGATGATGAAGTAACTACTGCATCTAATTGCAAAAGATCTTGCTCTGTTTTTTCAAAGGTATCACTCTGATTGACTGAAAGTCTGAATTTTTGATTCATACATGTATTTTTGAATGAGGTAAAAATACACAATTATAACGTTTTCGTAAAGGATATTATTTAGAATTTCGCTAATTTAGTATAGCCAACTACAAAAATTAAACATTTATTTTTTTAAAACCATTAAGAAATTAAGGCTAATTAAGATTATAACTCATAAAACGAGTAAACCAGCATTTCGAAGCGATTTAATTGATTTGGCATACCAAAATAATTCAAAATCTTCAAAACGAGTTTCGAAATCTTCTTTTAGATGTGAAAAAGTAAAAGTTTTAGAATTAGAGATTGAAATTTTTTCGAGAATTTCCATCAACCAAATTGCTTTTTCTTTTTCTAATGAAATTTCAACAGTTTCAATTTTGGTAT
Organism: Flavobacterium sp. T50_26; assembly: GCF_057652995.1. Lineage (NCBI taxonomy): Bacteria > Pseudomonadati > Bacteroidota > Flavobacteriia > Flavobacteriales > Flavobacteriaceae > Flavobacterium > Flavobacterium sp. T50_26. Next base: position 33,524 of record NZ_JBYFCC010000011.1, read on the forward strand.
GAAAAGTCAATTTTGTCATTTCCCACGACTGGCCTTTTTTGGATTTTGTAAATTCTTCAGCGGATGGCTTTCCTCCTATCCAAACAATTTTTGAAGTTGGTTTAGTGTTGAAATTCTCTTCTTTTTCCAAACAAGAAATAATATAATCAGGAGCGATTTTTGTTTTTGGAATTTTAAAGTCGAACCATTCTTGCAACTCATAGTCAAAACAAATTCCGTGCATATAATTAAAGAGTGATTTCTTTAATCCGAAGCTGAATTTGTCATGATTAATTCCGGTTTTGTCTGTAAACTGAATATCGTTGTTGGCAAAAGTCACATCGTTTTGTTGCGGAATGACACCAAACTCTTCGGGAAACATTCCAACCGGACTGTGAGCCGTCATCGCAAATTGATGCCAAAAACCGGATTGTAAAACACCTAATTCAAACAATTGTCTTACCATTTCGAGACTATCGACCGTTTCTTGAATCGTTTGGGTTGGATAGCCATACATCAAATAGGCATGCACCATGATGCCTGATTCGGTGAAATTTCGGGTAACTTGAGCCACTTGTTCTACTGTTACTCCTTTTTTGATGAGTTCGAGTAATCGGTCGGATGCCACTTCCAATCCTCCAGAAACGGCAATACAACCGGAAGCTTTTAATAGCTGACACAAATCGGCTGTAAAACTTTTTTCAAAACGAATGTTTGTCCACCAACTTAACGTTAATTTTCGTCGGAGAATTTCCAATGCTACTTCACGCATCAAAGCCGGAGGAGCTGCTTCATCCACAAAATGGAATCCGTTTTCGCCAGTTTGAGCAATAAGTTCTTCCATTCTATCTACCAATAATTTGGCTGCGATTGGTTCATACAATTTAATATAATCAAGTGAAATGTCGCAAAATGTACATTTTCCCCAATAGCAACCGTGAGCCATCGTGAGTTTATTCCAACGCCCATCGCTCCATAAACTGTGCATAGGATTGGCAATTTCGATTACGGAAATGTAATTGTCTAATTGCAAATCGGAATAATCGGGTGTTCCGACTTCGGATTGTTTGTAGTCTTGTTGTTGCGAATTGTTTTTGTAGATTACTTCATTGTTTTCGAGAAGAAATGTTCTTTTGTATTGGTTGGAAGAGATTCTTCCTTCGTCAGAATGACAAACTGAGCGATGTAAAAGTTCAATTGGTAATTCTCCATCATCCAAAGTAATAAAATCGAAAAATTCAAAAACCCGTTTATCTTTTAAATCGCGTAATTCGGTATTGGGAAAACCACCTCCCATCGACGTTTTTATGTTTGGAAAATTGGTTTTAATAAATTGAGCACATCTAAAAGCACTGTATAAATTTCCCGGAAACGGAACCGAAAGACAAACTAGTTTAGGTTGAATTTCAATAAGTTTTTTGTTTAAAATGGAAAGCGTAATTTCATCAATAAACGTTAATTTTTGGTTTAATTGATGGTATAATTCGTCAAAGGAATTGGCACTTCGCCCTAATCGTTCGGCATAACGACTGAAACCGAAATTTTCATCGACGCAAGCGACAATATAATCGGATAAATCTTCGAGATACAAGGTGGCTAAATGTTTTGCTTTGTCTTGCATTCCCATAGTTCCGAAGGCATATTCCATGTCATCCAACTGCTCAAAACGAGAAGCTTCGGGAAGAAAATTTCCGGAACAAATTTGACGAGCTATGGTTGGATTTTTTCCTTGAAGAAAAGTAATGACAACATCGATTGTTTGGATATAATCATTTTGTAAAGCATAAATTCTTTCACAATTCTCATCAACTTGAAACTTCAAACTTGAAACTTGAAACACTTTTTCTAACCCTTTTTTTGAAAAAATTTCCAAAATCACTTCGATACCTAAATCCATCTGAAAAGAGGAAATGCTTTTGGTATTAAGAAAACCTTTCAAATAGGCTGTGGCCGGATACGGTGTATTCAGTTGGGTGAAAGGCGGTGTGATGAGGAGGAGGTTTTTCAAAGGGATTTTTTTACAAAAATAGATTTTTTTTACATATAGTTTTCATAACGTTTCTTTAATAAGAAAATAAGTATATTTGTAATTATTTCTATTTTTTTTTCTAATGAAAGTATTAATTTATACCATTCTATTATTAGTTTCAAGTTTTGTTTTAGGCCAAAATAAATCTTCTTCAATAGGTTTTATTGAAAACAAAGGACAAATTGTTGATCAAAAAGGAAGACCTAATCTAGCTGTAAAGTATCTTTTAAATACAAATGGTTTGAATGTTCAATTGAGAGAAAATGGATTTTCGTATGATGTTTATGAGGTTGAGAAAAAAAGAGAAGATTTGAAAAAAATTAGCATTATAAATCCCGAAATTGATTACATCTCAAAAAATCCTGAAGTCACTACTAAATATTCTGTTCATAGAGTAGATATTGATTTTTTAAATGCAAATCTAAATACGAAAATTATAGGTGAACAAAAATCTAGTAGTTTTAACAACTATTTTAATTTATCACATAATGTTGAGGGTATAAGTAATATTTATAATTATCAAAAAATAATTTATAAAAACTTATATCAAAACATAGATGTTGTTTTTTTTATACCAAATGATTCTACGAAAGTATTTGAATATAATTTCATCATTAAGCCTGGCGGCAAAATTTCAGACATACAATTTAAAATAAATGGGGTAAAAAACGATTTATATAATAATAAAATTAAAATGGATCTTCGTTTTGGCCAAATGGAAGAAACAATTCCATTGAGCTGGGTTGAATTAGAAAAATCTAATTCTGAAATTGTTATAAATTATAAAAAAATTAAAAAAAATGTTTATGGCTTTCAAGGTGATATCGACTTGTCAAATAAAACAATTGTTATTGACCCTGTTCCAATTCGATTATGGGGAACATACTATGGAGGTACAGGTCAAGAAATGTCTGGCACTTTAAATGTAGATAGTAATAACAACATAATATTAACAGGGGGTACAGGAAGTGCTACCAACATTGCTAGTGCAGGTCCTAATATTAGTGGCTATAATTCAGGTGGTGCTTTTATTTCAAAGTTTAACACTGACGGGGAATTTCTGTGGGGTTCCTATTATCCTTTTGGTACAGGTTTAGTATTAGATAATCAAGACAACATGTATTTATTTGGAAATGTTTTAAATGCAAATCCCTTTATACCATCACCTGGATGTCATCAGCCTATAAAAGATCAATATAACTCGGGCTATTTAATAAAACTAAACAACTTAGGTGTTAAGCAATGGGGTACTTACTATGGCGGAAATCAAAATGAATATATAAATGGTCTATCTGTTGACACAAATGGAAATATTTATATTGTCGGAGAAACGAATAGTACCGATAATTTCGCAACACCGGGTGCCTTTCAAATGGAAAAAGCTTCTCCAGGATATCTCTCAACAGGTTTTGTTGCAAAGTTTGACTCACAAGGAAATAGAATTTGGAGTACCTTTTATGGCGGTGAATTTGCAGATGGGTTTACAGAATGTTCAATTTCCTCGGATGGTTACCTTTATGCTATTGGTTCCCATAATTCAACAAATCCTGATAGTAATATTACAACACCTGGATCATATCAACCAACTTCTACTGAATTTGGTGGTTTGATTGTTAAATTTGATTTTAATGGCAGTAGAATTTGGGGAACTTTTATTGCAGATAGAACATACATTTTTGGTGCTAAATTAAAAAATGATCACTTAGTTATGTATGGTATAGGGATAAATAATTATGGATTAGGAACTCCAGGAACGATGAATGAAAATTATATAAGTCCTCTTCCTCAAGGATCAATACTTTCTTCAGGTAATAATATTACCATTATCAAATTTAATCTTCAAACTCAACAATACGTTTGGGGAACTTATTTCTTTGAATATATAGCTTCTTTAGATATAGATTCTTCAGATAACATATTTTTTTCAGGCTATACAGGCATAAATGACGGACTAACTACTCCAGACACATATATGCCAGTAAAAACCAACTATCATAAATCTTTTTTAATTAAATTGAATCCTTTTGGTCAAAAAATTTGGGGAACTTATTATGGAGGCAATTTAGCCGAACAATTGGGGGTAACAAGAATTGATTTAAATAACGATATATACTTATATGGAAACACTAACGGTAGCACTGCTGGAATTGCTACAGATGGAGCTCATCAATCAACTCTTGGTTCAAATCCTGATACTTATATAGTTAAATTTAGAGACTGTCAATCAACAACCAATGCAACCAGCAACACTCCAACTTGTATCGGTAGCAACCTCGAACTTAATGCAACAGGTGGTACTAATTATCTTTGGAATGGTCCAAATGGGTTTACCTCTACGTTACAAAATCCAATCATAACAAATGTAAATTCTACTCATAGCGGACAGTATAGTTGTGAAATTACCGGTACTGGAGATTGTGATAATACAATAACCATTGATGTTCTTGTTGGAGATACTCTAGCTCCAATACCCAATCTTTCTAATTTACCAGTAATAAACGGTGATTGCAATACCGTAATTACAAACATTCCAACAGCAAATGACAATTGCTCGGAAACTATTATCGCTACAACAACTTCTTCACTAGATTTTTCAAATTCAGGAAATTACAGTATTACTTGGAAGTATGATGACGGTAATGGAAATACTAGCACTCAAATTCAAAATATTGTTATTAGCCAGGTAGCACTTCCAGCAGGAAATAATCAACAAACCTTTTGCATCCAAGAAAATGCTACTTTAAATGACATTTTAATTACTGGACAAAATATCACTTGGTATGACAGCCAATTAAATGGAAATATCTTAGCTAACAATACTCCTTTACAAAACGCAACAAATTATTATGCTTCTCAAACAATCAACAGCTGTGAAAGTGATAGAATAGAAATAGCGGTCGTCATCAACAATACCGCACCAGTAACTGGTTCAACAAACCAAAATTTTTGCTCTACTGAAAACGCCACTTTACAAACAATAATTGTAAATGGCACAGACATTCTTTGGTATGGAAGCAATACAAGCACAACACCACTTCCCGATTCTACTTTATTGATTGATAACACGACTTATTTTGCTACACAAACGCTCAATGGTTGTGAAAGCACAACTAGGTTTGCCGTTTCAATAAATTTAATCAACACTTTAAATGCCACTGATTATACTGAATCTATTTGTGATGATTTAAATGATGGAAATGAGATTATTGATTTAACAAGCTATAATTTAGAACTAATAGCTTCTAACGGAAATGTTTTCCATTATTATCATTCACTAAATGGTGCTGAAAATCAAATTAGTTCAGATGAAATTGCAAACACAACCAATTTTGAACTTGTAACCGGAAATAAAATTATCTATGTTCGGATTGATTCTCCAAACACTTGTTTTCAAATTATAGAATTGGATTTGACACTTTATAGTAAGCCCATAATCGAAATTAATGACATCATGCCTATTTGTGATGGCAATGAAATTACAATCAATGCCGGAAATAGTTTTGATAACTACATTTGGTCAACAGGAGAAAGCACTTCTTCCATCATCGTTTCTCAACCCGGAAATTATGATGTTACAGTTAGCGAAATACATGGAACTTTGATTTGCACTTCTACAAAAAACTTCACAGTAGTTTTATCAAATCCTGCTACAATTACTAATATTGAAACCAAAGATTGGACAACTAGTGAAAACATTATTCAGATTGCAGCTTCAGGATTAGGCAATTATGAATACTCTCTGGATAATATAAATTTTCAGGATTCTAATCTTTTTACCAACCTACCAAGTGGAGAATATATGGTTTATGTTCGAGACAAAAATGATTGTGGGACAGTTGATGAGGAAGTTTACTTATTGATGTATCCTCTGTTTTTCACACCAAATGGTGATGGCTATAATGACAAATGGAAAATTAAATTTTCTGAAATTGAACCAAATATGATAGTTGCAATTTTTGATAGATACGGAAAATTCATCCAACAATTAGGTGCTAATTCTGAAGGTTGGGATGGAACATTTGTTGGAAATCATCTTCCATCAAGTGATTATTGGTTTGTTGTTACTCGTGAAAATGGAAAAGAATACCATGGTCATTTTTCTTTGAAAAGGTAATCTGCAGTCAAGCTTCAAAATTATCTTTTTATAATTTTTTGATAATTAAAAGAATCATCATTTTTTCCTATTCTACAAAAATAGATTCCGGAATTCAAGTGTGTTATATCAATTTCAGAAACATTTGAGTTATTTTCAAAAACTTTTTTTCCAAGACTATCATAAATTTCAACAAAAGTTATTTCACTATGTTGAGAAGAAATTTTTACTATTCCATCGGTTGGGTTTGGATGAACAATAAAATTACTAGTTTCAAATTCGTTAATTCCTAGCGTAACATCAAGCACATATGCACCTCCGTTTGAAGCAGCGACAGGGATTGTCCAATATTCACCTGAATTTCCAAAAAGCACTTGATTTTCCTTTATCAAAGTAAAATGACCAAAGTTGTCGTGTGTGTAGGAACTCATTCCTGTATAAGCATTGTTATAACTCCAACTGCCATTTTCATTAACAAAATGGAAGACCGGGTTTTTGCGTTCCACCATCAAAATGTATTCTCCCGTTGGAATTATAAACATATTATTTCCTTTTACCTTCACTTTATATTTGTAATAATCTCCTTCCTGAAACACAAAATCTTCAACAAAACTCCATTCATCAGAAGCATCAGACCAATCATAAATTTTAATCATTTTTAAACCTAAAAAATCATTTTCTGTGTCAGTAAGATGATATAAGTATAATTTCCCATTTGATAAACTTACACGATCAGAATGAAGAAGGCTTAATTCGGGATTAAATTCAAATGAAACATTCGGCATAATCATACTATTTACTAATTCCCATGTAGAACTTTGTTGATTAAAAGAAGTAATAAAATCATCAGTTGAATTGGTTGAAGTAGTTACCAACATATCATTTTCAATATCTAATAACGTTCCAAATCCTGAATTTCCGGAAACTCCGGTTAACGTTTGCTGAAGTGAAAAGGTATCGCCATTTTGGTTGTAAATGTAAACTGCTCCATCGTTTATTGCTGCATCTCCATTTTCATCATAACCAAAAGCAGTAATAAACAATTGATTGTTATGTACTTTTATATTCGTACCAAAATAATCATTTTCGTGTTGAGTTGAAGGTTGAATTTTCAATAAGTACTCCCAATTTCCATTTATTTTTTTGAAAACATATACAGCACCACCATTTGCAACATTGGCACTATTTCTAATAGAACCCGCAAACAAATAATCATCTGTCATTTCGATTGCACCTCCAAAATTTTGATTGGATTCAGGAGAATCGATTGTTCCGTTTGGAGTAATCACAGATGAATCTATATTAAAAAAATGTAATTTTGGAACACCTGTTGGAGGCATCTCATCTAGACCGGAGATTACAATTTCAGTGTCGTTGAAACTACCACTGCCTCCAAAACCGTAAACAGTTGAAAAATTTTCAGGCTCAATTCTAACTAAACTTTGGCTAAAAGAATGAATCGAAATTAATAATGCTAAAAGGTAAAGTTTTTTCATAAGGAACTAGTTTACTTACAAATTTAACGAAAAAAGCATATCAAATTCAAATGCAGTAGTAAAAATTATCATTTCCTAACCATTTGTTAAACCCCTTTTCACTACTTTTATTTTCGTTATTTTTACGAAAACTTTCAAACTATGCCAACCGACTGTATCAGCAATCAAGAATCCGGATATTTTTCCTCGTTAATCAACGATTATCTGAATGAAAAACCGGAGTTGAAAGCCTTATATCATCGTTTTCCTAACTTGGAAAATTTTAAGTTACAGTTGGAAGAGAAAGGAAGAAATTTCAAGAGCAATGACAATTTCAAGAGGGAAATTTTGGTTTCTGTTTTAGAAAAACAATATGAATCAATTGGAATTTCTAAAGAAACGAAGCAGAACATTCAAAATTTAATTAATCCTAAAACATTTACGGTTACAACCGGACACCAGTTAAATTTGTTTACAGGTCCGTTGTATTTTTTGTATAAAATTGTTTCTACAATTAATTTATGTAAAGAATTAAAAAGTGAATTTCCTGAACACGATTTCGTTCCAATTTATTGGATGGCAACGGAAGATCACGATTTTGATGAAATCAATTATTTTAATTTTAAACATAAAAAAATCAGTTGGAATCGGGAAAGTTTTGGTCCGGTTGGACGATTATCGACCGATGGTTTAGAGGATGTTTTGGCTGTTTTTGAATCGGAAATTGGTTTAGGAAAAAATGCGGAATATCTGAAGAATTTATTCAAAAAGGCTTATTTGGAACATTCCAATTTAGCAGATTCTACTCGTTTTTTAGCGAACGAATTGTTTTCCAAAGAAGGTTTGGTTATTATTGATGGTGATGATGCTGATTTGAAAAAATCCTTTATTCCTTACATCAAAAATGAATTGATGAATCAAACGGCTTTTGCTGAAGTGAATGAAACAATTCCTTTGTTGGAATCCTATTCGGTTCAAGTGAATCCAAGGGAAATTAATTTGTTTTATATTGAAGATAATTTGCGTGAGCGTATTGTTTTTGAAAACGGAAGTTATTCTGTTTTAAACACAAAACTGACTTTTTCGGAGGAAGAAATTTTGAAAGAAGTTGACAATCATCCTGAAAAATTTAGTCCGAATGTGTTGTTGCGACCGTTATATCAAGAAGTTATTTTACCTAATTTGTGCTACATCGGCGGTGGTGGAGAATTGGCGTATTGGTTGGAATTGAAATCGTTTTTCGAAAGTCAGCATGTGACTTTTCCGATTTTGTTACTTCGTAATTCGGTTTTGTTGGCTACAGAAAAACAAGCGGCAAAAGCAGATAAATTACAATTGACTTGGCGAGATTTGTTTTTGAATCAGCAAGAATTGTTTACTCAGAAAACGAAATTACTTTCTGATTTTACGATTGATTTTTCGGTTCAAAAAGAAGCGTTGAAAAAGCAGTTTGAAGAGTTACATAAAATGGCGGAAGCTACAGACAAATCGTTTTTGGGAGCCGTAAAAGCTCAAGAAACTAAGCAGATTAAAGGTTTAGAAAATTTAGAAAAACGCTTATTGAAAGCCGAAAAGCGAGTTCACCAAGAACATTTAAATCGCATTATTTCGTTGCAAAATGAATTATTTCCGAACCAAAGTTTACAGGAACGAAAAGTAAATTTTGCTGAGTTTTATGTTGAATTTGGGGAAGAATTGATTGAAAAATTGGTGAAGGAATTGAAACCGTTGGAGCAGGAATTTAAGGTGGTGGTTTTGTAGAACTGTATCTGTAAATGGCTTCCCTCCTAGCCCCGATTATAGTGGAAATCTTTTTGTTGGCGAGCTTTGCTCGGGAACAAAAAATTGGAACGGAAAGCGGGAAAATGGATTTCTGAAAAAGCCCAAGCCATTTGCTTCTAAAAAAACTACATAAAGCTTTATGAGATTCCTCCTGCGTCGGAATGACAAGATTGTGAGAAAATTGACACTGAAATATTCTTGAAACTTCAAACTAAAATCGTAACTTTGCACCCGAATTAAAACAAGCAAATTACAATGGCAACAAATAGAACTTTTACAATGATTAAGCCGGATGGCGTTGAAAACGGACACATCGGTGGGATTTTGAATATGATTACGGAAGGTGGTTTTCGTATCGTAGCAATGAAATTAACGCAATTGACGGTGACTGATGCGAAGGCATTTTATGCTGTACACGCAGAAAGACCTTTTTATGGTGAATTGGTTGAATTTATGACTCGTGGTCCTATTGTTGCGGCTATTTTGGAAAAAGAAAACGCTGTGGAAGATTTTAGAACTTTAATTGGTGCTACTAATCCGGCGAATGCTGCTGAAGGAACTATTCGTAAAAAATATGCTACTTCGATGGGCGAAAATGCGGTTCACGGTTCGGATTCTGATGAAAATGCAGCGATTGAAAGTGCTTTTCATTTTTCAGGAAGAGAGCAGTTTTAGTTGGCAGTGATCAGTTTTTAGTGGTCAGCAAATAGAATAAAATCTCATTTCAAATTGAAATGGGATTTTTTTTATGCTGATAAACTGCTTACTAAAAACTGAACACTGATCACTATCTCAAAACCAAATCCTTAACAACATCTTTTCTCATTTCATCGTTGAGCATCGTGATGATTTTTTGTTTTCCGTGACTGAGTTCTTCTCGCAAAACAGCAGAAGTTAATGTTACATAGAGTGTTGTTCCTTTGAGGATGACTTCTTTGGTGTAGGTGTTTACGCCATTTCCCATCAAATCTTTCCACGCTTTTTCTACGTCGATTTTGTCCATACCAGATTGGAGTTTATTGTTTTCAATAAACGCTTTGAGTACGTCGGAAATCGGGCTTTCGTTGTTTAATCGTTTGGCCATTATTGGATAGAAATGGGTTTGAATCGTTTGTAATGGTATTCTAAATCTTGCTTGTTTTTGAGGACTAAAATGCTATCGGTTAACGATAAAATTTCTTCGCTCCATTGGGCAAAATCGGTTTTATAATGAATTAAGAAAATGCCGGAACTGTCTTTAATTTGAATGGTTTCCAACTCATCATTGGTTAGATATTTACCATCAAATTGCGGTTTTACTTTTTTTCTGAAACCGGTTTTGTTATTCCATTCAAAATAATCAACAGTTTCATTAATTTTATATTCTTTTTCTTGACCATCAGGCAATTGTACTTTTTGTATTTCCCAGTAACCGTTTATTTTTGAAATGGAATCGGGAGAAACTTTTTCTTGACAAGAAATCAATACAACTGAAAAAATAAGGGAATAAAAAAGTTGTTTCATCGTTTTAAAATAAAGTTTAAAATTACAATTATTTTGAAGGAATAAAAAGTAAATTTGATTAAACCTTTTTAAAAATATTGAGTCTAAGTTGACATAAAATCCTAAGTTATGAAGTACTATTTTCCACTTATTTTATCAGCAGTTTTACTTTTGAACTGTTCGACTGACTCTGATTCTTCAGAAGATATTCCAACTGAAAGTATGTATTTTCCACCAATTTCTGGAAATACTTGGGAAACTAAACCAATGAGTGAATTGGGTTGGAATGAAAGTGAAGTGCAACCTTTGTTGACATTTTTGGAAGAAAAACATACAAAAGGATTCATTATTTTGGTGAATGGTCGCATTGTGATGGAAAATTATTTCAATGGTCATACCGCAACTTCTCCGTGGTATTGGGCAAGTGCAGGTAAAACATTGACTACAGCTACAATTGGAATTGCTCAACAAGAAGGTTTGCTTGATATTGATGACAAAGTTTCTGATTATTTGGGAACGGGTTGGACTACGGCTCCGTTAGCAAAAGAAAATTTGATTACAAATAAACATTTATTATCGATGACTTCCGGTTTAGATGACGGAATGGGAAATGGAAATACACCTGCGGAGTTGCAGTACTTAGCTGATGCAGGAACGCGTTGGGCTTATCATAATGTTTTTGAAAAATTGCAAGATGTAATTGCCGAGGCAACTAATCAAACTTTTGATACTTATTTTACTTCAAAACTTAAAAGCAAAATCGGCATGACCGGAGCTTGGATTGAGTCAGATGATTTTAACGTCTATTGGAGTACAACCAGAAGTACAGCTCGTTTTGGACTTTTATCTTTAAATAAAGGAAAGTGGAATACTGAAATTATTGTTCCTGAAGCGTATATGATGGAAGCTATTTCTCCTTCACAAAGTTTAAATAATGCTTACGGTTATTTGTGGTGGTTGAATGGCAAAGCAAACTATCGCTTACCGCAAACACAATTGCAATTTCCAGGTAGCCTGATTCCTAATGCTCCAGCCGATATGGTTTGTGGTTTGGGAAAAAATGACCAGAAAATTTATGTTATCCCAAGTAAAAAAATGGTTGTGATTCGTTTAGGAGAAGTTGCTGATGGCGAAAATTTTGCTCTATCAGATTTTGATAATCAATTGTGGGAAAAAATTAGTGCAGTAATTGATTAATTTAAGATTTACTAACCGCAATTGGTTTGCTATTTCTACTCCATTCGCTCCACGAACCAACATACAATTTTGGAATTTCAAATCCCGCATAATCCATCGCTAAAAGTGTATGACAAGCTGTTACACCTGAACCACAATGCACAATAATTTCGCTTGATTTTTTATTGTTGAAGATATTTTTATATTTCTCTCGTAATATTTCCGGAGAAAGAAAAAGTCCGTTTTCATCTAAATTTGTAGAAAACGGAATATTTATTGCATTTGGAATATGACCTGCAACTAAATCTATTGGTTCGATTTCTCCATTATATCTTACACTTTCACGAACATCAATAATTAAATTTGAAATATTTTTTGAAGCTTTTTCTACTTCATTTAATGTGGTTACGGGTAATTTCCAATTTTCGATTTTATATTCTTCTGTCGGTGTAGAATTTATAGGATTCGAATTGATTGGGAAACTTTGTTTTTCTGCTTCTTGAAAACCTCCATTTAGAACTTGAACTTTTTCGTGTCCGACAGATTTTAACATCCACCACATTCGAGCTGCAGCATTTGCACCACTTTTATCGTCGTAAAGAATAATGTGTGTTTTTGGAGTAATTCCTAAAGTTGAAAGTAACTTAGAAAAATTTTCTGTGGTTGGTAAAGGATGCCTTCCTCCTTTTGACAGATCTTCTTTTATATCTGCAAGTTGTGAATTCAAATCAACAAAAAGGGCTCCGTCTAAATGTTTTTGTTTGTAATTGGATTGAGCCTCTTTTCCATTACTTACATCGAGAATAATTAAATCATTCCTTTTAAAAAGCTCATTTAAATCTGAAACTTGAATAATAGGAGAAAGTTTGCTTTTCATTTTTATACAATTTAAGATTGCGTAGAATGATTAACTCCCGTACTTATTCTGCAAAAAATAAACCAAATCTACTTCATAATAACGAACTGCGATGATAAGCACAACTGTAATGATTGTGATAATCCAAGAATATTTTTTATAAAGAACTGTGTAAGCCGTCAAAATTCCCATACAAATAAATGGGATTGCTAAGATAATATTTGGAATCATCCAAGCACCACGAAAAATGGCTATTGATTTAAGAAGTACAAAAAAGAAGCAGTAAACCGAAACAATTTTGGTTAAGGATACGAGGTATTTATTAAAAACTTTAGGTTCTTCCATTATTTAAAAAACGAATCTACAAATTCATATTTGTTGAAAACCTGTAAGTCTTCGATTCCCTCGCCCACGCCGATATATTTTACGGGAATTTTAAATTGATCAGATATTCCGATTACTACGCCACCTTTTGCAGTTCCATCTAGCTTAGTTACAGCTAAACACGAAACTTCTGTAGCTGCTGTAAACTCTCTGGCTTGTTCGAATGCATTTTGTCCGGTTGATCCATCTAAAACCAATAATACATCGTGAGGAGCATCGCCAACGACTTTTTGCATTACGCGTTTTACTTTGGTTAGCTCGTTCATCAAATTAACTTTGTTATGAAGTCGGCCAGCAGTATCAATAATCACTACATCGGCACCTTGCGTTACAGCACTTTGCAATGTATCAAAAGCAACTGATGCAGGATCACTTCCCATTTGTTGTTTCACAATAGGCACACCTACTCGATCAGCCCAAATTTGCAATTGGTCAATCGCAGCAGCTCTAAAAGTATCGCCAGCACCTAAAACAACTTTGTGTCCGGCTTTTTTGAATTGATAGGCTAATTTTCCGATGGTGGTTGTTTTTCCAACTCCGTTTACACCAACAACCATAATCACATACGGTTTTTTGTTGACCGGAATATCAAATTCGGTGGCTTCGCCGGTATTGGTTTCCGATAAAAGTCCGGCTATTTCTTCACGAAGAATTTTGTTGAGTTCTTCTGTTCCAAGGTATTTATCTTTGGCAACACGTTCTTCAATTCGGTCGATAATTTTGAGAGTAGTTTTCACACCAACGTCTGACGAAACTAATACTTCTTCTAAATTATCCAAAACGTCTTCGTCTACAGTTGATTTTCCGGCAACTGCTTTGGTTAACTTAGCAAAAAAAGAGGTTTTGGTTTGTTCTAAACCTTTGTCTAACGTTTCCTTTTTTTCGGATGAAAATATTCGTTTGAAAAAACTCATTGTAATTTTTGTTTATAAACAGATATGATGGCACAAATATAAAAATAAAAAAGCTACTCTCAAGGAAAGTAGCTTTAGTATAATACGTTTAAAGTGATTATTTCTTGTTTAAGAAAGTATCTACTTCTTCTGGAGACATAACAGATTCAACAAAAGTATAAGCTCCTGTTTTAGGAGATTTTACCATTTTAATGGCTTTAGTTAATCTTTTTGAAGCTGTTTGTAACGTTGCTACGGTTTTCTTTGCCATTTCTTATCTTATTTAATTTCTTTATGAACTGTTACTTTCTTCAAGATTGGATTAAATTTCTTAATCTCTAATCTATCTGGAGTATTTTTTTTGTTTTTAGTTGTGATATAACGAGACGTTCCAGGTACACCTGAAGTTTTGTGCTCTGTACACTCTAAAATTACTTGGATTCTATTGCCTTTCTTTGCCATTTTTCTGTATATTTAATAAGGTGGAATTAAGAAATAAATCCTTTAGCTTTTGCATCTTTCAATACAGCGGCTAACCCTTTTTTATTAATTGTTTTAATAGTAGACGCTGCTACTCTAAGCGAAATCCATCTGTCTTCTTCAGCAAGATAGAAACGTTTTTTAACTAAGTTTACAGAAAACTTTCTCTTAGTTTTGTTCATCGCGTGAGAAACATTGTTTCCTACCATCGCTCTTTTACCTGTAAGGTCACAAACTCTTGACATTATGCTTATCTTTTATCGTTATTCAAAATCAGGGTGCAAAGAAACAAAAAACTAATCTATTACACAAACAAATTTTAGTAGTTTTTTAAAATTTCTTTTAAAAGTAGCTCAAGTCCTTTGTTTACTGCTCTGTCTATCACTTTTTGACGTGGTTGACCAAAATTAAACTCTTCTGAAAAAACTCCTTTTGGTGTAGCAATCGCAAAACAAACTGTTCCAACCGTTGCATCGGCATCGCCTTTGGTTGGACCGGCATTTCCTGTGGTTGCTATGGCGAAATCGGTTTGAAGCAATTTCTGAGCTCCCAGAGCCATTTCTTCGGCTACTTCTTTGCTCACAACTGAATAGTTATCAATGGTTGATTGATTTACTTTTAGTATAGAAACTTTTGTATCTGTTGCATAAGTTACAACTCCTCCGCGAAAATAGGAAGATGAACCTGCAATTGCTGAAATTGTTTCTGCTATTTTTCCTCCGGTGCAACTTTCGGCTGTGGAAAGGGTCAATTTCTTTTGGGTTAATAATTTTCCTAAAACGAATTCTATGCTTTCGTCTTCTTCAAAACCAACAATGATGTCGTTGATGATTTCTTGCAATTGAGCGACCAATTCGCTTATTGTGTTTTGTAAAAATTGTTCGTCTAAACCACGAGCAGATAGTCGCAAACGCACTCGACCCGGACTTGGTAAATAGGCTAATTTTACAAATGGTGGTAAATTATTTTCCCATTCTTCAATGCGTTCGGCAACGATGCTTTCGCCTTGTCCGTAGGTTAAAATGGTTTTGTGTAAAATGTACGGTCGCTTGTATTCGTTTACTATTTTGGGAATTAATTCGTCGGTTACGATGGCTTTCATTTCATAGGGAACGCCGGGTAACGAGACAAAAACTGTGTTTTCCTTTTGCATCCACATTCCGGGAGCGGTCCCGAAGTTGTTTTGCAACACAATGCATTTGGATGGAACCAACGCTTGATCACGATTGACTTGAGAAACCACAAAATTCATTTTGGTAAAAAGTTCGACGATGTGATTTTCAACGGTTTGATTTCGTTGTAACTTATCTTCGAAATAATCGCAAAAAGTGATTTTGGTGATATCGTCTTTTGTTGGACCTAAACCGCCGGTAATTATGACAAAATCGACTAGGTTTTGTACTTTGGCGAAGGTTTCTAAAATATGTGTTTTATCATCACTGATAGAAATCATTTCGTGTACATCGACACCAATTTTGTTCAATGCTTTGGCAATGAAACCGGAATTGGTATCGGTGATTTGTCCGATGAGAATTTCGTCGCCAATGGTGATGATGGTTGCTTTCATTTTTTTAGTGGCTGAGTTGCTGAGTGACTGAGATGCTGAGATGCTGAGATGCTGAGATTCTGAGATTTTTATTTTGCTAAATCACTCAGCTACTTAGTAACTCAGTGTCTCAGCTACTCCTGTAGCCCGGATAGTAGCGGAAAGCCCGGAACTAAAAAAACTAATTTTTCTTGGCAAAAAAGAGCGACCAAAGGAAGCTACTTTTTTGGCTTAGAAAAATAGTTTTTTTAGTGAGGACTTGTAGCGAATAACCGGAATAGCTTCTTATAATTCGAAATCTTTATTGATTTCTTTTACGGCTTTTTCTACTTGATCTTCGATGCTTTTGAAAATCTCTTTTATTTCTTTTCGTTTTCCTTCGCGTTTGGTCCAAGCTTCTACTTGAAGAATTTCTTCGTAGGCCACGTTCATTCCTAATAAATCAAGTGTAGGTTTTATTTTGTGAGCATAGCTGTAAGCCAATTTGTGATTTTTTTCTTCAATGCCTTGCTTGACGAACTTTAGATCTTCGGGAATTTCGCTCACAAAAAGAGTTATTATTTGTAGAACGAACTCGGGATCGTTATCAGAAAGTGCATACACTTTGGCTAAGTTATAGTTTAATGCCATGATTTTATTTTACTTGAATTCGGAATAATTTTTTGTTTTCAATGAAACCTTCGAGAATATCGTTCGGGTTTACTTTTGCCACACCTTCGGGTGTTCCGGTAAAAATAATATCGCCAATTTTGAGTGTAAAGTATTGAGAAACATAGGCTATAAGTTCGTCAATTTTCCACAACATATGGCTGGTATTCCCTTTTTGAACGGTATTTCCGTTGGATTTCAATTCAAAATTAATATTTTCTGTGGAACTGAAATCTTTTTTCGATAAAAAGCTACCAATAACCGCTGAACCGTCAAAAGCCTTGGCTTTTTCCCAAGGCAAACCTTTCTCTTTGAGTTTTGCTTGCAAATCGCGTGCAGTGAAGTCGATTCCGAGACCGATTTCGTCGTAATAATTCGGTGCAAATTTGGAATCGATGTATTTGCCGACTTTGTTGATTCTCACTAAAATTTCGACTTCGTGGTGAATGTCATTGCTAAATTCGGGAATCACAAACGGGTGTTGTTTGAGCAAAACCGCACTGTCGGGTTTTAGAAAAACGACCGGTTCTTCGGGTCGCTCGTTGTGAAGCTCTTCGATGTGTTTGGTGTAATTTCTTCCGATGCAGATTATTTTCATTTTTTTCTGAGTTTCTGAGTTGCTGAGTTGCTGAGATGCTGAGATGCTGAGAATCTAAGTTAATTTATTGTTTAATTTTCTGAGTTTGATGGCGGTGAGGACTTTTTTGGTATAAAGTGGAAAATCAGCATTTTGAATCCAACCGAAATAGCCGGGTTCTTCTTCTAGCACTTTTTCAACTAAAACGCCTTTGTGTTTTCCGAAGGAAAAAATTTCTTCTCCTTTGTCATTCAACGCAATAAATCCGGCAAAATCGACGGATTTTTTTCGGGTAGTGAATTCGGAGAGCGATTTCATATCGTTTTCTAATTCGGGATAACGTTCTAGTTGAGCTTTAAGGATTTCGTACGTTGCCATTGTATCAGCTTCGGCAGAATGTGCGTTTTCTAGCGATTGTCCGCAATAGAATTTGAAAGCCGCACTCAATGTTCGCTCTTCCATTTTATGGAAAATAGTTTGAACATCGACAGAAACTCTGTTTTTCATATCGAAATCTACTCCGGCACGCAACAATTCTTCGGCTAATAATGGAATGTCAAATCGGTCTGAATTAAATCCGGCTAAATCTGAATCTTTAATCATGTTATAAACCTGACCGGAAAGTTCTTTGAAAGTGGGTTCGTTGGCTACTTTTTCGTCCGTAATTCCATGAACTTGAGTGGATAAAAAAGGGATTTTCATTTCGGGATTTACTAACCACGTTTTACTTTCTTTGTTTCCGTTTGGAAAAACTTTAAAGATTGAGATTTCCACAATTCTGTCTTTTGCCACATCAACACCGGTGGTTTCGAGGTCGAAAAAGCAAATTGGACGGTTTAATTTGAGTTCCATTTTAAATTTTTTAGAAAAACAAAGATAAGGGTTTGAAATAACCTTTTAACGATGAAATTACTTTTTTTAGTAGTATTTTAAGGTTTTAAAGTAAACTCTTTTGGACAAAAGCAGATAATTTGATTTTTGCAAACTAAAGTCTGTTTACGGATATTTTTACCACGAATTACACGGATTGGCACGAATTAATTTGTGGAAATTCGTGTAATTCGTGGCTAAATTTTTGAAATTTGAAAACAAAAAACCCTTTCAGATTTTGATGACTGAAAGGGTTGAAATTATATAAATTTTTAATTTTAGAATTCTCTGTTTTCACTGAAACCTTCCAAATAATCAGCTACTCGTTTTACGAATTGTCCTCCCAACGAACCATCTACCACTCGGTGATCATAACTGTGAGACAAGAACATTTTGTGGCGAATTCCGATATAATCTCCGGTTGGAGCTTCGATAACAGCAGGAACTTTTCTGATGGCTCCTAATGCTAAAATGGCTACTTGTGGTTGATTAATAATTGGTGTTCCGAAAACGCTGCCGAAAGTTCCCACATTGGTCACTGTGTAAGTTCCGCCTTGAATTTCGTCAGGTTTTAATTGATTATTTCGAGCACGGTTGGCTAAATCGTTAACAGTTTTTGTTAATCCTACTAAGTTAAGCATATCTGCATTTTTGATAACGGGAACAATTAAGTTTCCGTTTGGTAATGCAGCGGCCATTCCTAAATTGATGTTTTTCTTTTTGATGATGTAATCGCCTTCCACAGAAATGTTAATCATTGGGAAGTCTTTGATGGCTTTTGCCACAGCTTCCATAAATATTGGTGTAAACGTTAGCTTCTCACCTTCTCTTTTTTCAAAAGCGTCTTTCACTTTGTTTCTCCAGTTTACGATGTTGGTTACATCTACTTCAATGAACGACTGCACGTGAGCCGATGTTTGTTTGGATGTGGTCATATAACCGGAAATCAATTTTCGCATACGATCCATTTCGATGATTTCATCTTGACCATTTACGGAAACAGGGATTTTTTTCTCAGGAGTTGGTTCTGCTTTTGGAGTTTCAACTTTTGGAGTTTCAACTTTTATTTCTACTTTTGGAGCATCAACAACAACTGCTGGTTTTGGAGCAGCAACAGGTTGATTAGCTCTGTCTTTTACATAAGACAAAATATCATCTTTGGTTACACGACCTTCTTTGCCGGAACCGTTTATTTTTTCTAATTCGGAAATGGAAACACCTTCTTCTTTGGCGATATTTTTTACTAATGGCGAAAAGAATTTTTCTGATGTGGAAAAATCTACATCAACCGGAGTGGCTGATTGCACAACTTCTTGTGCTACTTCAATGGCTTTTTCAAGTTCAACGATGGCTGGAGCAATTTCTTCATTAGGTTTTTCTGCAGGAGCACTTCCCCCTTCGGTGTCGATAATTGCAATGGTTTGACCCACTTTTACAACATCATCTACGTTAAAAAGAATTTCGGTTAGCGTTCCTGAAACTTCAGATGGAACTTCGCTATCTACTTTATCAGTAGCGATTTCCAAGACCGCTTCATCGGCTTCGATTTTCTCTCCAACTTTTTTAAGCCAATTGGTAATTGTTGCTTCAGCAACGCTTTCTCCCATTTTGGGCAATTTCAATTCAAATTTTGCCATATTTTTAACCTAAAGGTTTATTTCTTGTTTCAGTTTGCGAAATTACTAAAAAAAGGATTGATTTTTATTATTATCAATAATTTTATTTGACACGGATTGCACGGATTAACACGGATTAAAAATTCCACCGAGTTTCTAAAACTTCAAAAATCAATAATCAAAATTCTTCAATCTTCAATCATCACGACTTCTCCTCTATCGTTGCTGCTGTTGCTTCCAATCATAAAATTACTTTGATTGGGGATAATTTTGAAGGTTACTTTTTCATTTTTATACAATTCCATTGCTGAAATGATGGTTGAAAAAGTTAACTCGTTTTGATCAAAAATGATTTCAATATTTGAATTTATTCCTTTTAATAGCGAAGGTAATTCATTTTTAAAAGAGGTGGAAAGTCGTTTCACATTTTTTCCTAACAATTTTTCGAGTTTTTCTTTTAATAACTCATTTTCAGAAATTAAAATATAATTGTCAATTTTTCTTTTGGAAATTCCCGCTTTATTTTTCTTTAAAAATGCAAAAAAGAAGCTACCGACTTTCATAAAAACACTAAAAAAGGCTGATTTTTTGAAATGTTTGGAATAAAAATAATCCATTGCTTCTTGAAAACGTTTCATATACGTTCCGTCTTTCACTGTACTTTCGCCTTTGTAATGAATGACGGTAGTTTCGGCAAAATAATAATTGATTTTTCCTTTTTTCAAAACCGTATAACTCAAGTCGATATCGTCGGAATACATAAAACAATTTTCGTCGAATCCGCCTACTTCATTGTATAAATTACGTTGCATTAGCATAAACGCTCCTACTAAAATATCTACTTTTCCGGATTGATTTTCGGTTAAATGCTGAGCATAATATTGATTGAATAATTGAACTTTCGGAAAAATTTTATACAACCCAAAGATTTTTGTAAATGCCACCCAAGGTGTTGGAATGCCACGTTTGCTTTCGGGGAGGAAATTTCCGGTGCCGTCGATAAGTTTGCAACCGATTATTCCGAGTTGCGGGTTGCGGGTTGCGAGTTGCGAGTTCAGAAGTTTTGTGAAAGTATCTTCTGCCACAACCGTATCGGGATTGAGAATGCAAATATGTTCGCCTTTTGCTTGGGCAACTGCGATGTTATTTCCTTTTGGGAAACCGGTGTTTTCTTTGTTTTCAATGAGTTTGATGTGCGGAAAACGGGTTTTCATCATTTGACAACTATCGTCGGATGAATTGTTGTCAATTACAATTATTTCGCCGTCAATGTGTTGCAAAGCGTCTTGAACACTGAGCACACATTGTTCGAGGAAATAGCGAACGTTGTAATTAAGTATGATGACGGATAGTTGCATAGGGCAAATTTACAGCAACTTATTTAAATCTTCCGGATTTTTTAGATTGTTCCAAAATAAAAGCAAATCAATTACTTTATTTTTCATATCAATACTATAAAAAAGCTTAGTTTGCTTAGAAATAATTATTGTATAAATTTCTTTTGAACTATCATAATTTCCAATTAATGGATTTTCTGAAAGTCTGTTCAAGTTTTCGAATACTAAATCCTGAAATTTTTGAACCTCTTTATAATTCCATTTACGGAAAATAAAATCGATTTCATCATAATAAGATATTTCAGAATTTGGTTGCCAAATTATCTGATATGTCATTTCAAAAAAGGATATTTCAGCTTAATTCTCTTTTGCATTTCTTCGTGTGAAATCCCTTTTCCTTCTTTAGAATCTTGAATCGATATTTCCAAAAGTTTCACTAATATCGGATGCAATTCCTCTTCTTGAAGAGCATTTTTTTCTACATTATATTCTGTAATCGGTTCTTCAACTTTGTTGATGTCTTTTTTTTCGTGGCTTGGGTTCTTTTTGCTCATAACATTAAATTAAAGAATAAATATAAGGATTTTTTTTGAAATGCAAAACCCAATTACATTTCCCTCCTAACCCCGATTGCAATGGAAATCCTTTTTTGAAAAAAAAGATTGCAATGGAAAGCGGGAACACGGATAACCGATAAAGACCAAGCCATTCGTTTCAGAAAAAATAAAGCATTACTTTTGCACTTCTAAATTCTAATTTCAGAATTCTAAATTTAAAAAATGAACTATCTTTCAGTAGAAAATATATCCAAATCCTTCGGCGAACGCGTGCTGTTTGACAACATTTCGTTTGGAATTAACAAAGACCAGAAAATTGCTTTTATTGCGAAAAATGGTTCGGGAAAAACGACCATTATGAACATTATTAATGGTTTTGATGAACCGGATACAGGTCAAGTGGTGGTTAGAAAAAATATCCGAATGGCTTTTTTGTCGCAAAAAAATGAATTGCAAGATGAATTGACGATCGAAGAAAGCATTTTTGCAAGTGATAATGAAACGCTCAAAGTGATTGAGCAATATGAAAAAGCGTTGGAAAACCCTGAAAATGAAGAAGCTTATCAACGAGCATTTGATTTGATGGACCAACATAATGCGTGGGATTTTGAAACGCAATTCAAGCAAATTTTGTTTAAATTGAAGTTGGAAGATTTTAAATTGAAAGTCAAAAGTCTTTCGGGTGGACAGAAAAAAAGGCTTTCGTTAGCGATAATTTTGATTAACCGTCCGGATTTATTGATTTTGGATGAGCCTACGAACCACTTGGATTTGGAGATGATTGAATGGTTGGAAAGTTATTTTGCCAAAGAAAATATCACGTTGTTTATGGTAACGCACGACCGTTTTTTTTTGGAACGTGTTTGCAATGAAATTATCGAATTGGACAACGGAAAACTATACCAATACAAAGGAAATTACTCGTATTATTTGCAAAAAAAGGAAGAACGAATTACTTCTGAAAATGCGAGTATCGACAAAGCTCAGAATCTTTTTGTGAAAGAATTAGCGTGGATGCGTCGCCAACCAAAAGCGAGAACGACCAAATCGAAATCGCGTCAGGACGATTTTTATGTGATTAAAGAAAAAGCCGAAAGTCGCCGAAAAGAAAATGTGGTGGAGCTTGAAATCAATATGGAACGAATGGGAAGCAAGATTATTGAGCTTCATAAATTGTATAAAAAATTCAAAGACCGAGTGATTCTTGATAATTTTTCGTATGATTTTCAGCGTGGTGAACGCATTGGAATTATCGGAAAAAACGGAACCGGAAAATCGACTTTTTTGAATATTTTAACCAAAACGATGTTGCCCGATGCCGGAAAAGTGGTGATTGGTGAAACGATTAAAGTTGGTTATTATACGCAAAGTGGCATCAACCCAAAACCGGGTCAGAAAGTAATTGATATTATTAAGGAGTACGGTGAATATATTCCGCTTACAAAAGGAAAAATTATTTCGGCTTCGCAATTGTTGGAACGTTTTCTTTTTGATGCGAAAAAGCAATATGATTTTGTAGAAAAATTAAGTGGTGGCGAATTGAAACGCTTGTATTTGTGTACGGTTTTGATTCAGAATCCGAACTTTTTGATTTTGGATGAGCCAACGAATGATTTAGACATTGTAACGTTGAATGTTTTGGAAAGTTTTTTATTAGATTTTCCTGGATGTTTGCTAGTGGTTTCGCACGATCGTTATTTTATGGATAAAATTGTAGATCACTTATTTGTGTTTAGAGGCGAAGGTGAAATTGAAGATTTTCCTGGTAATTATTCCGATTTTAGAGCGTATGAAGACAGTGCTGATGTGGCGTTAAAAGAAGAAAACAAAGCCGATAAAAAAGCATGGAAGCAAAATAATCCGGTCGGAAATTTATCGTTTAATGAACAGAAAGAATTTCAAAAAATAGAACGTGAAATCAAAGATTTGGAGTTTGAGAAAAAGCAAATCGAACAATTGTTTGCTGATGGTAAAGTAACTGATGATGCTATTGAGAAAAAAGCGAATGAGTTGCAAGTGATAATAAAGAAATTGGAAGAAAAGGAAGAACGTTGGTTTGAACTTTCTTCGAAAATTGAGTAATTTAGCTCGCAAAGACGCAGAGTCGCCAAGAAAAACTGCGTCTTTGCGACTTTGCGAGAAATGATACAAATTATAAAATCATATCTAAAATTCATCTGGAACTCCAAAAACCAACACGGAGTTCACTCTCCATTTGTGTTTGATTTGGTGACAAAATGTTTTTATGATAAAAAGAAATATCCTGAATATTCCATTCTAAAAGAATACCGAAACTCACTTTTAGCAAACGAAAATATAATTGAAGTAACCGATTTTGGTGCTGGCTCAAGAGTTTTTAAATCCAATCATAGAAAAATTTCTGCTATTGCAAAAAATGCCGGAATTTCTCCGAAAAGAGCAGAATTATTATTTAGAATTACGAACTATTTTCAACCGGAAAGTATTTTAGAAATCGGAACTTCGTTGGGATTGGCTACTTCTGCCCTTTCATTAGGAAACAAAAAATCAAAAGTAATTACGCTAGAAGGTTGCCCACAAACAATGTCAATTGCAAAAAATCAATGTCAATTACAAAATCTTAATAACATTGAATTTGTAAACACAAAATTTGAAGACTACCTCAAAAACCCGCAACCCGCAACCCGCAACCCGCAACTAATTTACTTTGACGGAAATCATTCTAAAAAAGCAACTTTAGACTACTTTGAACTTTTATTAACAACCATTTCAAACGATTCGGTTTGGATTTTTGATGATATTCATTGGTCAAAAGATATGGAAGAAGCTTGGGAAATAATTAAAAATCATTCAAAAGTGACAGTTACGATTGATACTTTTCAATGGGGAATCGTTTTTTTTAGAAAAGAACAAGAGAAAGAACATTTCATCATCAATCCAAATAAAAACATTAGTTCGTATATTTTTGAACGAATTAGGATTTAATTTGTAACAAAGTCCGATTTTTTTCTACTTATAAGAAAATTACAATATCCGATTTCTAAATTCTCAATTAACTATGGCAAATCCATTAATCAAAATAACCAATCTAAAACGAAACTTTATTTTAGGAAGTGAAACGATTTATGTTCTAAAAGGCATCGATTTAGAAATTAACAAAGGTGAATATGTTGCTTTGATGGGACCATCGGGTTCAGGAAAATCAACGTTAATGAATCTTTTAGGTTGTTTGGATACGCCAACATCCGGAACATATATTTTGAATGGAAAAGACGTAAGTCAAATGCACGATGATGAGTTAGCCGAAATCAGAAATAAAGAAATTGGATTCGTATTTCAAACTTTCAATTTGATGCCAAGAACAACGGCTTTGGACAATGTAGCTTTACCAATGGTTTATGCCGGTTACTCAAAATCGGAACGAAATGTACGGGCAACAGAAGTGCTCACGCAAGTGGGATTAGCCGATAGAATGGATCACAAACCCAACGAACTTTCGGGTGGTCAACGGCAACGTGTGGCAGTTGGAAGAGCCTTAGTAAACAAACCTTCTATCATTTTGGCCGATGAACCAACCGGAAATTTAGATTCCAAAACATCTGAAGAAATCATGGCTTTGTTTGGCGAAATTCACAAAAACGGAAATACGGTAATTTTGGTTACTCACGAAGAAGAAATTGCAGCCTATGCACACCGAATTATTCGTTTGCGAGACGGAATTATCGAAAAAGACGAGCGGATAAAATAAACAATTTGTAACTTTGTTTTATAAGTTTTACAACTATGAAAACACTTATTATCGTCATGATTGTTCTTTTTGTGGCTGTTATTATTGTAACAAGAATAGCAAACAAACAAAGAGGAAATCGCCGAAATCGCAGTTTTAAAACCAATTATTATTCCAAAAAGAAACAATAATCTGATGAAAATTGGAATACTCACTTGTGCCCGATTACCTGAACTTTTAGAATCGGATCAAAAATTAATTCCGCTTTTTGCAAAGGAAAATATTGCTGCAAAAGCAGTGATTTGGGATGATGAATCGGTCGATTGGACTGAATTTGATTACCTTATTTTCCGAAATACGTGGGATTATTATCAAAAAGAAATTGCGTTTAATTTATGGTTGGATAAAATTGAATCGTTAGGAATTAAAACACTCAATCCTATTTCAATCATTCAAAAAAACAAACATAAATTTTATTTAAAAGAATTAGAAAACCAAGGAATTTCAATACTTCCGACTATTTTTTTAGAAAAAAATTCAACTTCAAATTTACAAACTTTAATTCCTGAAAGTTGGGAAAAAATTGTCATAAAACCTGCATTTTCCGCAGGAAGTTATTTGACTAAATTAATTGATCGAAGTGAATTAAAATCCATCCAAACAGAATACAAAGAACATTTTGAAACCAAAGATTTTCTTTTACAGGAATTTCGTCCGGAAATAAAAGAATTGGGCGAAACATCCTTCATCTTTTTTGATGGAAAGTTTTCGCACGCCGTCAACAAAAAACCAGTAGAAAATGATTTTAGAGTTCAAATTCAATACGGCGGAAAATATAGTTTAATTCAACCCAATGCTGATTTATTGCTTCAAGCTGAATTAGTTTTATCTAAAATTTCAGAAAAATTATTATATGCTCGCGTGGATGGAATTGTTATCGAAAATAAACTTCACTTAATGGAAATCGAACTCATTGAACCCGATTTATATTTTGATTTGGCTGATGGAGCAAGAGAAAGATGTGTTGAAGCTTTTTTAAGAGTTACTGAGTCGCTGAAATACTGAGTAACTGAGTAAAAAAAACTTCGTAAATTAGCAAAATAAAAACTCTGTTACTTAGCAACTCAGAATCTCAGCAACTTAAAAAATGAAAATATACACAAAAACCGGCGATAGCGGAACCACAGCACTTTTTGGCGGAACACGCGTTCCCAAACACCACATTCGTATTGAAAGTTACGGAACGGTGGACGAATTGAATTCGCACATCGGATTAATTCGAGACCAAAACATCAATCAATTGTATAAAAATGTTTTAATTGAAGTGCAAGACCGACTTTTTACCGTTGGAGCCATTTTAGCCACACCTCCGGAAAAAGAAGTTTTAAAAAATGGTCAACCGCGTTTAAACATTAATCGAATTTCGGAAGAAGACATTCAATTATTGGAAAATGAAATTGATACAATGAACGATGCGTTGCCTCCGATGACTCATTTTGTACTTCCGGGCGGACACACAACTGTGTCATATTGTCATATTGCCCGTTGTGTTTGTCGAAGAGCAGAACGCCTATCGGTGCATCTTCACGAGTTAGAACCGACAGATGAGCAGGTTTTAAAATACTTAAACCGACTTTCTGACTACCTTTTTGTCTTGGCACGAAAGTTGTCGTTTGACCTTCAAGCGGATGAAGTAAAATGGATTCCGAGGAAGGAGTAATCAGTTAGCAGTTCTTAGTTGGCAGTTAATTACTGAACACTAAATACTGATTACTGCACACTTTTCTAAACACGTTCTTACCCTTTAAAAAAGTAAAAAAAATACTTTTTGGTAAAATAAATCACTTTTTACTTGACTATGTCAGTAGAAAATTTATTTTTGCATAAAATTAAATCGATAGAAGATGTATTGGACATTAGAATTAGCATCCTATTTAAGCGATGCACCGTGGCCAGCCACCAAAGATGAGCTTATTGACTATGCCATCAGAACGGGAGCTCCCCTCGAAGTAGTGGAAAACCTTCAATCTATAGAAGACGAAGGCGAAATTTACGAATCGATGGAGGAAATTTGGCCGGATTATCCTACAGACGAAGATTATCTTTGGAACGAGGACGAATATTAATCAAAAATAAAAAACACCAGAAAGAAGTCTCACACGAGGCTTTTTTTTTGTGTAAATTTGCACATTTAAAAAAACAACCATTATGAGTTTCATTAATAGTATTCTTAAAGCATTTGTGGGCGACAAATCCGAAAAAGATGTCAAAGCAATACAACCTCTTATTACTAAAGTAAAATCGTTTGAAAGCAGTCTTTCATCTCTTTCAAATGATGAATTGCGTGCTAAAACTACTTATTTCAAAGAAAAAATAAAGCAAGCTCGTGCAGAAAAAGATGCAAAAATTGCTACACTAAAAGCTGAAGTGGATCAAATTTCGGATATTGATAAAAGAGAAGACATTTATCTTTCTATCGATGCTTTGGAGAAAGAAGCTTATGAAATTTCAGAAAAAACATTAAATGATATTCTTCCTGAAGCGTTTGCTGTGGTAAAAGAAACAGCAAAACGTTTTAAAGACAATACCAACATTACCGTAAAAGCTACGCCAAAAGACATTGAGCTTTCAGCCTCAAAATCCTATATTTCTATTGAAGGTGATAATGCTGTTTGGGCAAATTCTTGGAATGCTGCCGGAAAAGAAATCACTTGGGATATGATTCACTACGACGTTCAGTTGATTGGTGGAGTTGTATTGCACCAAGGAAAAATTGCTGAGATGCAAACCGGTGAAGGAAAAACGTTGGTGGCTACCCTTCCACTCTATTTGAATGCGTTAACCGGAAACGGTGTCCATTTGGTTACTGTGAATGATTATTTGGCAAAACGTGATAGTACTTGGAAAGCTCCATTATTTGAATTTCACGGCATAACCGTTGATTGTATTGATAATCATCAACCAAACACGGATGCGAGAAGAAAAGCATACGAAGCAGATATTACGTATGGTACAAATAACGAATTTGGTTTTGATTATTTGAGAGACAATATGGCTCATTCGCCAAACGATTTAGTACAACGCAAGCATAATTTTGCTATTGTGGATGAGGTCGATTCGGTTTTGATTGATGATGCCAGAACACCTTTAATTATTTCAGGTCCGGTTCCGCAAGGTGACAGACATGAATTTAATGAATTGAAGCCAAAAGTTGATAACTTGGTTTCACTACAACGAAATTTAGCTACCGGATTTTTAACGGAAGCCAAACGCTTAATCAAAGAAGGAAACACCAAAGACGGTGGTTTTCAATTGTTGAGAGCCTATCGTTCAATGCCGAAAAATAAAGCATTGATTAAATTTTTGAGTGAAGAAGGTATCAAACAATTACTTCAAAAAACGGAGAATCAATACATGCAAGATAACAACCGTGAAATGCCAAAGGTTGATGAAGCGTTGTATTTTGTTATCGAAGAAAAAAACAATCAAGTTGAATTAACCGATAATGGTGTGAAGTTTTTATCACAAGATACCGATGAAAATTTCTTCGTATTGCCGGATATTGGTTATGAAATTGCCCGTATTGAAAAAATGAATTTGGCTAAAGATGCCGAAGCTGAAGAAAAAGAGAAATTGTTTCAAGATTTTTCGATTAAATCGGAACGCATTCACACGCTAACTCAATTATTGAAAGCCTATACTCTTTTTGAAAAAGATGTAGAATATGTAATCATGGAAGATAAAATCATGATTGTAGATGAGCAAACCGGTCGTATTATGGATGGTCGTCGTTATTCTGACGGATTACACCAAGCGATTGAAGCCAAAGAAAATGTAAAAATTGAAGCCGCAACGCAAACTTTTGCAACGGTTACACTTCAGAATTATTTCCGTATGTACAGCAAATTAGCGGGTATGACGGGAACAGCTGTAACAGAAGCGGGTGAACTTTGGCAAATTTACAAATTGGATGTGGTGGAAATTCCAACCAATCGTCCGATGGCAAGAAAAGATCAGGAAGATTTAATTTATAAAACGACTCGCGAAAAATTTAATGCTGTAATTGAAGATGTAACCAAATTATCCTTAGCCGGAAGACCGGTTTTAATTGGAACAACTTCAGTTGAAATTTCAGAATTATTGAGTAGAATGTTGAAGATGAGAAACATTCCACACAACGTTTTGAATGCAAAAATGCACAAAAGAGAAGCAGAAATTGTTGCCGAAGCCGGTAAAGCCGGAATCGTAACCATTGCAACCAATATGGCCGGTCGTGGAACGGATATTAAACTAAGCCCGGAAGTAAAAGCAGCAGGAGGTTTGGCCATTATCGGAACAGAACGACACGATTCACGTCGTGTTGACAGACAGTTGCGTGGTCGTGCCGGTCGTCAAGGAGATCCGGGAAGTTCGCAGTTTTATGTTTCGTTAGAAGATAATTTAATGCGTTTATTTGGTTCAGAAAGAGTAGCCAAAGTTATGGATAGAATGGGCTTGAAAGAAGGTGAAGTGATTCAGCATTCGATGATGACCAAATCGATAGAAAGAGCTCAGAAAAAAGTAGAAGAAAACAACTTTGGTGTTCGTAAACGTTTGTTGGAATATGATGACGTAATGAATTCGCAACGTGAAGTGGTTTATAAAAGAAGAAGACATGCTTTGCATGGTGAACGTTTGAAAGTGGATATTGCTAATATGCTTTATGATACTTGCGAAAACATCACCAACGAAAATAAAGCAACTTCAAATTTTAAAAATTTCGAATTTGAATTGATAAGATATTTTTCAATTACATCGCCAATTACTGAAAGTGAATTCAACAAACTTTCCGAAATGGAAATTACCGGAAAAATCTACAAAGCAGCATTGGCTTATTATCATGAAAAAAATGCCAGAGATGCCAGAGAAGCTTTCCCTATCATAAAAGATGTTTTTGAAAATCCAAATAATCAATACGAGCGAATCGTCGTTCCGTTTAGTGATGGTCAAAAAACATTGAATGTGGTTACGAATCTTAAAAAAGCATACGAAACAGAAGGAAAACAATTGGTTGCTGATTTTGAAAAAAATATCACATTGGCTATTGTTGATGAAGCTTGGAAGAAACACCTTCGTAAAATGGATGAATTGAAACAATCCGTTCAATTGGCTGTTCACGAGCAAAAAGATCCGTTGCTGATATATAAATTTGAAGCGTTCAATTTGTTTAGAACGATGTTGGACAAAGTGAATAAAGAAGTGATTTCATTCCTTTTCAAAGGTGATTTGCCAAATCAAAACACAGCAAATATTCAGGAAGCTAAAGAAGTTCGTCAAAAGGAAAATTATCAAACTTCGAAAGATGAAATTCCAAACTCAGATACATTAGGTGAACAAAATCGCGAAGCCGGACAAACGCAACGTCAACCGATTACTGAGACAATTGTTCGTGAAACACCAAAAATTAACCGAAATGACACCGTTACATTAAAACACGTAATGAGCGGAAAAACGGAAACAATGAAATATAAAAAAGCCGAAAGCATGATTGCAAGCGGCGAATGGGTTCTCGTTTCTTAGAAACAATAAACAAACAATTGCAAATCCTCATAAGTGAAAACTTTTGAGGATTTTTTAATTTATAAACATTTTCATGTGTGAATTATATAACGTTTTACAATAGTTGTATAACAAAACATTTGCTGAAAAATAGAAATTTGTAGATTATAAGAAAAATTATTCTACGCCACTTCTTCACTAAAAGAATAATAGCATTAATCTAAATAATTAACCGGTAAATTTATCATGAAAAAATTCTCCAATTTAAAAATTATACCGTCGGTTAATCAAACCAAAGAACAAATCATCAAATTGAGTGATAAAACACTTCGTAAAAAAGAAGAAACAAGTTCATTTTTAACAAAAACTGCTGATGTAACGTTGTTCATTACACAAATATTTAAAGAAACATTTTCTAGGGATTTTGAGTTCAAAGAATTCTTGAAACAATGTTATCAAATTGGCTATAAAACTTTACCGCTAATTTCTATTACAGGAACTATTATGGGGTTGGTTCTTACTATTCAATCACGTCCGGTTTTAATAAAATTTGGTGCAGAAACCATGTTGCCCAGTATGGTTGCACTTTCAATTATTCGAGAAATGGGTCCGGTAATCACCGCATTAATTTGTGCAGGAAAAATAGGGTCAGGAATTGGAGCAGAATTAGGTTCGATGAAAGTAACCGAGCAAATTGATGCCATGGAAGTTTCTTCCACCAATCCGATTCGATTTTTAATTGTTACTCGAGTATTGGCCACAACATTAATGATACCACTATTGGTTTTGTATGCCGATGGTTTAGGGATTTTAGGCAGTTGGATGGGAGCAAATATTAAAGGAGATGTTCCGTTTGTGCTATTCTTTTCACAAGCTTTCAAACCGGTTGAATTTATTGATTTTTTCCCAGCTTTAATCAAAACTTTCTTTTTTGGAGCAGCTATTGGATTGGTTGGTTGTTATAAAGGTTTTAATGCCGGAAGAGGAACAGAAAGTGTTGGAAAAGCAGCCAATTCTGCGGTAGTTTTAGCTTCATTATTAGTGATTATAATCGATATGATTGCAGTTCAAATTACAGATATGTTTATATGATGACAGATCAAACAAATAGAAAAAAAGTGGTTGAAATAACCAATCTTAAAAAATCATTTGGCAATCAGGTGATTTTAAAAGATGTTACTTTATCGTTATACGAAGGAGAAAATTTAGTTGTTCTGGGAAAATCCGGTACAGGAAAATCGGTTCTAATTAAATGCTTGGTGGGATTATTGCCAACAGATAGTGGAACAATTTCTGTTTTTGATGAAAACATGACAGCTGCTTCGGGAAAAGAATTAGCTTCTATTAGAGAAAAAATGGGATTTCTTTTTCAAAGTGGAGCTTTATATGATTCGATGACGGTGAGACAGAATATTGAATTTCCGCTACGACGGATAAAAAAAGATCTCACTGAAGAACAAATAGAAGAAAAGGTAAAAGAAGTTTTGGAAAATGTTGGCTTAGCCGATTCCATCGACAAAATGCCTTCTGAACTTTCGGGCGGTATGCGAAAAAGAATCAGTTTAGCTCGCACACTTGTGATTGATCCGAAAATAATGTTATACGATGAACCAACAACCGGACTTGATCCGATTACATCAAACGAAATTAGTATGCTTATTTTAGAAATTCAAAAAAAATATAAAACATCATCCATCATTATTACACACGATATCAAATGTGCTCAAAAAACAGCCAATAGGATTATTATGTTAGACGAAGGATTAATATATAAAGAAGGAAGTTTAGAAGATTTCGAAACATCAACAGATACAACATTACAATCATTTTTTAATTAAAAAAATATGGAAACTCATTCTCAAAATTTCAAAATCAGACTCGGTTTATTTGTAGCCGGAGGTATAGCATTATTTGTTTTTGCAATATTCATTATCGGAAAACAAAAAAACTTATTCAATCCGGTTTATTCACTCACCACCACTTTTTATAATGTGAGTGGACTGCAAGTTGGAAATAAAGTTCGCTTTTCCGGAATTGATGTAGGAACGGTTGATAATATTCAAATTATCAATGATTCTACCGTTAAAGTAAACCTATTTATCCGAAAAGAAGTGCAAAAATACATCAAAACAAATAGCGAAGTTGCCATTGCTTCTGAGGGTTTAATTGGTGATAAAATGCTTCAAATTACGCAAGGAACACACAATGCTTCATTTGCAAAAGACGGTCAATACTTAAAATCTTTAGAGCCAGTTGAAATTGATGCAATTATGGCAAGTTTACAATCTACAGTTGATAATGCAGAAATAATTTCGGATGAATTGGCAGACATTATGATAAACATTAATAGTGGCGAAGGAACACTTGGAAGGTTAATTAAAGATACTGTAATTGCCGAAAATTTAAGTCAGACAATGGTAAATCTTAAACGAAGTACAAAAGGTTTGAACGAAAATATGGAAGCTGCTAAAGAAAATTTTCTTTTAAAAGGCTATTTTAATAGAAAAGAAAGAGCAGAACAAAAAGCGAAGAAAAAGGCCGAAGAGAAAAAAGAAAAAATCAGAAAAGAAGAAGAACGCAAAGCAGAAGAAGCAAAAAAGAAGAAAAATTAATTTTAGTTATTGGAAAGATTTATATTTTTGATAAAAATATACTTATGAAATTTAAATTGACATTCCTTTTTATTCTGCTAAATTATCTATGTTTTTCTCAATCCTTGGAAACTTTAAAAGCGGATTGTGTAAAAATGTATGAATCAACATATAACATGGAATTTGAAAAAATTCTGGATTATACACATCCTAAAGTATTTGAAATAGCTGATAGAGAAACTATGCTAACGATTTTGGATGAAACTTTTCAAAATGATCAATTACGCATTCGGTTAGTTCATCCAAAAACAACATTTACTTTTTCAGAAGTTAAAGAAATTGACGGAAAGAAAATTTGTGTGGTAGAATATCCGCAAGCCATGCGAATGATTTTTGAAAATCCGCTTTCGGAGGAAGAAAAAAATTCGATTGAAAAATCGTTGAAAACAACCATGACATCCAAAAAAGTTACTTTTGAAAAAGACCGTAATGCATTTTATATCGATGGAAAAGATATTATGATTGCCGTTTCGGAAGAAGCCACCCAAAACAAATGGAAATTGATTAATTACGATAAAAATCAACCCCAATTGTTAAACATGGTTTTAGGAGAAAATGTTGTAAAACAACTAGGTTTGCAATAATTAAAAAATAAATACTATCTTTACTTTAATGCTTCTAATGGCATTACCAAAAAATTATGGCAAAGAGTCAAGATGCTAAGAAAAACGTAAAGAAAGAGCCTTTAAAAACGGCAAAAGAGAAAAAAGAGGAGAAACGCGAGAAGAAAAACAAAAGGGATTAATTTTTTAATCCCTTTTGTTATTTTTAAATACTTGGTATTATATTTGACAAGTTTATATATGTTAAAAATCCATTCCGATGAAAAATAGTATTATAATATTTCTACTTTTTATTTTGAACTCTCAAGCTCAAACTATAGAACAATTGAAATTAGAAACTAAAAAGTTTTATGACGCTCATTACAATATGAGTTTAGATGACATTACTTCGCTTTATCATCAAAATTATTTTGAAAAAAACACAAATGAAACAATCACTTCAAGTTTAGATGAATGGTTTCAAAATGACGTTTTAGGACATCGAATCGTATTTCCTACAATGACTTTTATATATAGTTCAATTTTTGAAATTGATAACACAAAATATTGTGTGATAACATTTAAAAACTCGTTTCGAATTAATTTAGAAAACAAAATTACAAATGACCAAGTTAAGAAAGATTTAGCAGCTTATAAAGAAATACCTACTTATAAATCAGTTAAATATGAAGCAAATCGAAATAGTTATTTAATTGAAGAAAATGTAACTTGGATTGCTGTTACTTCTGCTTCAACAGGAAATAAATGGAAATTTGTAGAAAAAAAACCTAAATTTAATTATTTTGACGAATTATTGGCTCCAGAAATTCAAAAAAAATTGGGAATGTAATCAAGGTAAAATCTTCCCTGGATTCAAAATCCCATTCGGGTCAAAAACAAACTTAATTCGTTCCATTAATTCTAAATGTGTTTTAGAAAAAGCGATATCCATATACTCTTTTTGAACGTAACCAATGCCGTGTTCGCCGGATAAAGTTCCGTTTAAAGAAACGGTTAATTCAAAAATTTCTCGAATTCCTTTGGTTATTTCTGAATTCCATTCTTGGTCAGAAAGCGTGCCTTTGATGATGTTAACGTGTAAATTTCCATCGCCGGCATGACCATAACAAACCGATTTAAAACCATACTTTTTTCCAATGGATTTGATTCCTTCTAGTAATGTTGGCAAAGCATAACGCGGAACAACCGTATCTTCTTCTTTGTAAATTGAATTGGATTTAACTGCTTCGGCAATACTGCGACGCATTTTCCATAAGGCATTTTTTTCGTCTTCGGTATCGGCAAAAAGAATGTCATCAATTTGAAATTGTTCTACAACGGTCATAATTTTTTCGGCATCAGCCATCAAAATTTCGGGATAATTCCCATCTACTTCGATAAGTAAATGAGCTTGAATTTCAGGTTTTACTTGCACGTTCAATCCATCAATGTATTCTAAAGCCCAATCAATGGCATCGCGTTCCATAAATTCCAATGCACTAGGCACAATTCCTGCTCTAAAAATGGCGGAAACTGCTTCACAAGCTTCATTCGCTTTGTAAAACGGAACCAACATCAATACGTTATGCGTATTTTTCGAAAGTAATTTTAAAACAATTTTTGTGACGATTCCCAACGTTCCTTCGCTTCCAACCATCAATTGTGTCAGGTTATATCCTGTTGAATTTTTTAAGGTATTGGCTCCGGTCCAAATAATATCTCCGGTAGGCAAAACAACTTCTAAATTCAAAACATAATCTTTGGTTACGCCGTATTTTACAGCTCTTGCTCCACCGGAATTTTCGGCTACGTTTCCACCGATGAAACAGCTTCCCATGCTGCTTGGATCGACCGGATAGAAAAGACCTTTTTCAGAAACGGCTTCACGTAATACTTGCGTAATCACACCGGGTTCGGTAATCACTTGTAAATTTTGTTCGTCGATAGATAGAATATTATTAAATCGTTCCATCGAAAGTCCGATTCCGCCTTGAACTGATAATGCTCCGCCGCTCAACCCTGTTCTTCCACCAATTGGAACAACCGGGATTTTGTATTGATTGGCTATTTTTAAAATTTCAGAAATTTCTAAAGCGGAGGATGGTTTTACTACAACATTTGGCGGAAAAACATACGCTTCGGTTTCGTCGTGACCATAGTGATTTCGGGTTTCTTCATCGGTAAAAACAAATGATTGACCAACGATATTTTCTAATTTGATTAGAATTTCGGAATTGAGCTGCATAGTTTATTTTTAAACCAATAAAGGTAAAAAAATTATAACAACGAAAGTAGCCAATACCAAAAAGCTAAGGTTAAAAATGAAAGCGGAATTCCAATACCAATCATCATGCTACTCAATTTAGGTTTTAATCCATAGGTTGATGCCAAAATTGCTCCGGTTATCATGGGAGCCATCGCCGATTCCATGATAGAAACATCAACTATTAAACCTTGACCTCTGAGAATAAATTTGTATAAAATCACGAAAAATAAAGGCGTTAGCATCAATTTAAAAAACAATCCTAACGCTAAAAAATTCCAATGCTGACTATTTTTATCAATTTTCAATTGCAATCCTACAGAAACCAAAGCAATTGTTGATACGGTTCCGCCTACTTTATAAAAAACAGATTGCATCATTTCTGGAAAATCAAGCTTCAAAACATTCAGTAAACAAGCCATTACAAAAGCATTAAAGGGTGGAAAGAACAAAATCTTCTTTGCTATTAATTTTGAATCAACTTCTCCTTTTGAAAAAACAGAAGCAACAATTATCCCTAAAGTAGCCAAAACTACAAACGAACCTGGTTGATCCACAATGATTGCAGTCTGCAATCCATCTTGACCATACAATGCTTCTATTACGGGAAACCCAACAAATGATGTATTACCTAAGCCACCAGTTAAAACCAAACAGCCAATAAGTTTTTTGGACCAATTGAGCCATTTCCCTAAACTGTAAAAAAATAAAAATGACAAGCCAAATCCTATCCAAGCAATCCCAATTGGAAAAAGTAATTTTGAAGAAATTTCAATTTTCGGAATATAATACAAAGCCAACGCTGGCAACGAAATATAAATCACAAAATGATTGAGTGCTACATATCCATTTTTGGGAAAACTTTTGAGAAATTGCAATCCAAAACCAAGAGCTAAACAAAGAAAAATTAAAATGATGTTATCCATACCTATTTTAAAACTCAAAAATACACTTTTGAATAATAAAAACGGTTTAAAAAATTAGCTACGTTTTTCTTTTTTGTAACTTTACCTTTCAAAAGAAATAAAGTGACTCAAAAAACTTCCAAAACATCTGCTTTGCATGAGAAAGAAGGAGTTGTTCAACCTGAAACAGTTAATCACAATTCCGTAAAAATCATTAAACAATTCAGGCGAAAAAGCACTTCTTCTGAAGAACTGATTTGTGGTATTTTAAATGGCAACATAACCGATTTAAGTCGAGCCATTACTTTAGTAGAGAGTACAAATACAGAACATTTGGTCAAGGCAAATGAAGTAATAAATGGTTGTTTACCACATGCAAACAAATCTGTTCGAATTGGTATAACCGGTGTTCCCGGCGTCGGAAAAAGTACGTTTATTGAAGCTTTCGGAAAACACTTAACTTCGTTAGGAAAAAAAGTAGCCGTTTTGGCTGTTGACCCAAGTAGTACTATTTCTCACGGAAGTATTTTGGGCGACAAAACCCGCATGGAAGAATTGGTAAAAGATAAAAACGCCTACATTCGACCTTCTGCTTCTGGAGAAACGTTGGGCGGCGTTGCCAGAAAAACCCGTGAAACTATTATTCTTTGTGAAGCTGCCGGATTTGATACAATTATTATTGAAACAGTTGGTGTGGGTCAAAGTGAAACCGCCGTTCACAGTATGGTTGATTTCTTTTTACTGTTGAAAATTTCCGGTGCAGGCGACGAATTGCAAGGTATTAAACGTGGGATCATGGAAATGGCCGATGCAATTGTAATTAACAAAGCGGATGGTGATAACATCAAAAAAGCCAAATTAGCCAAAACTGAATTTAATCGAGCTTTACATCTTTTTCCCGCTAAAAAATCAAGTTGGATGCCGACTGTTTCCACTTGTAGTTCTTATACAAAAGAAGGAATTGATGACGTTTGGAAAACTATTTCAGATTATTTGGAATTAACTCAATCCAATACTTATTTTCAAGAAAAGAGAAAAGAGCAAAATCAATATTGGATGATGGAAACGATTAATGAACAATTGAAAAATCATTTTTACAACCATCCTGAAATTATTGATTTATTGGATAAAAATAAAAAAGCGGTTCAAAATGATGAACTTTCTCCTTTTGCAGCGGCTATGGCGTTGTTAGATAAATATTTTAAAAAGAGTTAGTTACAATTTACTCTTCATATCTTTCCATCTCCCGATCATAAAAAGCTCCGGCTAATTCAATTAGCTTTTCCATTTCGGTTTCAAGATCTTTTTCATCTTCTGCATCAACTTCTTCGATGATTTCCACTTCATCATCTTTCAAATTGATTATAAAACGAGGATATTCTAAATGAATGATAAAAATATCTTCCGGATGATCGGTATTGTCTGCTAAAACGAATTTTGGTAAGTCCATATTTTAAAGGTTAGCGGGTTGAAAGTTGCGAGTTGCGGGTTGAAATTAGTATTCAAATATACCAAATTCACTCGTAATCGTTAATTTTTTATGTTCGGATGCTTCTACTCTACCTACAATTTGAGCATCGACATTGAATGATTTTGAAATTTCGATAATGTCGTTAGCTATCTCGGCAGGAACATACAATTCCATTCGGTGACCACAATTAAACACTTGATACATTTCTTTCCAATCGGTTTTGGATTGTTCTTGAATCAATTTAAATAAAGGCGGAACCTGAAATAAATTATCTTTGATAATGTGCAAATTATCAATAAAATGTAAAATCTTCGTTTGTGCTCCACCACTACAATGCACCATTCCGTGAATTTCTTTTGGAGAGTATTTTTCTAAAATCGTTTTGATAATCGGAGCATAGGTACGAGTTGGAGAAAGCACTAATTTTCCGGCATCAACCGGACTATTTTTCACTTCATCTGTCAATTTCACTTGACCGGAATAAACCAAATCAGAAGGAACGGCAGCATCAAAACTTTCCGGATATTTTTCGGCTAAATACTTTGCAAAAACATCGTGACGAGCAGAGGTTAAACCATTGCTTCCCATTCCTCCGTTGTATTCTTTTTCGTAAGAGGCTTGTCCGAATGAAGCCAAGCCAACAATTACATCACCCGATTTAATGTTTGCATTGTCAATCACATCGCTGCGTTTCATTCGGGCAGTTACGGTAGAATCTACTATGATTGTTCGAACTAAATCGCCCACATCAGCAGTTTCACCACCGGTGGAATGAATAGTTACGCCAAATGATTTTAGTTCTTGGATTAATTCTTCGGTTCCGTTGATGATGGCAGAAATCACCTCAGCCGGAATTAAATTTTTATTTCTTCCAATGGTAGATGAAAGCATAATATTATCTGTTGCTCCTACACACAATAAATCATCAATATTCATAATCAACGCATCTTGAGCAATGCCTTTCCATACCGAAATATCGCCAGTTTCTTTCCAATACAAATAAGCTAAGGAAGATTTTGTACCGGCACCATCAGCGTGCATTAAGAGACAATAGGCTTCATCTCCTGTTAAATAATCGGGAACAATTTTGCAGAAAGCTTTTGGAAATAACCCTTTATCAATGTTTTTGATGGCATTATGCACATCTTCTTTGGCGGCAGAAACTCCGCGAAGAGCATAACGTTTGCTGGTATCAGAACTCATAGTTGTGTTGTTGTGTTTGGCAAAGATAGGATTAATGTGAAAATGAAGCAATTTTAAAATAGGTTGAACTATTTATTTTTCTAGAATAAGAATTTCAACTCTACGATTGGCTATACGTTCCTCTTCATTTTTTTCCGGTAAAGGATAAATTGGTCTTGTTGAAGCAAATCCCTTATAAGAAATTCGATTGGCCATAACTCCGTTTGATAACAGAAAATTATAAACTGTTTTTGCTCTTTTAATTGAAATATCTTCAACTTCAACCTCTTTACAACAAATATGTCCTTGGATTTCAACTTTTAAGGATGGGTTTTCATTCATAATTTGAAGTAATTCATCCAAAATTGGCCTTGAATCAGGAAGAATTACATCAATCATATTATAAAAATTCAATCCTTTTAGCTTTAATAATTCACCAACTTTTGACTTTTTTACCTTTTCGGAAAAAGAATTTGTTATTGGAATTTGATAAAAAATGCGGACTTTTCTGTTATCTTCTTGGTTTGAAGAAAAATCGAAGTCTTCACCAAAAGGAACTCTTTCCAATTTATCGACTACTTTAATTTTATTGAGTTTTAGAATATTTTCGATGGAATGTATTCGTCGTTCGGCCAATTTTAAATTATATAATTTCGAATCTACCGTATCACAATAACCTTCCATTTTATATATTTCTGCAGATGAATTATTTTTTATCCATTCGTCCAACGATTTACTAGAATTTGAATTAGGATACGCTTTATCAAACTCAAAAAAAACGTCGAATTTCTCCTGAGCAGAAAGTGGAATAAAAAATAAGGCTATAAATAAGCAGTTTACTATTTTCATTTTTTAACAATTTCAATTTCTACTCTGCGATTGGCTATTTTTTCTTCTTCGTTTTTTTCAGGAATTGGGTAAATTGGTTGATTACTTCCAAAACCTTTATAAGCTAATCTTCGCAGTTGAATACCGTTATCTCTCAAATAATTAAAAATTTTTAAAGCACGACGATATGATAATTTTGTATCATTTGGGTCAGGATTACAGCAAATATGTCCAAATATTTTAATTTCTAAATCCGGATTCAACTCCATAGCTAATAGTAATTGCTCCAGCAAAGGTTGGGATTCAGGGATAATAATTTCTGAATTAAATTGAAAGTGAATGTTATTAATCACAATTTTATCTCCAACATTCGCTTTTTCAAACTTATCTAGTAATGAAATTCTTTCCTTTTCAATTTTCTCAACAAGCGATTCTTCTTTGGGCTTTTCTTCAACCAATAGTTCGGTTTCTATGATTGGTTCTTCCGCTATTTTGTACAAAAAAGTTACTTTTCTATTTTCAGCTTGTATTTTTGATTGTTTAAAATCTTCGCCAAAAACTTCTTGAATTAAATTGTTAGAAATTCTACTATTTTTTGATTGTAATAAAGTTAAAAC
The DNA here is from genome assembly GCF_057652995.1 of Flavobacterium sp. T50_26. Lineage (NCBI taxonomy): Bacteria > Pseudomonadati > Bacteroidota > Flavobacteriia > Flavobacteriales > Flavobacteriaceae > Flavobacterium > Flavobacterium sp. T50_26. The sequence goes on from NZ_JBYFCC010000011.1 coordinate 75,007, forward strand.
ACTCTGAATTCTTTTTGAAGCCAGTTTTTTGTTTGATAAATTGGTATCAACGGAATCGCAATAACCAGCTATTTGCAGAATTTCTATATTTTTATTTGAATTAATCCATTCATCAAAATTTTTTAAAGAAATAGCGTTTGGCTCCTCTTTGGCAAAATCAAAATAAAGTGTTTTTGATTCTTGAGCTTGAAGAAATGAGAAACATAAACTACAAAAAAATACGACTACTCTCAATTCTTAACAATTTCAATTTCTACTCTACGATTAGCAGCTCTTTCTTCTTCATTTTTTTCCGGTAGCGGATGGATGGGTTGCGAACTACCAAAACCTTGATAAGTAACCCTCGAATTTTCAATTCCATTCATTCGCAAAAACTGACTAATTGCTTTGGCTCGTTGAGTTGAAAGATTAGTACGGTCGGTTGGCATGCAACACAAATGGCCTTGAATATCAATAGAAAGTTCAGGATTTTGTTGCATCACGATGAGTAATTCATATAATTTTCCGCGACTTTCATTTACAATGGCAAATGTGTTTAATTGAAAATTAAGGTTTTCCAATTTTAGTTTTTCGCCGGGTTTTGCTGCATCAACTTGTTGCATGAATTCTACATTTAATTCAAAAGTAGATTCTGTTCCATTAGGATTTTGAATCACAATGGCTTCCGGAAATTGTTTTTTTGGTTTGGGTTTAGAGACAATTTCTTCTTTCTTAATTCCTAAAATTTCATCTTCTCTCGCTAAATCTTTTGCTTCAATATAATAAACGGTAACTCGTCTGTTTTCTGCTTTATTGTCGGATTGTTTGTGCAATTTACCGAAGCTTCGGGTTTTAAAATCATCTCTGATTTTGACTTTATCTTTTACAAATTGATAAATAAAATCGACTCTTTTTTGAGCTAATGTGTCATTAAAACCAATCGTTCCATCTTCATCCGTATAACCATTAATGGCAACAATTTTAACTTCTTTGTTGTTCGAAATCCATTCGTTTAATTTCTGGATTTCTGAATTTTTAAGTTCATGTTTATTAGTGTCAAAATAATACGATGTCTGTTCCTGAGCAGAAATAATTTGAATTGTAAAGAAAAATAACAGTGCTGATACTAGCAATTTCATGATTGAGGTTTTTACAATAACGAAAATACAACTAATTAATTTTATAACCTCCAAAAAAAAACAAAGTGGGATAACTTTCGTTATCCCACCCGCTTTAGTGTTAATTTGTTGGAAATTTAGTTTTGTTGTGACCAAAATCAAAAAAGATTTTGATGTAGTATTTTTGAACACAGAAAACTCACTGTTAAAATACCACTATACTTCCACGGCTATATCGTTTAGATTTTTATTAATGCTGGGGCATTTTGCTTCTGAAAAAAGTATTTGTTTACAAAAGCGATACGAAAATATAAAAATATTTTAATATTGTAACATTTTCATAAAATAAATTTAATGTTTTATAAAAAAAGGGCACAACTCAAAAAACACACAAATATTAATAGTAAAAAACAATATAGCCACGAATTACTCTAATTCATACCAATTAATTCGTGGCAATTAGTGAAATTCGTGGCTACTTTTTTATGAGTGAAATTTATCTCGTAAACAATAACTCTCTATATTTTGTCAACGTCCAAATTTCGTCGTCAACCAACAATTCTAGTTTATCGCAGTGTTCTCTAATGATTTCAAAGTATGGTTTTACTTTATCACAATACATTTCTGCCATTTTCTGAGCATCGGTTAAAGCATTTGCTTTTTTACGAGCTTCGGTCATTGCCTCTACATTTGAATTAATTCCTTCGATGTGTGCCGAAATTTCTTTGATTAATGAAATTTGTTCTTTGGCAATTTTCTCGAAATCTTTTCCGAAAATTTCTTTTAAACCACGAACGTTTTCAATTAATGTATTTTGGTAACGAATAGCGGTTGGAATTACGTGATTTCTAGCAATATCTCCTAAAACTCTTCCTTCAATTTGAATTTTTTTAGTGTATTCTTCCAATTCAATTTCGTAGCGAGCTTCTACTTCCACATGGTTCATCACATTCAAATCTTTGAATAAATCCAATGCTTTTTTAGAAACTTTTGCTTTCAAAGCTGCCGGAGTTGTTTTGAAATTGCTCAAACCGCGTTTTTTAGCTTCTTTTTCCCAAGCATCGCTATATCCGTCACCTTCAAAAAGAATATTTTTGGTCTCTTTGATATATTCTCTCAAGACGTTGAAAATTGCTTCGTCTTTCTTTAAATCTTTTTTCTCAATTAAAGCATCCACTTCTTTTTTGAATTCTTTTAATTGCTTTGCAACAATAGAATTCAATGTTGTCATCGCATTAGCACAATTTGCAGAAGAACCAACGGCTCTAAATTCAAATTTATTTCCTGTGAAAGCAAATGGAGAAGTTCTGTTTCTGTCTGTATTGTCTAACATTACATCCGGAATTTTACCTACTACATTTAACTTTAAATCTGTTTTTTCTTCCGGTGAAAGTTTTCCTTTGGAAACACCTTCTAAATTCTCCAATACTTTGGTTAATTGCTCTCCAATAAATACAGAAATAATTGCAGGTGGAGCTTCGTTAGCACCCAATCTGTGATCGTTACTAGCTGTAGCAATGGCAGCTCTTAACAATTCTTCATATTCATTAACGGCTTTAATGGTGTTAATGAAAAATGATAAAAATTGCAAGTTACTCATTGGCGTTTTACCTGGCGAAAGTAAGTTCACACCCGTATCTGTAGCCAATGACCAGTTATTGTGTTTTCCTGATCCGTTTACACCTTTGAATGGTTTTTCGTGGAAAAGTACTTTAAAATCGTGACGTTCACCCACTTTTGACATTACATCCATTAATAATGAATTGTGGTCAACCGCCAAATTGGTTTCTTCAAAAATTGGAGCTAACTCAAATTGGTTTGGAGCTACTTCGTTGTGACGTGTTTTTACCGGAATTCCCAATAACATACACTCTTCTTCCAGTTCTCTCATGTAAGCCAATGCTCTTGATGGAATTGATCCGAAATAATGATCGTCTAATTGTTGTCCTTTGGCAGATGTGTGTCCAAGCAACGTTCTTCCTGTTAACATTAAGTCAGGACGTGAGTTTGCTAAGGATGAATCTACTAAAAAATATTCTTGTTCCCAACCTAACGTTGCGGTTACTTTTTTAACGTTTTTATCGAAATATTTACACACTTCGGTTGCTGCTTCATCTACAGAATTTAAAGCTCTTAATAAAGGCGTTTTATAATCTAATGCTTCACCGGTGTACGAAATGAATACAGTAGGAATACACAAAGTCGTTCCAAAGATGAAAGCTGGAGATGTTGGATCCCAAGCAGTATATCCGCGAGCTTCGAATGTATTTCTGATTCCACCATTTGGGAAAGAAGAAGCATCCGGTTCTTGTTGAACTAATTGTCCGCCACCAAATTTTTCTACCGGATCTGAACCGTCATACGAAGTTTCGAAGAAAGCATCATGCTTTTCTGCAGTTGAACCCGTAAGTGGTTGAAACCAGTGTGTATAATGTGTTACACCTTTTGCCAACGCCCATTCTTTCATTCCAAGTGCGATGTAGTCGGCTAATTTTCTGTCAATTTTTGTTCCGTGTTGCACGGCATCTTTTACACCTTTGTAGGCATCGGCAGTTAGGTACTGTCGCATTGATTTGTCGTTGAATACATTGGATCCGAAAAGTTCAGATTTTCTGCCGGACTCTTCAAATTTTACAGGTTTTCTGCTTGATGCATCTTTTAATGCTTGAAAACGTAATGTTGACATAAAATTAATTTTTAAGGTTTAGTTTCTTATTTTATGGTGCAAATATATTTAAAAATTATTTTATTACAACATTACCCCTATTTTTTTAGGGGTTAAATCTATAAAAAGTAAAAATTATCGATTAATTGTGGGTAAATTTTGAGAGATTAGTAGTTTTAGATTAAAAAATGCTTTTGCCATAAAGAAAAAAGGCACGAAGCTTGTGAAAACTATTTTCTCACAGAAAGCACGAAAAACACAGAAAGAGATTTCTCCTTAGTCGGAATGACAAGATTGTGTGAAAGCGGTGACTGAAACCTCAAACTTGAAACTTGAAACTTGAAACCTGAAACTTGAAACTTGAAACTTAAAACCCGCAACCCGTAACTTTCATACTCGCAACTTTTAGCCCGGATAGTAGCGGAAACCCCGCAGGCCTAAAAGCTAATTTTTCTTGGCTTTTTGGGGCGACCAACGGAAGCCACGAAAAAGCCTTAGAAAAATAGCTTTTAGGCCGAGGAGTTGTAGCGGATAGCCGGAATAGCTTCTAAAAAAAATTAAGCAAATGTTAGATATACAAACAAAATATAACTTGCTAATAATATCACTCCGGCTTTTCGGTCAAGGTAACCTTTTTGTGGCATATAAACCAATGGCAACAAAATGAATGCAAAGCCAATCATCCAATAAATATCGAAAGTAAGCAGGCGATTATCTACTAATTTTATAGGATGAATGATGGCTGATAGTCCGAGTACGGAAAGTATGTTAAAGATGTTTGATCCTATAATGTTACCAATAGAAATCGAGCTTTCTTTTTTGATGGCTGCGATTAGCGATGCTGCAAGTTCGGGAATACTTGTTCCTACTGCAACAACAGTTACGGCGATTACTCTATCTGAAACTCCAAAAGCCTGAGCAACATTTACAGCTCCTTTGATTAAAAACTCTGAACCTCCGTAAAGAGCTGCTCCTCCAACAACAAGAAATCCAATGATTTTATACATTTCCATGGTTTCTTCGAGTGGTACTTCTATTTCTTCTTTACTTTTTTGTGATTTTACGAGGTAAACAACAAAAGCTATGATTAAGAAAAACAATACAAACCCTTCTATTCTGCTAATTTCTCCATCGTATAAAAGTATTCCAAAGAGAAGAAAAGAAGACAGCATCATGGCAGGCCAGTCGGTTTTGAAGAAAGATTCATCGACTTTCATTTTGCTGATAATCATCACCAATCCGAGAATCAGACCGATATTAGCAATGTTAGAACCAACAACATTTCCGAGAGCAATATCCGGAAAACCGGCCATAGCAGATTTGACACTTACAATTAATTCGGGAGCAGATGTGGCAAAAGACACAACTGTCATTCCGATTACGATTTTGGAAATATTGAGTCGAAGCGACATCCCGACTGCTGCTTTGAGCAACCAATCGCCACCAAAAACTAAAAGAACTAAACCTAAAATGATAAATAGAAAATCCATAACTGCTTTTATAAGAACTGCGAAAATAAGAAATTAAAACGCATAAAAAAAGGTCTTCGAAAAGACCTTTTAAAAATTTATTTAGAAATTACTTACGTTCACTGAATGGCTTTACATCAGCTTCGGTGAGTCCGTTTGCAAGCATTACTTGGTTATAGTCGCTATAATCCATTCTTCCTGAAAAATATCCCGGAATGATTACGATGCGGAACGTTTGATTGTCAAGATATTGCGGAGTTGTTTCCAAATCATATGTTCCATCGGCATAAATTGTAAAATCAACTCGACTGAAATCAAAATCATAATCCAATTCACCTTGGTTTAAAAAAAGTGTACGTGGAATTTGTTGCCAAATTGGGGTTGAAGAATCAATTGTTCCCGCCATTCTGTATATTAAAATTACATCCGAATTCAAAATTGGTGGAGTTAATTCTTGATAGATTGAATAGCCCAATTGACTGCTAAATCCAAAATTTATGTTTCTCAATTCAAACACTTCTGCTTCTGCACTAAAACCATCTCTACCAGGAGGTCCTTCCGGCCCTTCGCAACTTTGTAATGTTATCATCCCGATTAACACTAAAATGAATGTAAATTTTTTCATACGTCTATTTTTTAATGATTAATGATAGTTAGCACTATCCAATACTCATGCCAAAGTTATCTTTTTTGAACCATTTGCCCTAATTTTATTTTTATTACTTTTGAAAGATGAAAGAAAATCATACACTTTTTATGGTCATGTTAGGAGCTACTCCACCCGGAAGACTGACCGAACAACACGATATTTTTTTTGGAATTGGTAAGAATTTAAAAGAATTAATACCGGCTATGAATGCTTTTTGGCAAGAAGCAAAAGGCCAAATACACATTGATGCATGGCGAAAAGTATCTTTTGTTGATGATTTTAAAATTGAAATTGTATCACGTGAGGAAAATTTACTCAACCCCGAAAAATTATTTTTCATCAACTTGGGTGGTTATAAAGAAAATGAATTTGAAGAATTTCATTATAAAGTGTTAACCATAGCTCAAAACAAAGCCGAAGCCATCAAAAAAGCCAAAGCTACTTCGTTCTTCAAACATTGCGGTTTTAAAGGTGCTACGTCGCATATTGATGATAAATATGGTGTGGATGTAGATGATATTTATGAAATTGAAGATATTTTATCTCCACAATTTAAAGAGAAATTCAAATTGAAATTAACAAAAATAAATTCAGACCAAAAAGATGGTTTGGAAATTGGTTATCTAAAAATTGATAAATTAGCAAAAGATGAATACTAAACTTCTATTTCTATTTCTTTTGGTTTACGGAAAGCAATTCGGGCAAATTACGGATTCAAAAAACTTAATTGCCACTAATGAAAAACTTGAACTTTTGGAAGACGGTTATATTTTTACAGAAGGCCCGATTTCGGATAAAAACGGAAATGTGTTTTTTACTGATCAACCAAATAATCAAATTGTTCGTTGGGATGCAGAAACAGGCAAAACCTCTGTGTTTAGTTATGATTCCGGTAGGTCAAACGGTTTATATTTTGACAAAAAAGGAAACCTCATCGCGTGTGCAGACATGCATAATCAACTCTGGCAATTTGACAAAAAAGGGAAACATAAAGTGATTTATGAAGATAAAGTAAACGCTCATAACGGTCCGAATGATTTGTGGATTGATGCCAAAAATGGTATCTATTTTACTGATCCGTTGTATGTCCGGAATTATTGGGAAAGAGATTCCATCAGCAAAAGAACGGGCAATCACGTTTATTATCTTTCATCGGATAGAAAAAAAATTATCGCCGTTGATGAAAATTTAGTGCAACCGAATGGCATTGTTGGATCGGCGGATGGAAAAAAATTATATGTAGCAGATATTAACGATCAAAAAACGTATGTGTATACCATTCAACCTAATGGAACGTTGATGAATCGAAAAGTTTTTTGTGAAATGGGTTCGGATGGAATGACGGTTGATAGCGAAGGAAATGTTTACTTAACCGGAAACGGTGTGTCTGTTTTTAATAAAAATGGTTTTCCGGTGGCTCATATTCCTGTCCCCGAAAAATGGACAGCCAATGTTTGCTTTGGTGGAAAAAACAATGACCTCTTATTTATCACAGCGATGGATGCTGTGTATGGTTTAAAAATGAATGTAAAAGGAGTGACTTATGGGCAGAAATAATCCGAAAAATATCAAAATTCACAACGACAAATTGCACAAGGAGCAAGCCAAGAAGAAAGAAAAAGAAATGGCTAGAAAAGAGAAGTTGAAAGCCATTGTGCGGAAGTTTAATAGTGACGAAAATGAAACCACTAACTAATTAACTCATTGATATGAAAAATTTACTTTTGATTACTTTCGTATTTTTATCTATTTCTTATGGAATTGCCCAAGACAAGGTTGCGATAGAAAAAGAAGCCGCTGCCTTAGCTCAAGAACAATTGGATGGCTACAACAAACGAGATATCGAAGCATTTTTGAAACCTTACAGTGAAAATGTAAAAGTCTATGCTTTTCCCGATCAGCTTTTATATGAAGGAAAAGCAAAAATGCGAGAAGAATATACCCAAATGTTTAACCAATTGCCTGATTTGAATTGCAAATTGGTCAACCGAATTGTGTTGAACAACAAAGTCATCGACCACGAAGAAGTTGTTTTTATAAAATCGGAACCAAAATTGTATGCGATTGCGGTTTATACTATTTTGGATGGTAAGATTAGTGAGGTGAGGTTTATGCAGTAGAATAAAGTAACAAGAAAAATGAAAAATTTAGAAAGATATGGATATCTTATATTTGCAGTTTTTGTCATTTTTATGTTTGTCAAACCTGTAGTTTGTTTTTTAATTTTAGGTTTTTACATACTTTATTTAGTATCTGAATATAAGACCACAATTGATGAAATTGAACAAAATGGCATAACCGCAGAAGGAAAAATTATCAAATATTCTCGCGATGATGAAGGATATCAAATACCAATTATAAATTTTTCAACAAATAAAGGTGAAACCATTGAAAAGGAACCCCACTATTATTTTATAACTGACTTTCAGGTATTCAAATCATTTAAAAATTCTATTGGAAAAACAACTTTTGTTAAATATAACTCTAAAAACCCTGAACAATTTGTAATTGATGGAAAGTATAGTTTACACAGAACAACAATCATTATTATGATAGTAATTAGTTTAGTGTTGATCACTTTTGGTACATTATCAATTTTTGGACTTATATAGTGAACTTTTTAAAGCTTTTTACTAAAAAATAATAACTATTGAAATAAACTTAATTCCCCCACAACCTCACCCATAATTTCCCTAATAATTTCTTTGCCTGTGCCCTATTTTTATTCGGCAATTCCATCGCTTTAATTTCTCCATTTTCTTTAGTAATTTGATAACTAAACGAAAACTGTAAATCATTGGGTTCCGCATTCATCACCCCAAATCGCAAATCATTAAAAAGGAGTTGGTTTTCTTTTTGGGTGATGCAGTACCAACCTTCCGAAATTCGTTTTAATTGTTTGATAACCGCTTCATTTTCATATTCAGTAATCAATTCATTTTGTTTTGGAATAAATTGAAATTGAATCGGTTTAGTATCAAAAAAAGAATAATCGCCAATGTAATATCCGTTATCGACTTTAATATTGGTAGTCCATAAAATAATATTGAATGGCGATGGTTTTACGACAATTTCCTGGTAAGTAATATTGTCTTGCTCTAATTGTTTTTCAAATTTATTCGTCACAATCGATTGTACTAAAAGCGTGAGAAACAAATACGAAGTACTCACAATTAATCCAATTCTGTTCCAAAACATTCTTTTGGGGTCTTGTTTCTTTTTCTTCATTGAAAGAATGAGAGACACCAAAAAAGGCAATGTATATAAAGGATCAATCACAAAAATAGATTGCAATGAAAACCGTGTTTCGAGTGGCCAAAACAACTGCGTTCCCCACGTGGTGAACAAATCGAGTAATGAATGCGTTTGCAAAATAAGGAACGAAAACAGCGTTGCTTCTTTGAAATTTACTCCTTTTTTATGTTCCAGTTTTTGTAAAATCCATCCTAAAATGGGTGAAAGAAAAAGGAAAAATAAAGTGGAATGACTAAAACCGCGGTGAATTTCGGTGGCGGTTAACGGGTCTAAAAACTTTCCGTAAAGCACATCCAAATCCGGCATCGTTCCGATGATGGCTCCGTAAAGAATGGCTTTGTTACCAATCTTCTTGCCGAGCACTTGATTGCCCACTGCGGCACCGAGAACGATTTGACTGAGTGAATCCATTAATTCATTTTTCCTTCAAAATAACCTGAAATAATTTTTATTTCTTCCTCTACAAAAGGATTTACAGCCTGGATATTTTGAAAATCCAATCGGTATTCATCTTCACCCAAGGCTGTTACTTGAACTGTATATCCTGCTAAACTATAAACGGTATCCCCTTTTACATAAGATCCATTTGCAAATAACATTTCACCAATAACGCCTATTCCAAAATCGTAAACGCCATTTGGAGCACTACTTGAAGTTTGTGGATAATTAATTTTGAATTGAATTGCTTCATAATTAGAACTACCAAATGCACCTTTTGTTAATGTAAAATTCAAAGCTGATTCGCCAGGCATATTTGCTGTAGCAGAAGAAACAGTTGCTGTTGTAGGCACAAATTGAACACCATCTACACTAATGTTAGACTCAAAAGTTGGTGCTGAGTCATCGGATGATTCGCAGCTTATAAACAGTAGAGCTGTAAACAAAATAAGAATAAAATTTTTCATGCTTTTTTTTGTAAAAGTAAGATTTTAAAGTAAAAAATAAAAGTCACAAATAGTTAAAAACAAAACTGATAATTATACAACAAAATCAAATAATCTTATAACATGAAGATTAAATTATATTCGACCTTTATAACTATAATTTTAAATTTATTTATAATGGAAAAGTCTAATTCAACCCTCAATAGTACAATCGAAGTTAATAACATCAAATTATCTTATAATGATGTTGGAATTGGGAAAATACCCGTTGTGTTTTTACACGGTTTTCCTTTTAATAAATCGATGTGGGACAATCAATTAAAAACTTTTGAAGCATCGCACCGTTTTATATCGGTGGATTTTAGAAGTTTTGGTCAATCGACCAATGATGATTCGGCGTTGAGTATGGATGTATTGGGCGATGACTTGATTGGTTTTTTGAATGCGTTAAAGTTGCAACGAGTGATTATTTGCGGACTTTCGATGGGTGGATTTGTGGCGTTGAATGCGATTACACGTTATCCCGAGCGGTTTGCCGCTTTGATTTTATGTGACACGAATTGTGTTGCCGACAAGCCTGAACAAAAAGAAAAACGCTACAAAACCATTGAAGAAATTGAGCAAAACGGAACGTCGAAATTTGCGGCTACGTTTTTGGATTCTGTGTTTGCGGATGACACCTATTCTTCGGATAAAGAATTAGTTAAAAAAATAAATGCGGACATTTTGGCAAATACACCCGAAGTAATAATTAACGGTTTGAAAGCGTTGGCTACCCGTAGCGAAACGTGTTCTAAATTGGGAGAAATTGCTGTTCCTACGTTGATTATTTGTGGTCGTGAAGATGAAGTAACACCGTTAGAACAATCAGAATTTATGAATAAACACATTAAAGATTCAACGTTGAAAGTGATTAATAATGCAGGGCACTTGTCGAATATGGAGCAACCGCAAGACTTTAACGCAGAGCTTTTAGAGTTTTTGTCTTCGGAACCGATTATCACGATGGTGAATTCTATTAAAGAACCGAATGCGAATTTGTTTGTGTAGGTTGATTGGTTAGCGTTCTTGCTTTTTATATATAACCCCTTTATTAAGTTTTATAGCTTGGTTAAGGGGTTTTTACTATCATCTTAGCATAGAGCATTAAGCTTTAGTTGAGATAACCTAAATAAAGAGTGACTAAGAGTTCTTTGCCCTATTCTTTTATTTAGCGATTACTGAAAGGAAACACAGTGTAAAGTTTAATTTAAGAAGACTTTAGTTGAAGGGCAATTGAGGATCTAGAAAATCTGTCACGATTGATGCTTTATTCATACACTATCCATACACTATCTATACTTGATCCATACTTGATCTATACAGTTGAACCGTCCTTGACCCGTCCTAAAATAACTATACAAATTAATAAATAAATCCTATAATAGTTATACAAATATAATTCTTAATCCTACAACTACTATACAACTGTTTTTTCATAATTAAAACTTCTATTATAATTCTTCCATCGTTTGTTTAATTTCTCTGATTTCAAATGAGCTTGGTTAGGGGTTAAATAATCACAACTTGCATGAGGTCTTAATTCATTATAAGACTTAATACTTTTACTTACTTGATATCCTGTTTGGTCAATGACCCGTCCTAAAATAACTATACAAATTGTCTCATACTAGTTTTAGTTTACAGTTTTAGATTAATACTGTTTTTAGTTTACTAAAGTTTTTTGTATTTTAGTAAACAAATAAAACTCAATTCCAATTGAGCATAAAACTATCAAAGCAGTTATATATGCTCAATAAAGTATATAATAACTGAGTATATAAACAAGTTATAGCCAATGTTAAAATGACGACAACGAGAAACATATTGACACTTTTTATAGGACTGACTTTTATGGCTTGTAACAATTCAGCGACAGACAGCAAAAGTATTTCGATACCTTCAGACACAATTAAAACAGTTTCGGTGGACAGTCTGATAATGGACAAAAATGAAGTTCCCAGAGACAAAATAAAAACTGAAATAGTAGTAAAGAACAAAGCCGACTATTCCGAAAATTTTATTCAAGGACTTAGAGAACTTGGTTATGAAAAATTTGTGCTTAAAGACAGTTTGCTTTTAATCAACGGCAAAGACACTGCATATTTTCCTGAGACACCTAAAATTGGAAAGCACATAGTTCTAACAGGCAGAAAAGGTAATCTTGCAATTGCATTGACAGTAAAACGCATTAATTACACGACCGTTGACTATATAATTGAAATGGTTGAATTCGGCAAGTCAAGCCACAATCAAAGCGGACAAGCAGACATAATTTCAAGTTTCTTTTTAGGAGCAGAATCAGACGAAAGTGAAAAAACAGGAAACGGGTATTTTGTAACTGAGTATACTGAATACAAAGACAAGGACTGTTACACTTTCATTCGACTTGGTTACGAAGAAGAAACTGGACTAAACTTGTTAGGTAAGCTTAAGAAGAATTGCAACGGAAAAATTATGGACATTGACCTTGACAACTTTACGACACTTATCGAAAAATGAGAAGAAACACTGGCTATAACAGCACATTTTAAATGACTACAGAAACGAACATAAGCAGACCGACATTTTTGACAATATCTATATTGACAATAATTCTGTGTGGACTTTTGACACTTGTGAACTTGGGAGAATTTTACTTGATTGGAATTTTAAACAACACAGACGGTTATCCATTTGGCGGAGAAGGTCCGAAACCTTACTACTACAAGACAGCCAGACTTTACTCAACAGTAAATCTCATTTGGGGACTAACTTTCCTTACGACACTTTTCCTTACTATTCTGACAACTACCAAAGGACAACGAAAAAATGCATTTTGGTTTTTAGGCTTGACTGTTTTACTCATACTCGGACAATTTTTACACGGACAAATTGGAACTTAGCAAAATGTTTATAATCGAAGACGAAATACACGCAGAACCACAGAAAGGAGAATATAAAAAATTTGAAGACGCTATCTCTGAACTTAAAAAAAGAGCGACAATCCCGTGGGACGAAAAACCAAATCGTTGTCCTTGCACAAATTGGAAAGACTGTGAAAGAAACTATCAAATAATTGAATACAACACAACAAAATCACCTTGGAAAGAACTACAACGCAGGGACATTATGACAATATCAGCAAAAGGAGTAAAATGGACAGAAGAGAAATAAAAACGTGCTATAACAGCACCTACCCAAAAGTGGCGGTTCAATGGTTAAATCAAGCATTGTGCTTCTATCAAAGTTTGTGCTTGGTTGACAGTGAAGTGCTTCGAAATCGCCACCTTCGGGTAGCTGCAAAACGTTATAGGCTATGTGGGACGACCAAATCTCAAGAACTAAAGACAAACATAAATTGACAAAAAATGAATACAAACTTTAAAGACGCAATGTCAAAACGAACTGATGAAGAGCTAATTAAAATCGTTACGATAGACAGAAACAAATATCAACCTTTGGCTATTGAAGCTGCTGAACAAGAAATTAAAAATCGCAACATTGACACGTCTAAAATTGTGGAAGTAAAAGCTGACCTGACAGCTAAGATTGTAAAACAAAAGGAGTTTGACTCTAAAAAAGTGAGTTCTTTGACAAGGTTTATACATTTGATTGTTGACACAATTGCTTTCATAATTGTAATGATCATTTTTGCCTTTATATTTGGACTTTTCATTAATCCGACAGACGAAAGTTTAATAGCAATTTTGGGCTACTTGATACTTGCGGCAAGCTTTTTTGGCTATTATGTCTTTATGGAAACTAAATATCAAAAGACAATTGGGAAGTTTATTACCAAAACAAAAGTTATAAATAAAAATGGTACAAAACCAGAACTTGGGGATATTGTGAGAAGAACATTTTGCCGACTTATTCCATTTGACCGAATTTCATTTCTGTTTACAAAAAATGGATTTCATGACAGACTTTCGGACACGACAATTGTTAAAGATTAAAATAAAGGAAGACAAACAAACATAGCCTATAACACAGGTTTTGCAAGATTGCGGGTTTTGGGCTTAATTTAAAGTTGGTTTTATACTTTCAAAGTCAGTTAAAAAAACCGAAAGTTTAGAATTCTTTAACCGCCACTACTGCAAGCGGCAAAACGTTAACAACACTATTATAAATAATATATTATGAAAATTCAATTCAAAATACTTTTTACTTTTATACTTTTTTTAATTAATTTCTCCTCGAGAGCACAAGAAACCGAAAATTTTGAGAAACTTATTGTAAACAATTGGCTGTTAAAGTCATTTGAAGTAAATGGACAAATTTTCCCGCCAAAAGAAAAAAATAAAAACGATCGAATGGTATTCTATTCAGATAAGAGTGCCGAATCAATCAGTTCCGATAAAGTCCAAAAAGGAACTTGGTCTTACGACAAAAATTCTCAAGTAATAAAAGTTATAGATAATAATAGTAAATTTGATATGCGACTCAAATTAATAAGTATTACAAGTTCTGAATGCGTCCTAGAACTAGAGAATCCGGAAGGTACTTTTGTAAGATTGCATATGATTGCTACAAAATAAAACCTACTTCTACACCCGCAAATGCGAGCGTCATGCTGGTATGCACAAACATGATTAAGTATTTTCATCTTTGCACAGCGATTTAAACTTTAGTAGCGATAAACTAATCGAGATTTACTAAGAGCGTTTCTTTGCCCTATTCTTTATTTAGCCATTAACCGCTCTAAATAAGCGACCTTATCTTGCTCTGCTTTTAACAAGCGTTCATACAACTTTTCTTTTTCTTCAAAGAGAGCAATGACTTTGTCTAAAGGGTTGAAAGTGCAACCATAATTGACAGCAGAAGAATTGTCAACATTATATGTGTTTCCAATTATATTTAATACCGCTTCTTCACTAAAGTTCTTGATACCTTCGACTGTTACTTCTAATGCATCGGCTACTTTTTGTAAAACAGTTTCCTCAACTGTTTCACTATTTTCAATATTACTCACGGTTTGTTGGCTTACACCAATTGCGATGGCCAACGCCTCTTGCTTCATGCCGCGTAGTTCTCTAATCTTACTTATTTTTCGCCCAATGTGGCCTGTTTTTTCTGCTGTGTTCATGGTATAAATGTACTA
The DNA here is from genome assembly GCF_057652995.1 of Flavobacterium sp. T50_26. NCBI lineage: Bacteria > Pseudomonadati > Bacteroidota > Flavobacteriia > Flavobacteriales > Flavobacteriaceae > Flavobacterium > Flavobacterium sp. T50_26. Next base: position 90,148 of record NZ_JBYFCC010000011.1, read on the forward strand.
AAAATATAAACAAATTGGTCTTGGTAAACTACCATAATTATTGGTACAGTACTACGCCTCTTTACTCACCAATTCACGTGCATTCAAAAATAATAAAAGGCGTTCTAACAAAAATACAAATTTTACTTAATGGTTTATTTAAAATGTCAAATAGTTTTTACATAATAGCTGTTGGGGTATTTTTTGTAGTTGGCGAAACTTTCCTTTGGTGTTTTAAGAGTTCTAAAAGATGTAACCTCTTTATTGGGTTTTATGACTTTGTAAAGGGGTTTTGGTTTCTAGAAATTTTTTGGAGAAATGTTAAAGTGGGGAAATTTTTAGTATTTTAGTGGAGAATAAGATACAATTAGAATTGAACATACCACTATTTATGTAATTATATATCCTTAATAAAACTTATAATAAATGAGTCTATTTATAAGTTTGTTTAATAACTAACATGATCTAAATGAATGAGAAAAACATAGAGCAAATAGCTGAAGATCACGATGCTCGATCAAAATTTATTTATAATTTTTTGAGAAAAGAAAAATTCAGTCCAAAAAATGACATTGCAATTCCTAAGGTAATAATGCAATATTGGCACTCTTTAAAAGAGATACCAAAGGATGTTTTAGAATGTATCGATAGCTGGAAAATTTTAGTAAATAAAGGATTTAGGTTTGATTTCTTCGATGACGAATCAGCTAAGTGTTTTATAACAAAACATTTAGATAAAGAACATCTAAACTCATATTTAAAATGCCATCATCCGGCAATGAGATGTGATTATTTTAGATTATGTTACTTATATGTTTGTGGTGGATTTTATGTTGATGCTGACGAACTGCTTTTAAATACTGAAATTGATTTCCTATTTGATAATAATAACATTAAAATTCAACCTTTATGTTATTCCTTAAAAGAAGAAAAAATGGTTGATAATAAAGATTTCTTACGAGATCTATTTGACGAAACTAACATTTATTACTTCAATAACAATCCTATCATATCACCACCAAATCATATTTTAATTGCTATTGCTCTTAAAAGAGCAACTGATAAGTTAATTAGTGAAGAGAATATTTTTAATATTCAGGAAACTACAGGGCCTGGAAACCTGAGTGCATCCTTGACAAATTATCTCATAAACGAAGGAAGTGATGTAGAGTATATTGAGGACTGGAATTCTATATCAACAAGTGTCTGGTCATTAAATTATCGAAATGATAATCGAAATTGGAGACTTTATAAAGGAAATGAACAGAAATGGTTTGAGGAATAAGTAATTATGAATATAATAACTGGTAATCGTAACTTTCTATTTTTAAAATATAAGTTAAATAAATTAATAAGATTTTTAATAAAACAGGAAAAACTAAAGACATTTGGTGATGGTGAAGATAAAATAAATAAGATTTTTGTTATCAATCTTGACAGGCAAAAGGGAAGATGGAAGCTAATTCAAGAAGAACTTATGAAAATAAAGGTTCAGAATAAAAACAACCTTCTAAATTTTACAGAAAGATTCTCAGCTATTGATGCGAAAAGCCAATCAATAAGGACAACTAAAGTTAACCCTTCTTATAAATTAGAAGATCAATATTTTGTAGATCCAAATCCCGAATTATTAAATATTATTCGAGAAAAAGAAATAAAAATTGACCTCACAAAGCAAGAAATCGCTGTCGCGTTATCTCATCTCTCTATTTGGAATAAAATTATTGACGAAAATATTCATAACGGACTTATTTTGGAGGATGATGTTTATTTTGAAAACAAATTCTCAAGTAAATTAAACTCATTATGGAAAGAAATTGTTGAATCTAAAATTGATTTTGACATTATTTATATTTCGTTTAAGAAAGTTGACCATAAGCCCGACATAAAACAAATATCCAATAATCTTTCCATACCTAATAGAGGCATTTGGTGGTTTTCAGGATATATTTTATCTAATAAAGGAGCAATAAAGCTCGGAGAAAAACTACCAATAACTGGACCTGTTGACCTCTGGATTAATCATAAATTTAACGATCTTGAAGTTTATATATGTAATGAATCAATAATTAATCAAAAACTTTTTGTAGCCTCAGATAATAATTATTCAATACTTCCAATACTGTCGCAAATAGGTATAAAATCTAATAAAACATTTATTGATTTAGATAAATTGAAAGGTCGTAATCCTGTTTTTATATTTGATTTAAGTCAAAATAAATCAAATCTTTTCAAACTTGAAATACTTTTAAGTTTAAATAGCTATCGCACTCACTATATGAAATTTAACAGAGAGTTAGATCATATTACAAACTTGATTGATAAAAAAGAAGCACTACTATTTGATGCCTACATTGGGTTTAATTCATTAATTGAAATAATACCCTCTTTAATAGGATTTTATCCAAATGTTATAATAATTTTTCTTTCAAAGAATAATGATTCAGTCCCACAAGACTGCTCTTCATATATTAATAAAAATATATTTTGTATTGATCCTAAAAAAAATATTACTAAAGAGGTTTCTAAGTTACTTAAAATCCAAAATTGGAATCTTGATAGTAATGATATACTAAAAATAAATACCGAACTTAATGAAGTAGTAATAGAAACAAGTATTTCTAATAATTACAAATATTTGGAACATGATGTTAATCCGTGGGTTTTACCTATTGAAAACATAAAAAAGTACTTGCCATATGATTTTAATAAAAATGAAATAATATCAATTGCTCAACGCGTTGAAAATAGAATAGATTACTTTGAAGAATTTGACTCTAATTTTTGGGACATTTTAGAAGATACTTTTCCATCGAATCAATCTCAATTTAATAAAGAAAATTTCAGTCTATCTATTGGACTAGAATCTGGATTTCAATTAAAAATAACAAATAGTGCTCAAGGAGACAAAAATTATTCATCTTCATCAATCGTTTCTAAACAAAAATATATACATGGTAGTTTTGAAATTTCAATGAAGCCTATAAAAGGAGAAGGTATTATTTCTGCTTTTTTCTTGCATAGAAATGATCCTTGGCAAGAAATAGATATTGAGTTTTTAGGAAACGATACAACTAAAATATTATTAAATGTTTATTATAATCCTGGTATTATAAACACTAAATATAATTATGGAGTAAGAGGCACTCCTATATTAATTGATTTAGGTTTTGATGCTTCTGAAGATTTTCACGATTATAGGATAGAGTGGGAATATCATGAGATTAGATGGTATGTTGATAACAGAGTTATCCATGTTAGAAAAACATGGATGCCAACACCTATTCCAAATCTTCCTATGGCAGTTTATGTAAATTCATGGATTACTAATTCAGAAGAGTTAGCAGGAAAATTTGAAGAAAGTGTACTACCCAAAACTTCATTCATTAGATATATTAAAATATATAATTTTGACTATATAAAAAACTAATTACCAGATACAGGATCTAGCACACTACTCTTCGATGATCTCCCCACCTGGAAGCAAATAATCATTTCTCAATTAAAAAAAGAACAGCCCAAGTCTTTACAAGCGTAATCATCACGTTCATCCACCCAAACAAAATCACTATTTTCTACAATGGAAAAAGAGAATCAAACTTTAGTTAATTTATACTTCACGGGTGCGAATTTGTTTGTGTAGGTTTATTGGTTAACGTTCTTACTTTTTAAATATAACCCCTTTATTGAGTTTTATGACTTGGTGAAGGGGTTTTGGTTTTTAGAATTTTTTTGAAGGAATGTTAAAGTGGGAGAATTTTGTGTATTTTAGTGGGGAAATTAGTTCTATAGTTGTATTTATAATTAAGTGAAATACTTAAATGTATGACTGGAAAAATAAGCATATAAATAAGTTGGTTGTAAGCTTATCAAATATTTAAGTAAACAAAAGAAATGTAAGAAAATTACAATATGAGTGAAAATTTTATAACAGATATTTACGTCGAAAATTCGATAAATATTAAAGATTTAAGTATTTCCCTTGCAAAAGATCATTGTCAACATTTAATTATCACTGGGAAAAATGGAAGTGGAAAAACAAGTCTCTTACTAGAAATAAATAAATTTCTATCGCAATTAGAAAGTCCGATTTCGCAAACTGTCGTAGCTGCCTTTGATCGAATTGAAAACATAGAAAATCAGTTAAAAGACTCAAATCTTACACAAACTGAAAAAGATAATTTAAATAGACTCTTAGGTCTCCAAAAAATACAAATTAAAAATTCAGGAGGAACACGACTGTTTTTCTCAAACAATATTCGAGAACTACATTCAACTATAAAAAAAGGCGAATTTCTGCTTGCATTCTTTGATTCAAAAAGGCATACAGATTTAAGTATACCGAAAGGTATAAACAAAATTGAACTCAAGAAAAAATACAATTTGAAAGAAAAAGCAAATACAAATTTCATTCAATATATAGTTAATCTTAAAGCAGATCGCTCTTTTGCTAGAGATGATAACGAAATTGATGTTGTGCAAGAAATTGATAATTGGTTTATTCGTTTAGAAGAACGTTTAAAATTAATATTCGATGTGGATTCATTAGAATTACGTTTTAACAGAAAGTCTTATAATTTTGATATTTTCATAAATGACAGCCAGTCATTTAATTTTAATACATTATCTGATGGATATTCTGCAATTATTAGTATTGTCACTGAACTAATTCTTAGAATGGAGGCACATAATCGAAAATCATACGATTTAGAAGGTATTGTTATAATCGACGAGATTGAGACGCATTTACATGTTGATTTACAAAAAAAGATTTTACCATTTCTTACTGACTTCTTTCCTAAAATTCAATTCATTGTTACTACACATTCTCCTTTTGTTTTATCTTCTTTGTCGAATACTACAATATGTGATTTAGAAACAAGGATTGTTACTACAGATTTATCAGGTTATTCATATGATGCATTGCTTGAAAGTTATTTTAAAACTGACAAATATTCAGAAGAAATAAAAAGTAAAATAATCGAATTTGATAAATTGACTTCGCTAAAGGAAAAAACAGCAGAACAATTAGAGCAAATAAGAAATTTAAGAAATTATTTTGCCCATACACCTAAGTATCTCGCTACCGAACTTTTGGTTAAACTGCAACAAATTGAGTTAAATGAATTGAATGATAAAAAGTAATCATATATGGTATATTTTGAAAAATCCCAGCCAGCACCTGATTGCTTGGAAATAGAAAAAACAAAAGCTAATGGTGATTATAAGTGTTCAAATGTTCTTGAAAGAATAAAAGACGATTTCAAAAACAAATGTTATATCTGTGAATACAAAGAACCTATAACAATAAATATTGAACATTTTAGACCTCACGAAGGTAACGTGAATTTAAAATTCGATTGGAATAATTTGTTTTGGTCTTGTAGTCATTGCAATAACACTAAATTGGCAAATTTTCAAAACATTCTAAACTGTACTGATAATAAAGATGATGTAGAAAATAAATTGAAGTATGTATTTAAGCCGTTTCCTTACGAACAGGTACAAATTATAGAGTTAGATAATTCTCCTGAAACAATTATGACAAGAGATTTGCTTACGGCAGTTTATAATGGCACCACAAAACTGAAGACTATCGAATCTGCAAACTTAAGAAACAAGATGTTAGAGGAAATAATGGATTTTCAAAAACAACTTTGTGAATATTTTCGGGATACAAATTCTGCAGAAGATAAAGAATATTTTTTAATAAAAATTCGTGGACACTTAAATCGTGGTTCAAATTTTACAGCATTTAAACGATGGATAATTATTGAAAATCAAAAATTAAAAGATGAATTTGAAAAATACTTTGACTAAAAAGCTGGCAAATTACCTTTGAAGAAAACCCAAAAAATAAACTTAAAAAATAAATTTTAAAGTAAAATGGACGAACTCATTTCACCGAAATATCAAATGCAACTTGTAAATTCTGTTCAGGAAAAGATTTGGGAAGAGTTCAAATCATATAAAAATGTTTCATTTTATATAAAAAAATGGCATAGAAGTTCAGAAGGTTATAATTTTAATGATAATTGGGAAAATTTTATAATTCACCTGGATGATAATGGTAATATAGATTTATCATCCACTTTACATTCAGTAAGTGGTAGTGACTTGCTTAAAATTGCAATAGATTTAGGTTTAGATACCCCAGATTTCATACCAGCTATACCACAATTTAAAAATGAAATTAAAGAACAATATGAAAATGTTTATGATACATTTTTGAAATCTATAAAAAACATTGAAAATGACCCAAGTTTAGCAATTGGCTTAGCAAATTCCGCATTTGAAAGCTTAATCAAAGAAATCCTTAAAGATGAACGAATCAATTCTAAATTAAAAGGGAACGAAACTCTTTTTAAATTAATTCAATCAATAATTAATGAATTTAAACTAAATAGTGAAGATTTTCCACTAGAAGCGAGAACAATTTGTACATCACTTATTTCAATTAGCCAATCTATTGAAAAATTAAGAAGCGAAAAAACTATTTTTCATGGAAAAACTAAGGAAGATTTGTTAATTGAAGATTCTATTTATGTTTACTTAACAATAAACTCATTTACAACTGTAGGTCTATTTTTGAATTCATACTATAACAAAAAATTTCCAAAACTAAAAGTAGAAAACATTGATGAAACGGAAGATTTGCCTTTCTAAGCTTGTGAAATAGTCGTGCTCGTACCTGATAAACCTAAAAAAGGACAACTCTCGTCGTCCTTTAAAATCATATACATAAAACCTACATATTCCTTCTATACTGCCCACCCACTTCAAACAACGAACTCGTAATTTGACCTAATGAACAATATTTGGTGGCTTCCATCAAACGTTCAAAAATGTTTTGGTTGTTGATGGCGGCTTCTTGTAAGCTGTTTAATTGTTCGTTTACTTTTTGCTCGTGCAATTGGTGTAAGGTTTCCAAGGTTTTAATTTGAAATTGTTTCTCTTCTTCGGTAGCACGAATTACTTCTGCCGGAATCACCGTTGGCGAACCTTTTGAACTTAAAAACGTATTCACCCCAATGATTGGGAAATCGCCATTGTGTTTTAAGGTTTCATAATACAACGATTCTTCTTGAATTTTAGAACGTTGGTACATCGTTTCCATTGCACCTAACACACCACCACGTTCTGTGATTCGGTCGAATTCCTGTAAAACAGCATCTTCCACTAAATCGGTTAATTCTTCAATGATAAACGAACCTTGAATCGGGTTTTCGTTTTTGGCTAAACCTAATTCTTTGTTGATAATCAACTGAATCGCCATCGCACGACGCACCGATTCTTCAGTTGGTGTGGTAATGGCTTCGTCATACGCATTCGTGTGCAACGAGTTACAGTTGTCGTAAATCGCATACAACGCTTGCAAAGTCGTACGGATGTCATTGAAATCAATTTCTTGAGCATGCAATGAACGTCCCGAGGTTTGAATGTGGTATTTCAACATCTGAGCTCTTTCGTTGGCTCCGTATTTATTTTTTAAAGCTTTTGCCCAAATTTTTCTTGCCACACGACCAATCACGGCATATTCCGGATCGATTCCGTTCGAGAAAAAGAAGGATAAATTGGGACCGAAATCGTTGATGTTCATGCCACGACTCAAATAATATTCCACGTAAGTGAAACCATTGGCCAACGTGAACGCTAATTGCGTGATTGGGTTTGCTCCTGCTTCTGCAATGTGATAACCCGAAATGGAAACCGAATAGAAATTACGCACATTCTTTTGAATGAAATATTCCTGCACGTCGCCCATCAAACGGAGAGCGAATTCGGTGGAGAAAATACAGGTGTTTTGGGCTTGATCTTCTTTTAAAATATCGGCTTGAACAGTTCCGCGAACTTGTGCTAAGGTTTTAATTTTAATGTCTTGGTACACGTCTTGCGGTAGCACTTGGTCTCCGGTTACGCCTAATAACATCAACCCTAAACCGTTGTTTCCTTTGGGAAGTTCGCCGTTGTAGGTTGGACGAACGAAACCATTTTTCTTGTAGATTTCGTTGATTTTTTCTTCAACCTCAACTTGTAAATTATTTTCAATGATGTATTTTTCACAATTCTGATCGATGGCGGCATTCATAAAAAAGCCAAGCAACATCGGAGCCGGACCGTTGATTGTCATACTCACAGAAGTTAACGGATGACTTAAATCGAAACCGGAATATAATTTTTTGGCATCGTCTAAACAACAAATGGAAACCCCAGCATTACCAATTTTTCCGTAAATATCCGGACGTAAATCAGGATCGTTTCCGTATAATGTTACCGAGTCAAACGCCGTTGATAAACGTTTGGCGGGTAAACCTGCACTCACGTAGTGAAAACGTTTGTTGGTTCGCTCCGGTCCACCTTCTCCGGCAAACATTCGCGATGGATCTTCGCCTTCTCGTTTGAAGGGATAAAGTCCTGATGCAAATGGAAATTCGCCGGGAACATTTTCTTGTAAATTCCACTTTAATATATCGCCCCACGCTTGGTATTTTGGCAATGCTACTTTTGGTATTTGCGAATGCGAAAGCGATTCGGTATGTGTTTGAATTTTGATTTCTTTGTCGCGAACTTTGAACGAATAAATCAGGTTTTTGTATTTGTTTACTTTTTCGTCCCACGTTAAAATGATTTCCCAATTGAATGGGTCGAGGTTCATTTTTACGCGGTCGAATTCTTTTGCTAGTAAACTTAAAAATTCTTTGTTGGTAGTTGATTCAGCGTTTTGAAGTTGTTCTTCGTTGATTCCGAATTTGGTTAAACCCAATTTGTTGATATGACCAACCGATTCGATGGTTTTATAAATTCCGTATAATTTTTGTGCGACTTCCACTTGCGATAAAACTGTTTCGTCATATTTGCGGTTATTCTCTGAAATTTCAGAAAGATAACGGGTTCTGTGTGGCGGAATGACGAAGATTTTCTCGCTCATTTCACGTGTGATTTCGAACGTAGATTGTAAATCAGCTTCTGTTTTTTCGACGATTTTGTCCATCACTTTTTTGTAAAGTGTGTTCATTCCCGGATCATTGAATTGCGAAGCAATTGTTCCGAAAACGGGTAGTGAATCTAAATCGGCATCCCAAAGGTTGTGATTGCGTTGGTATTGTTTTTTTACATCGCGAAGAGCATCGAGCGAACCTCTTTTGTCAAATTTGTTGATGGCAACTAAATCGGCAAAATCAAGCATATCGATTTTTTCGAGTTGGGTTGCGGCACCGAATTCAGGAGTCATTACATAAAGAGAAACATCCGAATGTTCGATGATTTCAGTATCACTTTGACCAATTCCAGAAGTTTCCAGAATGATTATGTCGTATTTGGCAGCCTTCAATACTTGAATGGCTTCGGCAACATATTTTGATAAGGCTAAATTGGATTGACGAGTAGCCAACGAACGCATATAAACGCGAGGATTATTGATGGCGTTCATTCGGATTCTGTCGCCCAACAAAGCACCGCCCGTTTTTCTTTTAGATGGATCGACGGATATTAATCCGATTGTTTTTTCAGGGAAGTCGATTAGAAAACGACGAACTAATTCATCTACTAAGGATGATTTTCCTGCTCCACCTGTTCCGGTGATTCCGAGAACGGGAATTTTTGAGGATTCATTTTCTTTGTGAATAGTGTCTAACGTTTCTTTGGCAATATCCGGAAAATTCTCTGCAGCAGAAATTACGCGAGCAATGGAACGTGGATTTTTTTTGTATAATTCTTTGGCTTCGCCGTTCAAATTATCGCCAATTGGGTAATCGGATTGTTGGACTAAATCGTTGATCATTCCTTGTAAGCCCATCGCACGACCGTCATCAGGTGAATAAATTCGAGTGATTCCGTAGTCATGAAGGTCTTTAATTTCTTCAGGAAGGATTACGCCTCCTCCACCGCCAAATATTTTGATATGACCGGCTCCTTTTTCTTTGAGCAAATCGTGCATGTATTTGAAATATTCGTTGTGACCGCCTTGGTAGGATGTCATGGCAATTGCATTGGCATCTTCTTGAATAGCAGTGTTTACGACTTCTTCAACGCTTCTGTCGTGGCCAAGGTGAATGACTTCCACGCCTGTGGCTTGAATGATGCGTCGCATGATGTTGATGGCTGCATCGTGTCCGTCAAAAAGTGATGCGGCAGTTACAATTCTTACTTTATTTTTAGGAATATAAGGAGTTGCTTGTTCCATTGATAAAAAAATGATGTTTTTGAGGGTGCAATTTACGGAATTAATAAAAATAATTTAGTTTTTTTTTGGTTGTCGGTTGTCGGTTGTTGGTTGTCAGTTTTAGGATTGGGTAATTTTGGAGATAGAATTTGAAATTTTTGACGAGATTGCTTAGCCAGTTCGCTATCGCTCGTGTCCTCCTGCGTCGGAATGACAAGATTGCGGGAAATTGCGAGTGAAAACTTTTTTTCTCACGGAAAACACGGAAAGCACAGAAATGAGATTGCTTCGCCAGTTCGCTATCGCTCGTGTCCTCCTGCGTCGGAATGACAAGATTGCGGGAACGTGACTTAAAACTGAAACTCACAACTCGTAACCTTTTAACCCGAAACCTTTCAACCCGCAACCCGCAACTTTTCACCCCGCAACTTCCTAGCCCCGATTGAAATGGAAAGCCTTGAGCAGGATTGTTGTATTTTTTTCTTGGCGAAAAAGAGCGACCTTGGGAGCTACTTTTTTGCCTTAGAAAAAAACAACAAGACAAACAAGCTTGGAATGGAAAGCGGGAATAGCTTCTTAAAAAAAACTTAGTGCGAATGGAAAAGGCATGCTATTTGCTTACTTTTGGGATATAAATTTATTCTAATATGAAAAAAACGATTTTATTTTTGTGTGCCTTTACATTTTTTAGCTGTGCAGAAATGCAACAAATTGCAGCTCAACTTCCTCAAACAGGCGGTATGCTTGGTAATGCTGATATTGCCAGTGGATTGAAGGAAGCCTTGAACAACGGAATTGACAAACAGGTTTCGAAATTGACTAAAACAGATGGATTTTTTAAGAACGAAGCCGTTAAAATTTTGCTTCCGGATGAGTTGAAAATGGTGGATTCGCGTTTACGAGCGATTGGTTTATCGAGTTTGGCTGATGAAGGTTTGAAAGTGTTGAACCGTGCTGCGGAAGATGCTGTGAAAGAAGCGACTCCGATTTTTGTGGATGCGGTGAAACAAATGACATTTAACGATGCGAAGAATATTTTGATGGGAAATCAGACGGCGGCGACTTCCTATTTGCAGAATTCGACTTCGACGGCGTTGTATGGAAAATTTAATCCGGTGATTAAAAATTCGTTTAGTAAAGTGGGTGCGGATAAGGTTTGGAAAGAAATCATTACCAAATACAATTCGATTCCGTTAGTGAAAAAAGTGAATCCTGATTTGACGGATTATACGACCACAAAAGCAATGGAAGGTGTTTTTAAAATGGTGGCTGTGGAAGAAAAAGAGATTAGAACAAATTTGAGTGCGAGAAGTTCTGATTTGTTGAAGAGGGTTTTTGCGATGCAGGATAACAAATAGAAGTTTCAGGTTTCAAGTTTCAGGTTTCAAGTTTCAGGTTTGAGGTTGAGACAGCTAAAAATTTAATAATCAATAACATATATATAACAAATGCTTAACATAACCATCTAAATTTTCTGCCGATATTTGCAGTATAAATTTAAGGTTTGTTTGGTTAGAGTTAGTTAGTAAAAAGAAAGTCAGTGATTGAGACCGCTGACTTTTTTTTATGCTTTAGACTGAACGAATGAAATGACAGCCGAATTAAACTGCAGCGGTTGCTCAACGTTTACTACGTGTCCGCAATTTTCTATCACAAATAATTCTGCCGTTTTATAGTGTTTTTCAACGACTTGACGAACAGAGGGCAGAAACATATAATCTTCTTGGCCCATGACATAAAGGGTTGGAATATTGATTTCGACTTGGCGAAACCAGCGAAGAACCGGATTGATTTCTGCGGTTAGTTTAAACCATTTAATGAATTCTTTTTGGTATAATTTTTTGGCTTCGTTGATGAAAAGTAATCGCGATTGTTTGTGATTTTTCTTTGGCATAATCACAAAGGCGAAAAAGCGATAGAGTACTAAATAAGGTAAAACGTATTTAAAAATGTTTCCGAGTTTCATTAAAATTTGTGAGCGGAAATTCATTTTTAAAATCGCTCCACCCATTATCATTGATTTTACTCGGGTGGGATGCATTTCTGCTAATTGTCTGATGACGATGGTTCCGAGTGAGATGCCGACAAAATGAGAAGATTCTATTTTTAAATGATCGATTACTTCGTAAACATCTTGGGCGATGGATTTGAAAGTATATTTTTGTTTGAATCCGTTTTTTAGGTTTGGTTTTGAATCTCCATGACCACGCAAATCAAGTAATAAAACATTAAAATGCTTTTGAAATTCTCTGATTTGCTTGAACCAAATAGACGAACTTCCTCCTGCTCCATGCACGAAGGTAACCCACTCTGAAGAAGTTTCGTTTTTGTATGTTGAATAGGAAATCAAACTTTTTTTGGCAAATGTAGCATTTTTACACAAATTTTGAATCTTAACAAATCATAATGAAAATATAATAATTTGATAATGTATCTTTGCAAAAAAATTTCACCCCAATGAAAGGCGTTTTTAAAGAAAATAAAGATTTAAAGTTTTTGAAACAAGAATTTTCAAACTTTTTGAAAAAGAAAAAGCAACCTATTGCTGAAAAACCGGAAAATGTTCAAGCTGAAAAGAAAGAAACACTTGTTCTAGAGGAAGTTGAACTATAATTTTTCGTGTAACGTTTTAAAGTAATCAAAAGCTTTTAGAATTCGGCTTCCGTACCAGGAAAAACATTCACCGTCCACTTGTATAAATTGTACGTTGGAAGTAAATTTTCCAATTTCAACTTCATGACTTTGATTGAATGGATAAGGTTCAGAAGACAACAAAATTAAATCGACATCACATTGTTTTAATTCATTCACTTGTATTTCTGGATATCGTGGATTTTTGAAAGCGTTTTGAAAATTGTTTAGCTTTAACATGGCATCAATAAACGTCTCTTCTCCAGCTACCATATAGGGTTTTGCCCAAATAAAATAAAGTACTTTTTTGATTGGTTTATCAACCATAAAAAACTGAAAATCAAGGTAAGCCAAACTTATATTTGAAATCCATTGCTTCGCTTCTTCTTTTTTATTGAATAGCTGACCAAAATCTTCAATCATTTTGATATTGTCTTCCACCGATTTAATGTCGGTAACAATCACAGGACAAATTTGACTTAATTGGTCAACAATTACTTTTGTATTTTCTTCTTTGTTGGCAATTATTACATCAGGATTTAGTTCTTTAATTTTAGTAAAATCTACAATTTTTGTTCCGCCAATTATTCTTTTTGTATTTTTTAAGTGAATTGGATGAACGCAAAATTTTGTGATTCCCACAATTGAATCTTCCAAACCTAAATCATATAGAAGTTCGGTTTGCGAGGGAACGAGGGAAACGATTCGTTTGGGTGTGGTTTTAAAAAAATGTGAAGTTCCGAGTTGGTCGATGAAAGTCATTATTGTTTTTATTTCAGAATTTCTTCCATTTCCTTTTGCAACTTCAACGCTTCTTCTCTTGCTTTTGCTGCAAAATCTAATTCATTTGAAGCATAAATAATTGCCCGTGACGAATTGATTAACAATCCAACATTGGCGTTTAATCCATATTTGCAAACTTCTTGTAAACTTCCGCCTTGTGCTCCTACTCCGGGAACTAAAAGAAAACTATCGGGAACAATCTTTCTAATTTCCGTAAAATATTCTGCTTTGGTGGCTCCAACAACATACATTAAATTCTCGCTGTTTTTCCACGTTTTGGAAGTTTCTAAAACGTGTTTATAAATTTCCTTATTTCCCGAAGTGTCGGGAGAAAGTTTCGTTTGAAAATCAAATGCTCCTTCGTTGGATGTTAGAGCAAGTAAAATGGTGTGTTTATTTTCAAAAGCCAAAAACGGTTCCACCGAATCTTTTCCCATATAAGGTGCAACAGTAACCGAATCAAAATTCAAATCTTCTAAAAAAGCTTTGGCATACATGGTAGATGTATTGCCAATATCGCCTCGCTTTGCATCGGCAATCGTAAAAATTTCGGGATAATTTGTATTAATGTAATCAATGGTTTTTTGCAACGATTGCCATCCTTTTAATCCATATGCTTCATAAAATGCGGTATTTGGTTTATAGGAAACACACAAATCGTGCGTGGCATCGATGATTGCTTTGTTGAATTCAAAAATTGGATCATCGGTTTGGAGCAGGTGTTTTGGAATTTTATTTAAATCCACATCCAAACCTATGCATAGAAACGATTTTTTAGTGTAAATTTGTTTAATAAGTTGTGTTGTAGTCAATTTGTTGGTTTTTGTAGTTTGGCAAATTTACAAAGTAGATTTAGACAATCAATAAAATTATATAACAATCTCGGAAAATTGTATAACAATATCCGCCGGTTTAAATGATAATTTTGTAAATACAATAACAAACATTGTATTAATTTAAAATTCAACTATTATGAACACAACAGATTTAAAAGGAAAATGGAACGAGTTAAAAGGTAAATTAAAACAACAATATGCCGATTTAACAGATGATGATTTACTTTACGTTGAAGGAAAAGAAGACGAACTTTACGGAAGAATTCAACAACGTGTTGGAAAATCGAAAGAAGAAGTTAAAGATATGATTGACAAGCTTTAATTTTTTGATTACCAAAAAAATATCTTAAAGAGGAATTATAACGATTCCTCTTTTTTTAAATTTAATCACTATTTGCTGCATGGTAACAACTACAAAAAAAGAAAATTCCGCTGCTCTAAACCTTCTTTTCATCATAGGTTTAGTTTTTGTTTTATATGTACTGAAGCCGGTGATAGTGCCAATGATTATTGCCATTATTTTAAGTGTTTCGGTCTTTCCGTTTGTATTGTATTTAGAAAGAAGATGGCACTTTAATAGAGTAGTTTCGGCAATTTTTGCAATCTTATTGTTATCACTTTTGGTTTTTGCTTTAATTACATTTATCGGTTTTCAAATTTCCGATATTATGGATAAAGGAAGTGATTATGCTGATAAATTGAGTCAAGTTTACAATGATCTTGCCACAAAAATCGAGTCTACTTTTGGAATTAATAAAAGTGAATTGTCTTTAAAAAAGCTAAATCTTGGTGAGACTTTAAAAGAGAATTCCTCTAGTATTTTTGAATTTGTTACCGTGTCCGGAAGTGTTTTTACAGATATAATTTTGATTCCGCTCTATATCTTTTTCTTCTTAATATATCGTAAATTTTTTAAAAGCTTTATTTACAGAGCTTTTTCAAAAGATGGTAATACTTTAAAAGCTAAAACAATTTTGAGCAAACTTTATGATGTTCAACAAAACTATTTAGTAGGGTTGTTTATGGTAATGGGAATTGTGGGTGTTCTCAACTCAGTTGGTTTATTAATTTTAGGAATTGATAATGCCATTTTCTTTGGATTTCTTGCTGCTTTGCTGTTATTAATCCCTTATATCGGAATTATAATTGGATCGTTACTTCCGGCAATTGTTGCTTTGGCCACAAAAGATTCGTTATGGTACCCTATTGGCGTTATTGCTATTTTTGTTTTTATTCAATTTATAGAAGGAAATTTTATTACTCCAAAAATCACAGGTTCAAAAGTGAGTATCAATGCCTTTGTTGCCATTCTTTCCATCATCTTGTTCTCAATGCTTTGGGGAACAGCCGGAATGATAGTAGCTTTACCTGTTGTTGCCAGCTTAAAAGTTGTTTTTGATACGATTCCGGAACTCAAACCGTATGGTTTTTTGATTGGCGAACCGCTTGATGAACATTTGAGAAGCACCGCCAGAATACGGTTAAAAAACTGGAAAAAAATTAGAAAAGAAAAACTAAAAGTTAATTAGTTTTCAAGCTTAGTTTATCCAAAAGTTACTAGCTTTCCTCGAAATTATATAACAAACAAACAAAATTGTGTAACATAACAAGTGCTATGTTGGGCTAGCTTTGTAGTATATATAAACGAAATTATTAATTTAAAAACCAAAATCATGAATACAACCGATTTAAAAGGAAACTGGAATGAGTTAAAAGGAAAGTTAAAACAACAATACGCTGATTTAACCGACGATGATTTATTATACGTTGAAGGAAAAGAAGATGAACTTTACGGAAGAATCCAACAACGTGTTGGAAAATCTAAGGATGAAGTTAAAAAAATGATTGATAAACTTTAAGTTTAGTTATAAAAAGCTACGAAAAAGAATGGCTTTCAAAGAATTAGGTTTGATTTTAAGTAATTGAACCTAATTCAATGACAGTCTTCAAATCAATTACAATTAATAACATTCAAATTTACTTATATGAAATCAATTTTTACTTTATCTTTTGTTGCCGTTCTGTTTTTAACTTCTTGTTCTGAAAAAATTGTTGGAACATGGAACGTTCAAAAGTTTGAAACAATTAAACCCGGCGAACAAAATATTTCTTTGAACAACATAGGAACTATTACCTTTAACAAAAACAATACAGGAGAAAAAAGCTTATACTATAATGTTTTAGGAGTAGAAACAAAAGATGATGTTCCGTTCAAATGGAATCTAAACGAACCATACATAACAATTGAAAGCGAAAATTCTACGATTGCCAAAACATGGATTTTAATTGAAAACAACAGAAAATCACAAAAATGGAAATCTACAGATGGTTCCAATGAAATTCAAACCTTAGAATTAACAAAGTAGACTTATTAATTCACCCTGCAAGACATAGCCCCTAAAAAAGTTATGTCTTGTTTTATATTAAAATTGAATTTATCGTCTTTTTTGCTAAATTTACTACGAATTAACCACAAAATATGAAAGCCTTTTTAAAATTTGATTTCAATATCTTAACTAAAAAAATTTTAGAACAAAAACTTGGCGAATTAGGCTTAAAACCTGTGATTCTAAGTTTTGGCGAAATTGAGTTTTCAGAAAATATTTCTGCTGAAAAACTACAAGAAATGACCATCATACTAAATGAATATGGCATTGAAGTTATTGAAAATCAAAAAAGTATATTGGTGCAAAAGATAAAAGACACTATCGCCGAAATGGTGAATAGTGAAGAGCCTTTATCTGTAAAAAGTTCTGTTTACCTCACAGAAAAACTAAATCATAGTTATGGCTATTTATCCAATTTATTTTCGGAAGTAACTTATACTTCTATTGAAAATTTTATTATCATCCAAAAAATTGAATTGGCCAAAAGCTTAATAATCAATAATCAATTAACTTTAACCGAAATTGCATTTAAATTAAATTATTCCAGCGTTGCTCATTTGAGCACACAATTTAAAAACATTACCGGAATTACACCATCCGCCTTTCAACGAATCATTGCCAAACGAAGACTAAACACATTCAACTAACTATAATAAACACTTTGTATGCAAAAAGAACACATTACCATTGCCTTGGCCGATGATGATGAAGATGATCGTCTTTTTTTTAAAGATGCCTTTGAAGAATTAAAAATTAATACTGTAGTTTCTACCCATTGTGATGGTGAAGAATTGATGAATTATCTTCACAATCCGGAAACGGTTTTGCCAAATATCCTTTTTTTAGATTTGAATATGCCTAAGAAAAATGGATTTGAGTGCTTGTTGGA
The DNA here is from genome assembly GCF_057652995.1 of Flavobacterium sp. T50_26. Classification (NCBI taxonomy): domain Bacteria; kingdom Pseudomonadati; phylum Bacteroidota; class Flavobacteriia; order Flavobacteriales; family Flavobacteriaceae; genus Flavobacterium; species Flavobacterium sp. T50_26. Next base: position 107,815 of record NZ_JBYFCC010000011.1, read on the forward strand.
AATAAAAAAAATACAAAAATTTAATGATATAGCAATTGCTATTTATTCTACCTCCTCATCGGAAGAAGATATAGAAAATACATTTGTGCAAGGAGCAAATATTTATATTAAAAAACCAAGCGATTTTAGTACACTAAAGAAAATATTGAGCGAGGTAGTTACGCTAAATTGGCAATATCACACATCCGGCTTAAACAAAGAAAATTTTTTATTAAGAATGTAAAATGAAAATTCAAGACCTAAAAAAATCGACTCTACTACTCAAAATCGCGTTTGTGGTTTCTTTGGCAGTCATTTTATTTACGGCTTCTGTTTCATACAAGCATATCATCAATCTGAATAAATCGAGAGATTTAGTCATTCATTCCTATGAAGTTCAATTAGAACTTGAACGGGTTATTTCCTATATTAAAGATGCCGAAACCGGTTATCGTGGTTACTTATTGTATGGAGACACAACTTTTTTAGATTCGTATTCCAACTCAAGAGAAAAAGTTAATCAAGCTTTTTTCGATTTAAAAAATCTTACGGCAGACAATCAATCTCAACAAAAAAAGTTAAAAGAACTTTATCATTTGATCGTTTTGCGTTACACTTATTTTAATAAAAGTTATGAAGATAAAGATCTTTATAAAAAATATTATGAAGCCAATGGCAAGAAAGTGATGGATCAAATTCGGAATAAGGTTGACGAAATGGTTTCGCTTGAAAACAGCATTTTGAAAAAACGTGAATTTGATTTTCGAGATTCTGTTTCCTACACACCACTTTATGCTTTATTGGTCATTCTCATCACATTATTTTTTATTGTCATTGCTTATATTAAAATTAATAGTGATTTTAAAAAAATTGAACGATCTAATTCCAGACTAAGGGTTTCGCAAGAATCTATCAATCAAGCAGAAATATTAGGAAATTATTGTAGCTGGACATGGAATTTGGAAAAAAATGAAATTCAGTTTTCAGACAACCAGTTTAGACTTTTTGGATTAGAACCTCAAGTTTTTGAAGCCACACACACCGATTTTCTAGGTTTTGTTCATCCGGATGATTATGAAGTAACATCAAAAGCATTCAATGATATTCCAATTAATAAAAGTCTTCTTACAATTAATTATAGAATAATTAATAAAAATGAAGAAGTACGTCATTTGCGTTCGGTTGGGAAATTATTCATCAATCGCTTTAACGAAAAAATTATCATCGGAACCACACAGGATGTAACCGATGATATTGTGAAAAAAATTATTCTTCGCGAAAAAAACACCGATCTAGAAAGAAACAACAAAGAATTAGTAGAATTTAATTATGCCGCCAGTCATGATTTGCAAGAACCATTAAGAAAAATTCAGACCTTTATTTCTCGTATAAATGAAAAAGAGAAGGAAAATCTTTCTGAAGCCGGAAAAGAATATATGGAAAGAATAGTGGTTTCAGCTAGTAGAATGAGGGTTCTAATTGATGATTTACTGCAATATTCTCGCACTAATAAAACAGATGCCAGTTTTGAAGAAGTAGATTTGACTGAAACCGCCACAGCTGCTGTTCAAGAATTATCTCAATTGATTGAAGAAACCAATGCAACCGTTGATTTTTGTCAATTACCCGAAATCAAAGGAATTCCATTTCAGTTAAGGCAATTATTCATTAATTTAATAAATAATTCCATTAAATACAAAAAGCCGGATCAACCTCCAATCATTACAATAAGCTATGAAAAAATAAAAGCCAGCGAAGATGATCAAATTGATGATAATTCAAATAGAGTTTATCATAAAATTAGTTTTGTAGATAACGGAATTGGTTTTCATCCTGATGATTCAAAGAAAATTTTTCTGCTCTTTAATCGACTTCATGCTAAAGATAGTTACCCAGGAACCGGAGTTGGATTAGCAATTTGTAAAAAAATTGTCAAAAATCATTATGGTTTTATTTGTGCCAATGGTCAGCCAAATGAAGGTGCTTTAATCACTGTTTATTTACCAACAGAATACTAAAAAAAAATTTAAATGCCGGCTATACAAACTTATTTCAAATCATTTTACGAAGTTATTCTAGATACTTTTGATGGCTTTACTGAGTTCAAAATCCTCAAAATGAGTTCTTCATTAGCCTATATTACTGTTTTTTCGTTAGCCCCTTTATTACTCGTGATTTTATTTATCTGCGATGTATTTTGGGGCAGAGAAGCGATTGAAGGAGCTATTTATTCTCAAATGAAAGACTTTCTCGGACCGTCTGCAGCAGAGCAAATTCAATTAATGATTCAAAATTTAGCATTATCTCCAAACAGCACTGTTGCGGCAGTTATTGGAATTGGCACATTGATCTTTGCTGCAACATCAGTTTTTGCAGAAATTCAAGATTCTATTAATACCATTTGGAGTTTACGCCCAAAGAAAAGATCGGGAATTTGGCTATTTATCAAAGCTAGATTATTATCTTTTGGAGTAATTGGAAGCTTAGGATTCATTATGCTTGTGGCACTTGGTTTTTCAACTTTGTTAGACGGTATTAGTGATCGATTAGCTCTAACCTATTCTGAAATTAGTGTTGGCTTTATCTATTTTTCAAACATTTTTGTAACGTTCATCATTACATCATTGCTTTTTGGAGCCATTTTTACTATACTTCCTGATGCCGACATTACATGGAGACAAGTTCGTGTTGCTGCCTTTACAACCACAGTATTGTTTATGCTTGGAAAATTTCTAATTACCTTCTACATCGCTAATTCAAATATTAGTGATGTATATGGAGCCGCCGGATCTATTGTGGTTTTAATGGTCTGGGTTTATTACTCGTCTGTTATCTTATATTTGGGGGCAACTTTTGCCAAATGCTATGCAGTAAAATTTGCGGAACCAATAAAACCTTCAAAATATGCCGAAATCGTTCAATATATAACAGTTACTACTGAGGCCAAAACAATTCAATCTGCAGATGTTGAAATTAAAGAATTGAAAAAAGACAATTCAATATGTATTAATGACATTAAAACTAGTTAATTAATTCAATTATTCTGAATATAAAAATTTCTTTTATAAAATTAAATCTCATGTAAAAATGAGATTTTTTTTGCTTATACCCCCTTTGCAAACCCTTTAAAATAGCAAGATGTGGTAATTCTATAACAAAATCAAAATATCATGTAACACTATTGGTGGTTGATTGTCGGAACTTTGTAATGTTAAATCAAGTGAATAAAATGAAAAGAATTAACACTAAAAAGTTTTTTGAAATTACGGCATTTATCTTAATGATTTTGATTGTATCTATATCATGTGTTGAAGAAGAAGAAAAAAAAATGATGAACTCAGAGTCGGATTTTGAGATTGAAAACATAACAAACGTGAGTTCAATTAATTTCAAAATTAAGTCTGTTATTAATCAGTTAATCGAAAAAAGCAATGATAGTTTATTAATCGAATTGCTTTCAGAAATTGAAAAAAATCACACTCAAGTTGATACTATTGTTAACTCTGTTGCTCAAAAAAAGTTGATTGTTCTATCCGATGGATTATCAACAAAAACGTACTATATAAAATATTCAACTAAAAATAGTTTAAACGATTTTATAAAATTTTTGGAAAATGAGAAATATAAATTTGAAAAAATTCGTCATAAAAATGAAATTTCTGAAATGAGCGATTTTTACGAACGTAAAATAGAAGAACTTGAACAAAACATAACTAAAATCAATGATTTTTTAGAAACCCAAAATAAACCCAATTACTAATTATTTAATTACTTGCATTATGAGAAAATTAATTTTAACAGCTCTAACTTGTGCCGCTTTCAACGTTTCAAACGCACAAACTAATGACAACGCTTCAACCGGAGCTAGCTTTGGAATCAAAGGAGGAGTAAACTTCTCTAACCTTTACACAGAAGACGTTGATGACAATAATGTTTTAACCAGTTTTAATGTAGGAGTATTTGTTTCCATGCCTATTACAAGTTTCATCTCCATTCAACCCGAATTTCTTTATTCCAGAAAAGGTGCAGAATTGGTTTATGACAATGCCTTTGCATCAGGAACCGGAAAATTCAAATTAAATTATCTTGAAGTGCCGCTTTTGTTGAAATTAAATGTAGCTAAAAACTTTAATCTGCACGCAGGTCCATATTTTGCCTACTTAATTGATGCAGAAGTAACCAATGAATCAGGAAGCGGAAGTTTTGATTTTGAAGAAAACATGGACAATGATGATTTTAACAAATTTGATTATGGTCTTGCTGCCGGAGCTGGTTTTGATTTTGGTTCAATCGGATTTGGAGTTCGTTATAACTATGGTTTATCAACCGTTGGTAAAGAAAGAAGTTTCTTAGGAACAAATTATACTTTTCCTGATGGAAAAAACAGTAACTTAAGTGTTTACGCCGCTTTTCAATTTTAATTAGTAACCATTAATAACCTCTTATTATGTCAAATTTATTATACACCGTCGCAGTAGTTTTAGTAATACTCTGGGCACTAGGATTTTTTGTTTACAGCATCGGATCAATTATCCACGTTCTATTAGTAATCGCTGTAATCGCTATTTTATTCAGATTAATCAAAGGAAGAAATATTTAAACATTAAAAACACAAATTATGAAAGCATCAAATGTATTATTAGGAGTTTTAGGCGGATTAGCCGCAGGAGCAGTTTTAGGAGTTTTATTTGCACCGGACAAAGGTGAAAATACCCGTAGAAAAATTGCCAAAAAAAGTGGTGATTTAAAAGATACCGTAAAATCAAGTTTTAATGATTTCTTGACTTCTGTTGAAGATCAGTATCATTCACTTACTTCAAAAGCAGAAGACGTTGCTCACAACGTTGCAAACGAAGGAAAAGCGAATCTTGAAAAAATCAACCGCGAATTGAATAAATAAAAATATAAATAATGGAAAATATAGCCACAAACTTAGGTAAGCTTTACGACAAAGCAGAACAGTATTCAAGAACGAGTCTAGAACTCATCAAATTGAATGCAATTGATAAATCATCAGATGTTATATCATCTCTTGCTGTAGTTGCTACGCTGGCTTTTATTGTGGCTATATTTACACTATTTATAAATCTTGGATTAGCATTGCTTATTGGTAATGCATTAGGAGATTATGCCATGGGATTTTTCATAATGTCCGGATTCTATGTTTTTGTTGGAATTGTATTGTATGTTTTTAGAAAAAACTTAATCAAAGTCCCAATTGATAATATGGTTGTTGGAAAATTAATGAAAGAGAAAGATGATAAATTCTACGAAGAAACTATCAATAATTCAAATCTATAAAACCATGAAAAAGCCAACACAAAACGAATTATTAGATCAAAAAATTGCTCTTTTAACCCTGCAACATAGACGAGAACTTGCTGAGATTAAAGAACAGTTTAATAAAGTAAAAGAAAGTATTTCTCCGGCCAACATTATCCAAGAAGGACTTCAAGGTGTTTACCAAACCGTTACTGATAAAAATAAACTACTTCCTATACTTCCAACTTTTTTGAGTTTAGTTGGTGGATATGTTTCAAGAAAAGTAATAATTGGCAATTCCAGTAATCCAATAAAAAAAGTGCTTGGTACCGTCTTACAGTTCGTAGTAACCAATTACTTAACAAAAGTAAATTCAAAAGAAGAAACTGTTTCAGAAACAGAAGAACCAGAATTAAATAAATAATAATAACCTTAAACCTTAATAAAATGAAAAATTTAAAATCACTTTTTGTAGCTTCAGTTGTTGCAGCTACTTTCGTTTCATGTGCAGACGAGAAAAAAACACAAGCAGAAAAAGCCGTTAACAATTACACAGCCTACATCGATTCTGTTAGCAATGTAGCTTCAGAAGATTTAGCTGAAAAATGGGATGCTGTTGAAAACGCTTACATCGCCAAAAAAATTGAAGCAGAAAGTGCTTTAGAAAATCTGGAAGACAGAGCAGAATTAGACAGAAAAATTGAAGCTTCTTCAGCAAAATATGAAGAATTTAAAGCGAATTTAGTTGCAGAAAGACAAAAAATGGAAGCTGCTAATTATAAAGCTAAAGTAAGATCGTCTCTTTTTGTTGGTCAACAAATTGGTGATGACATGAATTTTTCTTGGGTAAACAAAGATAACATCTTGCAAACCTATGAAACTTTTGTAAACACAACTTCAGATAACAAAGACAACTATACAAGAGAAGAATGGGACGAAATCAAATTGCTTTATGAAGCATTGGATACTCGTAAAAATACAGTTGAAAAAGAAGGATTATCTGGTTCAGATAATTTAAAAATTGCAGGATTAAAAACTAGATTTGCTACGTTCTTTAAAGCAAATAGAATATCTGCAAAATCAGAGGAAAACGCTGAAGCAAAAGAATAACCTACTCTTTTGTGGAAAGGAAAACGGAGCCAATTTTAGGCTCCGTTTTTTTTTTAAAATACTTCTGATTCTTTTAATTTTTCTGTGTTGGAAACGAGCTGCAACTCATCAATCATTTTTTGAATATTTCCGTTCATAAATCCATCTAAATCGAAAATACTCAATCCAATACGGTGATCGGTTATTCTACCTTGAGCATAATTATAGGTTCTAATTTTTGCCGAACGGTCTCCACTACTCACTTGCGAGGTACGCTTAGTTGCATCTTCCGCTTGCTTTTTCGCCAATTCCATTTCATACAAACGTGAACGCAAAACCGTTAACGCTTTGTCTTTGTTTTTATGCTGTGATTTTTCATCCTGACATTGAGCCACCAATCCGGTTGGAACGTGCGTCATTCGTACTGCTGACTTTGTCGTGTTCACCGACTGACCACCAGGACCAGACGAACAGAAATAATCAATTCGAACATCATTCATATCAATTTGAACATCAAATTCTTCCGCTTCCGGCAAAACCATTACGGTTGCTGCTGAAGTGTGAACTCTACCTTGTGTTTCCGTTTGCGGAACGCGTTGCACACGGTGAACGCCAGCTTCAAACTTTAATGTTCCGTACACATCTTCTCCGGTTACTTCAAAAATTACCTCTTTAAAACCTCCGGCAGTTCCTTCATTCATATCTACCACAGACGTTCTCCAACCTTTACTTTCGCAATATTTGGTGTACATTCTGTATAAATCTCCTGCAAAAATTGAGGCTTCGTCGCCACCTGTACCTGCACGAACTTCCACCATCACATTTTTGGCATCTTCAGGATCTTTCGGAATCAACATAAACTTGATTTCGTCTTCTAATTCAGGAAGTCTTTCCTTTGCATCATCTAACTCCATTTTGGCCATTTCCACCATTTCGGCATCCGAACCATCGGCAATAATTTCGTTGGCTTCTGCCATATTTTGGGTCAAACGGATGTATTCTTCACGCTTATCCACCAAACCTTTTAAGGTTTTATATTCTTGGTTCAATTGCACATAACGCTTCTGATCGGCAATCACATCAGGCTGAATAATCAAATCCGATATCTCGTCGAACCGTTGTTTTACATATTGTAATCTGTCTAACATAGTCTTATAACTCTATTTTGGAGTGCAAAAGTACGACATTTTGTTTCAAGTTTCAAGTTTCTCATTTCAATGTTTTGTTGTAGTATTGTTTAACAAAATCTTTGGTTATGAAAAATAAAATTTACGTCCTGTTTCTACTTACAATTTGCTGTTTTTCTTGTGAACAAAAATCAGCAACTTACGCAGAATTAGAAAAAGCAAGTTGGTTTCTAGGTCGATGGGAAAACAAAACGCCTGAAGGAACTTTTTCTGAAGAATGGAAAACTGAAAATGACTCTGTTTTGGTAGGTGAAAGTTATTTCATTAACGGAAAAGACACGTTATTTGCCGAAACTGTTCAATTGGAACAACAAGAGAATGACTTATTTTATATTGTATCCGTTCCCAATCAAAATGAAGCTAAACCGGTGGAATTCAAATTAACTTCTTCTACTTCGGATTATTTAGTTTTTGAAAATCCAGAACACGATTTTCCAAAAAAAATCACCTACAAATTAGTTGCTAAAGACAGTTTGTATGCAGAAATTAGCGGTGATGGAAAAAGTCAGGGATTTCCGTTTAAGAAGGTGAAATGATAAAGGGAAGCCGCTGATTCGCTGATTTTTTTGAATTAGGAATTAGTGGTTTGTGTTGAAATTATTGAAAGTAATTTTTTATATTTGGTGGTAACTAAAAAATGATTTTATCAGACATATACACCCCATTTAGGGTTGATAAGTCTGATTTTGTCAGAGTTATAAATAAGTTACAGGCAAGCGTGGAAAAATGCACTAAAATCACAAAAACGCTTTTCACAGTAATTTAAATAAATCTAACAGTTTTATGTTTTTAAAAAATTAGACTGATGCAGTATAATGTCCCCAAACACATTAAAGGTCTCACAACTGAGGAATTAAAAACCTCTCGAAAAAAATTTGGTTTCAATCAAATAGACGCTATTAAAAAAAATGCGTGGTATAGGATGTTGCTCGATATTTTGAAAGAACCAATGCTGCTTTTGCTTATTGCGGTAACAGTTATTTATATAATAGTTGGCAATTATTCCGAAGCTATTTTTATGTTGGGCGCTATTATTGTCGTTTCTGGCATTTCATTCTATCAAGACAATCGCAGTAAAAAAGCACTGGAAGCGTTGAAAAAATTGAACGAACCGTTAAGTACTGTTATCAGAGATTCAATCGTGATGCAAATTCCCACAAACGAAATTGCCGTTGGCGATTTGTGCATTGTCGAAGAAGGAAAAATGATTAGTGCTGATGGCGAAATTGTGCACAGCAATGATTTTTCAGTTAATGAAGCCTCACTAACAGGTGAAAGTTTTTCAGTATTTAAAAGTCAAGAAACCGAAGATATAAAAATATATAGCGGAACGCTGGTAGTATCTGGTTTGGCCATCTTTAATGTAGAGAAAATTGGAGCAGAAACCAAACTAGGGAAAATCAGTCAATCCATTCAAGATATCAAAGAAGTTCATTCGCCACTGCAAATTCAGATTACCAAATTTGTAAAGGGAATGGCGATTATTGGTGTTATCGTGTTTCTGATGGTTTGGGGATTTAGTTACTGGAAATCAGGAGATATCATACAAAGTTTACTCGCTGGATTAACCTTGGCCATGTCTGTGCTTCCAGAAGAAATCCCTGTAGCCTTTACTACTTTTATGGCTTTAGGTGCCTGGAAATTAATGAGTGAAGGTGTGATAATTAAACGTAGTAGTGTGGTCGAAACATTGGGCAGTACTACAGTGATCTGTACGGACAAAACGGGAACTATTACTGAAAACTCCATGCGACTGAAACTTTTATTTGATTACAAATCAAACAAGGTTTTTGAGGATACGCAATTCAATACACCTGAGCTTTCAGAGCTTATTCGTTTCGCTATGTGGAGTAGTGAACCCATTCCGTTTGATCCCATGGAAAAAACACTGCATCAAATTTATGAGCAAACACAATCCAATGATGAGCGGAAGAATTTTCAAATGATACACGAATATCCATTAGAAGGGAAACCTCCAATGATGACGCATCTTTTTGAAAATAGTTTAGGTGAAAGAATTATTGCAGCCAAAGGTGCGCCCGAAGCCATTCTTGCCGTTTCTAATCTTACGGAAAGCGAGAAGGACAATTTACGACAACATATCATCAATTTCGGAACGCAAGGGTACCGAGTACTGGGCGTGGCTAAATGTAATTTTGAAGGCAATCACTTTCCTGAAAAACAACAAGATTTTTCTTTTGACTTTTTAGGATTCACTGTTTTCTACGATCCACCGAAAGCGAACATTCAAGAAGTATTTAAAAAGATATATGCTGCAGGCATCAAGGTAAAAGTCATCACAGGAGACAATGCAGATACAACAAGGTCTATTGCGCATCAAGCAGGAATTATAAACGAAACAGCAGCAGTAAACGGAACCGATATCGTTCATCATACAGAAACCGAATTGATGGAACTTTCTAAAAGCACCACACTATTTACGCGTATGTTCCCCGAGGCAAAATTGGCAATTGTAAACGCTCTTAAAAAGAACGATGAAGTGGTGGCCATGCTGGGAGATGGCGTGAATGATGCACCTGCTTTGAAAGCAGCTCATATTGGTGTAGCGATGGGAAATAAAGGAACAGAAATCGCAAAAGCAGCGGCAGCATTGGTTATTGCAAATGATGATTTAGACAAATTGATCACTGGAATAGCGGCTGGAAGAAGAATTTATTCCAATCTCAAAAAAGCCATTCAATATATTATATCCATTCATATTCCGATTATTCTAACGGTTTCTTTACCCTTGTTTTTGGGTTGGATATATCCGCATATTTTCACACCGGTACATGTTATTTTCTTGGAGCTAATAATGGGGCCAACCTGTTCTATTGTCTATGAAAATGAGCCGATGGAAAAAAATACAATGCTAGAGAAACCACGTAAAATGACCGAGACATTCTTGAGCTGGAAAGAATTAAGCATTAGTATTATTCAGGGATTGGCCATTACCGCAGGCGTTCTAACTGCATATCAGTATGCTGTACAAAACGGTAGTAATGAAGCAACTACACGTTCAATAGTTTTCACAACTTTAGTATTTGCAAATGTGTTTTTGAGTATGGTTAATCGCTCATTCATTTACAGTGTATTTGATAGTTTTAAAAATAAAAATACATTGTTCCCATTAATACTTGGAGCATCTTTGGTTTTACTTATTTCAATACTCTATATTCCGCCATTCGCTTCTTTCTTTCAATTGAGTAGTATAAATTTCCAGCAATTCTTAATCTCAATTTTAATTGCTGCCGTGTCGGTGTTGTGGGTCGAAGTGTATAAATGGGTTAAAAGGTTGAAAATAAATAGCTAAAATTACACAGTTAACGAAAACGCCAGCCTGTAACATGGTATTACCAAAAACGGGGCTGAACGGCTTCGGTTGAACATTTGTGCAAGGTTCAACATTCGCTCTTCGATTGAACTTTAGTGCTAAAAATCCCCGCCTTCGGTAATACCCGAACCGTTAAAAAAGCTATTTATGGCCACTCGACATTTTTAGTGTGCAAAAAAATCCCGAATTTCATCGGGATTTCATATATATTCTCTTTTCTATACTCTTATTTCTTCTCCGGAATATTCTCCAAAATCTCCAACACAAATTTCCAATATTTTTGTGCCGATGAAATCGAAGCTCTTTCGTCAGGAGAGTGAGCTCCGTGAATCGTTGGTCCAAACGAAATCATATCCATGTTAGGGTAATTAGTTCCTAAAATTCCACATTCTAAACCGGCGTGGCAAGCTACAACATTTGGTTTTGAACCGTTTTGTTTTTCGTAAATATTCACTAAAACATCTAAAATTGGTGAGTTCACATTCGGTGTCCAACCCGGATAACTTCCGCCAAAGGTCACTTCGCAGCCCATCAATTCAAATGCAGAACGCAATGCATTCGCTAAATCAAATTTGGATGTTTCAACCGAGGAACGAGTTAAACATTGAACGGTTATATTTCCTTCTTTTACGGTAACCTTTGCAATATTGTTGGAGGTTTCAACCAAATCTTCCATGTCGGCACTCATTCGGTAAACGCCGTTGTGAGCCGCATAAATCGCACGAATCAATCCTTCTTGAATGCCTAAATCCATTACTTTTTCCGGTAATTCGGTTTCTGTAATTTCAATGATTAAATTCGGCTCAGTCGTTTTGAATTCCGTTTTAATATTATCAATTAGGTTTTGCATATCCAATTGAAATGCTCCTTCATAAATAGCCGAAATAATCACTTTTGCGACACTTTCTCTCGGAATGGCGTTTCGTAAACTTCCTCCATTAATTTCAGCAATTTGTAAACCGAAATTTTCAAAACCATCAAATAACAAGCGGTTCATAATTTTATTGGCATTTCCTAATCCTTTATGAATATCCATTCCGGAATGACCGCCTTTTAAACCTTTAACGGTAATCATAAAAGCCAATGAATTGTCAGGAGTTGGTTCTTCCTCATAGGATCTTGTAGCAGTTACATCTACTCCACCTGCACAACCGATGTCAATTTCATCATCTTCTTCGGTATCTAAATTCAACAGAATTTCTCCGTTTAACAAACCGCCTTTTAATCCCATTGCTCCGGTCATTCCGGTTTCTTCGTCAATGGTAAAAAGTGCTTCAATTGCCGGATGCGGAATGTCTTTACTTTCCAAAACCGCCATAATAGTTGCTACTCCCAAACCGTTGTCGGCTCCAAGCGTAGTTCCTTTGGCACGAACCCAATCACCATCCACATACATTTCGATTCCTTGCGTATCAAAGTCGAAATTTGTATCGTTATTTTTTTGATGAACCATATCTAAATGCGATTGCATTACGATGGTTTTTCTGTTTTCTAATCCTGCAGTTGCCGGTTTTTTGATGATGACGTTTCCAACTGCATCTTTACTAGTTTCTAAGCCTAATTGCTTTCCAAAATCCATCATAAAAGCAATCACGCGTTCCTCTTTTTTTGATGGACGAGGAACGGCGTTTAAGTCGGCGAATTTATTCCAAAGTGCTTTGGGTTCTAGGTTTCTGATTTCTTGATTCATTTCTTTTGAGTTGCTGAGTTACTGAGTTGCTGAGTTGCTGAGTTTTTTTTCAGCAATGCAAAGTTACAAAGAAATTGAAGGATTTTTGAATTAACAAAAGGGAAAGTTTTTGAAATAGTACTATCGAATAGTGTTCCGTTTATATTGTTTTAGCTAGTTTAGATTTGGAAATTTTGTATTTGAAACTAAACTTTTAGAAGTAAATACAAGAGCTTGAAGTACGATTAATATGATAACAATGATAACAAAAACAAACTGTGAAGATGTTTTTCCTGAGAGATACAATTCTTCAGCATGAGCCATGATTTGTTTAGACTCGGCTAACTGAATTGCAGAAAGTTCGTTAAGAATCACCAACGCCTTGTTAGAATAGTCTAATTTTGCTTGAAGAGTATGTTGACTGGATTCAAACTCTTTGAGTATAAGTAACAATTCATCTGCTTTGCTTGTTTCAACAGCCGTAAATTTAGTTTTTTGATAGGCATTGCTCACTGATACAACATCAGCAATTAAATTATTTACACTTTTAATTTTAATAACATCAGTCGAATCAGAATTTATTGCTTCTTTAATTTGATAAAAACCACTCGTCATTTTTAAAATAAATTCCTCAGCAATTAATCGGTCTTCATACAAAGTGCTGATTGCCTTTTTTACGTTTTCTGTATGAGTTCTGTCAATGTAATTACTGAACAACACCAATACACAAAGTGAAAAAAGTGCACCGGAAGCTGTCAATTTATTTTTTATACTGTAGGTCCATTTCATAGTTCTAAAGAATTTAAGACTTACAGATGTTTTTGTAAGTAACTCAAATATATAACATTTAAATCTATCTAAAAACAAATTGGTGTTTTTGAACTTTTAATTTAGCTTAGTAAAAATGAATAATAACCTTAATTAAATTATAAAGAAAGAAGTACGAAAAAGTTAAGCGATATGCTTTTCGAAGAGTTTTTTAGCATCTTTAGTCGATACTTTGCCCACGCATTCATTTTTGTGAATACACAAAACGGGAGCTTGTTTGCACATTCCTTGGCATTTCATTTTTTCAAAGGCAACAGTTTCTTTCAAACCATTGTCTTTGACCAAATCTTTGAGACAATCTTTGATTTCTTTGTTGTATTTACAGCATTTTTTTCCGTCGCAGAAATAAATAACTTTTTCAGATTTTTTTGCTTTTCCCATAATTGAAAAATGATGCTACAAATGTAAAATATTATTCTTATTTATTCTAAATAAAGAAGTTAATTTTATTAAAATTTCGCCAAACCATTTACCGATTACCAATTACCCATCACCTTTTCATATATTTGACCCAACAATGATTCAAAAAAAATACATACTCCCACTTTTTCTTTTGGTACAAATTATTGTATTAAAAATCGCTTCTTTATTTCCCAAGTTTATAGAAGATTATTACAGTAACGGAATATATCCAATCATCTCAAAAATTTCGAGAACTACGTTTGGATTTACTTCTATTTCCATTGGTGATATTATTTACGGTATTGTTTTGTTTTTGGTTTTCAGATGGTTTTGGAGAGTGCGAAAAACCTGGAAAACAGCTTGGAAAGATAATTTGTTGAAGATTGTCAGTTTTGCATCCGTATTTTATTTTCTGTTTCATTTGTTATGGGCAACTAATTATCATCGTATTCCGATGTATGAAAAACTGGAGATTGACAAAGAATATTCTACTGAAGAATTAGAAGCTTTTACAATAAAATTGATTGAAAAAACGAATGCGATTCATAAACAAATTACACAAAATGATTCTGTAAAAGTGGTCGTTCCCTACTCTACTCAGGAAATTTTTGAATTGAGTGTAAAAAGCTATACTTCGGTTGAAAAAGAATTTTCTTTTCTATTGTATGAAAAGCCGAGCATCAAACCATCATTAATTAGTATTCCGTTGAGTTATATGGGATTTGGCGGCTATTTGAATCCGTTTACCAATGAAGCTCAAGTGAATGATTGCTTGCCAAAATATAATTTTCCAACCACCACATTGCACGAAATGGCTCATCAAATTGGATATGCCAGCGAAAGCGAAGCCAATTTCATCGGTTTTTTAGCTTCTGTGAAAAGTAATGATATTTATTTTCAATATTCGGGTTATAGTTTTGCTGTGAAGCATTGTTTGCGAAATTTAGAACGGATTGAAGAAGGCAGTAGTGAAAAATTTCTCCCGTTAATCAATTCAGGAATTATCAAAAATTTTGAAGAAAGCAAACAATTTCACGAAGAATACAAAACGTTTTTGGAACCGATTTTCAAAACCTTTTACGACAATTTTTTAAAACTCAACAAGCAAAAAGACGGTTTGGAAGGGTATAGCAAATTTGTGGGATTGATGATTGGAATGGAGAGAAGTGTTCAGTAAGTAGTTTTTAGTTGGCAGGATAACTGATTACTAAAAACTGACCACTGCCTACTTATAACTCGTCCGCAACAAAAGAAGTCACATTTTTCTTTTTAAATGGTCTGATAATCAATCGTCCTTCACGATCTAAACGGATGTAGTTGTAAATCCAATTCGTTAACACCACTGCTTTGTTTTTAAATCCGATTAAGGAAAATAAATGTACAAAAATCCAGACAAACCAAGCAAAAACACCGTGAAAATGAAATTTTGGTAAATCAACCACCGCTTTGTTTCGGCCAATGGTTGCCATCGAACCTTTGTCGTTGTAAACAAAAGGTTTTAGGGGTTTTTTATTTATTTTTTTGACGATGTTCTCACCTAACCATTTTCCTTGTTGCATCGCCGGTTGTGCCATCATTGGATGTCCTTTTGGATATTGCTCAGTCATCATCGCAGCAATATCACCAACGGCAAAGATGTTATCGTAACCTTCTACTTGATTGAATTCGTTTACTTTTACCCGATCAGCTCGTGGAATTATTGCATTTGTATCAATTCCGGATGGTAATGCTCCTTGCACTCCTGCCGTCCAAATTACGGTAGCCGATTCGAAAGTTAAATCGGTGTTGGTTGTAACAGTGCTTCCGTCGTAACCGGTTACACGAACATTTTTCCAGACATTTACACCTAAATTTATCAAAAAATCTTCGGCTGCATGCGATGATTTTTCGCTCATGGTATCAAGAATTCTATCGCTTGCCTGAATTAGATTAATTTGCATTTTTCGCACATCTAAATCGGGATAATCTTTGGGAAGAATGGCTTTTTTCATTTCGGCTAAAGCTCCGGCTAATTCCACTCCGGTTGGTCCGCCACCCACGAGCACAAAATTGATTAAGCTGTGTCGGTCGTGAATATCATTGGTCAACAATGCTTGTTCAAAGTTTTCAAGAATCAAACTTCTGATGTTGAGTGATTGCGGAATGGTTTTCATTGCCACACTATTTCGTTCGATTTCTTTGTTGCCAAAAAAATTGGTTTTGGAACCAGTGGCTAACACCAAATAATCATAACGCAAATCGCCAATGTCTGCTTTTACTTTTTGGTTTTGCGTATCAATTTCGTTAACAAAGCCTAAACGAAAATAAAAGTTCTGGTATTCTTGCACGACTTTACGAATAGGGTAAGCGATTGATCCGGCTTCGAGTCCGCCCGTAGCTACTTGATATAAAAGCGGTTGAAATGTATGGTAATTGTGTTTGTCGATTAAAACGACTTGAACACGTTGGTTTTTAAGGCTCTTGGCGAGTGCAATTCCGGCAAATCCGCCACCGATGATGACGATTCTGGGAAGATTAGTATTTGGGATATTCATAGTTTTGAATTACTGAG
Organism: Flavobacterium sp. T50_26; assembly: GCF_057652995.1. NCBI lineage: Bacteria > Pseudomonadati > Bacteroidota > Flavobacteriia > Flavobacteriales > Flavobacteriaceae > Flavobacterium > Flavobacterium sp. T50_26. The sequence goes on from NZ_JBYFCC010000011.1 coordinate 124,116, forward strand.
TTGCTGAGTTACTGAGCTACTGAGATTTTGTATGACAAAGATAGTTGATTTTAACATTTGATTAATTACTCGTTTTTTGATTGGTCAAATTTTAACTGAATTTTATCATTTTTGGTTGGTATAGGAAGATTTGCAACACCGATTTTTTGCCACAAAGAAAAAAAGCACAAAGCTGAGGGTTGCGGGTTGTGACCACAAATTGTAAAAAATAAGATAAATTATAAATTAATAACTTGTCGAAAAAGGATTACTCGCAACCTGTAACCCGCAACCCGCAACTTTTAAACTCGCAACTCCTAGCTCCGATAGCAGTGGAAAGCCTTTTGCAGGATTGTTGCTGTTTTTCTTAGCAAAAAAAAGCGACCAAAGGAAGCTCTTTTTTTGTCTTAGAAAAACGCAACAAGACAAAAAAGCTTGGAACGGATAGCGGGATTGGGCTTCTGAAAATTATTGTAACTTGTAACAAATTTTATATTCTGACTACTAACTGAACATGAGCAATTCACTGGAGCAATCTTTTGTTACGCAATTAAAGGAAAATCAGAACATCGTTCACAAGATTTGTCGTTTGTACACGTCGGGTGAAGATGCTCACAATGATTTATTTCAGGAAATTACGATTCAGTTATGGAAAGCGTTTCCGAAGTTTAGAGGCGACTCGAAATTTTCTACTTGGGCGTATCGTGTGGGATTAAATACGGCTATTACGCTGTATCGAAAAAGCACACGAACGGTTGCCACGACTGATATGGAAGGTAAAAAACAGTTCATTGCACCCGATGATTACAATTTTGAAGAAGAAGAACAAATTAAACTTTTATACAAAGCCGTGCAGCAGTTGAATGACATTGAAAAAGCACTGATTTTTATGTATTTGGAAGATAAAGATTATGAAGAAATTGCCGAAACGCTGGGAATCAGCGAGGTAAATGCGAGAGTGAAAATGAATAGAATTAAAGGAAAATTAAAAAAAATCGTTAATCCATAAGTATATGACTGAGGAATTGGATTTATTGAAAAAAGCTTGGAAGAAAGACGCACATGTCTATGAGCAAGTGAATGAAAATCAAATATATAAAATGATTCACAAGCGATCGTCTTCCATTGTAAAATGGATTTTGATGATTAGCATTGGAGAATTAATTTTGTGGGCCGGTATTAGTTTATTCACTATAGATGATAATTATTTGAAAACATTGGAAATGTATCATATTGATACGTTATTTAAGGTGTTGACTGTAATTAATTATGCAATTGTTTTCTTTTTTATATATGTATTTTATAAAAATTTCAGAACAATTTCGACAACAGATACTGTCAAAAAACTGATGAGTTCTATTATAAAAACACGGAAAACGGTGCAGTATTATATTTGGTATAATTTAGCGATGTTTGCGTTAATTTTTATAATTGTTGTCATTTCACAAATCACGTATGATCCGAATATTAATTCGGTTTTGGAAAATGCAAAAGACAGTAATCCACAAGCGTTTTGGATTGTTATTGGATTAACTTACTTTGTTTTATTCGCTGTAACTTTTGGATTATTTTGGTTGTTCTACCGCTTGATTTACGGGTTCTTAATGCGAAGATTATACAAAAATTATGAAGAATTAAAGAAAATGGATTTCTAATATTCCCACATTCTTTTTTTGTCTAATTCTTTTTGTTCTTCTAAGACTTCAACCGGAATTACTTTGAGTAGAGATGGATGTTGCTCGATGGCAAATTCGATTTTTTCAACGATTTCTTCGATGGTTTCGTTGTCATAATCAATTTCAAGTGGTTCTTTAATGACCATCGATTGAAGAATTCCTTTTTTCTTGATGCGAAGACCTTTGCGGTCAAATGAACGTCGGAAACCATCAATTACAATAGGCACAACAATTGGTTTGTGTTGTTTAATGATGTGAGCCGTTCCTTTTCGAACCGGTTTAAACGAGCGTGTTGTTCCTTGCGGAAACGTAATTACCCAACCATCATTCAACGCAATTTTTATATTTTCAGTATCATTCGGATTTACTTCTCGTTTAATATCTTGACCTTTGGCTCGCCAAGTTCTTTCAACTGTAATTGCACCTGCATAAGCCAAAATTCTAGGCAATAAACCTTCTTTCATTGTTTCGCTGGCGGCAACGTAATAAATATTTAATTTAGGGTTCCATAAGTAGCCAACATTTTTAATGTTGTCATCTCGACCGCTTAAACTAGCATTAAAAACATGAAACATCGCCACTACATCGGCAAAATAAGTTTGGTGATTAGAAATAAACAAAACGCCTGTTTCAGGTAGATTTTTGATAATTTCTGAACCTTCAATATGCATTTGATTAAATCCGCGATAACGTTGGTGGGTCATGACGCCAAAAATGCGTATGAGCCATTTTTTTAAAAACAGAATATGTCCGAAAGGATTTCTTTTAAACAATCCCATAATTAGTCTTTTGTTGGAAAAATTGATTGCGAATTTATAAAAATCAAATCAATTAAAGTACCATTTTAATAGTTTCTTTTAACTCACTCATCATCATAGCGGTAGCACCCCAAACAACATGTTCTTTCACCAAAAAAGCAGGAACATCAATTTCATTGGCATACGATGTGGTTAATTTTCTCATAACCACATTATTATCATCCAAAAAATCACGTAACGACAATTCGATAATTCCGGCAACTTCATCTTCTTGCATCACAAATTCCAATTCTTTTTGACTTATTCCTAAAAAAGGCGAAACCAAAAAATTACTAGGCGGAATGTAAACATCTGTAAACGATTTAACGATTTCTACATGCATTCGATCCACACCAATTTCTTCTTCTGCTTCACGCAAAGCAGTGTGAGCCAACGACTCATCTTCTAATTCTACTTTCCCACCCGGAAAAGCAATCTGTGAAGAATGAACGCCCGGATACGTATTCCGAACAATCAACACCAAATGCGTTTCATTATTTTTAGGATAAAAAAGCATTAAAACCGCTGCTTTTCTAGGTTGATAGGAATCATAATCAATGTCCTTCAATAACTCTTGTCGAAACAAAGGAGCCATTTTTAAATGAGCACTTGTAGCAGGAAGCGATTCTTTTGCTATTTTTGGAACATATTTTAAAAAACTATGAAATTCCATACAATACTCCTTTTTTTAACGATATCTATTTTATTTTCATGTGAAAATAAATCTAAAGATACTACAGAAAAAAATAGAGAGCAAAAAAATGATTCAGTAAACATAAAAAATAGTGCTCAAAAGCCAAAATATGATTTAGAAACAATAGTTCTTACAGACGAAAATGTAGTCGATTTTTTAACCTGGTATGGCGAAAGAAATCCCGAAAACAAAGTTCTTATCGAAACAGAATATGGAAATATCGAAATTGAATTATCAGATAAAACTCCACTTCATCGTGCCAATTTTATCTATTTAGTCAAAAAAAAATACTTCAACACCACTTATTTTCATCGGGTTGTTAAAAATTTCATCATACAAGGTGGAAGTTCAGATGAATCAATTACAAAAAAAGATAGAAAAAACATTGGCAAATACCTCATTCCGCCCGAATTCAACAACACACTCAAACACCATTACGGAGCCTTAGCTGCCGCGAGACTATGGGAAGAAAACCCTGAAAAATTAAGTAATCCTTACGAATTTTATTTCGTTCAAAATAAAAATGGAGCCCATCATTTAAACAATGAGCACACTGTTTTCGGCAAAATAACTAAAGGTTTTGAAGTAATGGATGAAATCGCTAGTCAAGAAACAGACAAAAAAGAATTTCCACTTTTGAATATAAAAATCAAAGCAACCCTCATCAACTAATGTTCAGCAAAGAAGAAGCACAAAAAATAAAACGTGAATTTTGGATAACCTTCGCACAGGAATATCCTAGAAAATGGTTGCTCTACAACACTAAAATTAAAGATGTAACCTTCAAATTTCATGTCGATAACAAAAAAGCCATGGTTTCTTTAGATATCGAACCCAAAGACGAAGAGCACCGAAAAATCTATTTCGAAAAAATCGAATCACTCAAAACCATCCTCACTGAAAATTATTTAGAAGACGCCATCTTCGAAAAAAATTTCCACCTTGAAAATGGAAAAATCATCAGCCGTATTTGGGTCGAAATCGACAATATTAGCATCAACAACAAATCAACTTGGAACACCATTTTCAGCTTTTTTGCAGAAAAAATGGAATCCTTCGAATACTTCTTCTACGAACACGAAGACTACATCAAAGACTTAGAAATCAACACCTAACCTGAAACTTAAAACCTGAAACGAACCATCTGGGCGTGCCCCTCCGACAAGCTTCGGGTCGGGCTATCCGCTGCAAGTCCTCGTTCGTCGTGCCTCCTCACTGTGGGCT